>JADZEY010000075.1 GCA_020850315.1 Armatimonadota bacterium | reverse complement strand
TACGAAGTGCTTCCATCTTAAACTCTTTGGTAAACGTCCTGCGTTGTTCTCCCATGGGTCGTTCCTCCTGATGATTGTAAAATACCCTCTTATCTCCTTCTTCACTTTTTCGGGGGAGGATCACCACAGAGACACAGAGGGCACAGAGAAGAGAGAAGAGAGAAGAGAGAAGAGAAGAGAAGAGAGGAGAGAGGGGGGTTATAGGATGATTCTACGGATCCCATTTTTTAGGGAAGGGACGTTAAAGTTGATGAGAAGACCAAGTTGAAGATCAGTGAGACGCAGATACGTCATAAGCTGTGCTTCGAATACTGGGGTGATGCCGTCAGTGGCTTTTAGCTCAACAACTACTTTGTCGCGAATGATGAAATCAATGCGATAGGCAAGGTCAACACCGATGCCTTTATAGACTAAAGGCAAAGCCACTTGCTGTTTGAATGGAATACGTCTCAGCGATAATTCGCGAGCCAAGCAGGCTTGATATGCTGACTCTAACAACCCCGGTCCAATAATTTTATGAACCTCAATTGCCGCTCCAATTATCTCTCGGGTTGTCTCGGCTTCATAGCCACTACCAGCAAACTCAGCGATTAGATACTCATCCATACTTACTACCTTTTTCGCTAAAGGTATGAATAATGAAGCCACACCTGCGCATGTCTCTCCTCTCTTTTCTCTGTGCCCTCTGTGTCTCTGTGGTTCTTTCTCATCAACGTGAGAAACCAAAAACAACCTGCTACCCCCCCTGCCCCGATCCGCCGCCTAAAGTGTAGATAATGAAGCCACACCTGCGCATGTCTCTCCTCTCTTTTCTCTGTGTCCTCTGTGTCTCTGTGGTTCTTTCTCATCAACGTGAGAAACCAAGAACAACCTGCTATCCCCCCTGCCCCGATCCGCCGCCGCCACTGTTGCCGCCGCCGCCGCTTCCTTTGGTCTCACTCTTCTCCTTTTCATGCGATTCCAAGCGGGGGATGGTGCCGAAGTTGTAGCTGATGCTTAACCCCAGCGAGCGCGATTCCCACTTGCTTTCGGTGTTGCTATAAAACTCCGGCGAGCTGTAGGTGTTTTGCCATTTCTGCAAGTTCAATGGGTCGTTTATCCGAAGCGTGATAGTCAGTTTTTTATCAAGCAACCGCTGCTGAAGTGAGGCATTCCAGAAGATCATGGAGGATGGTGTCTGGCCGCCAACTGCTGCCGGGTTCTGGAAGAACAGGCTGTTGCTGAAGGTGAGTCCCTCCATCAGCGTTAGGGTTAACCAAAGGCTGCCGTTGTTTCCGATGGCCGAACTGTACAAGTCGCCAGGAATCGCGCTGCCACGATTCACCTTCCGATAAATGCCGCCGGATGTCCGCAAGTTCAGCCACTCCCACGGGCGCACCGACACCGATGCCTCGGCCCCGATGGAGTATGTGCCGTTGAAGTTGGCATAGCTGCTGTAGGTCACGTTGTTCAGCAACTGTTGGCTGCTTTCGATATTGCCACTGGTGGTGGCGTAGTAAGGGGCAAACGTCACCATATTCCCCATGCCCCAAAAGGTGCTGTAGTTTAGCTCGAAGTTGTTGTTGAACTCCGGCGCAAGGTTGGGATTGCCGCTAAATTCTGATATGTCATTCCAGCGGAATTTTGTCGGATTCAGCGCGTCAATATCGGGCAAGGCAACGCTGCGCCGGTAGCTGAAGGTCAGGCTGTTTTGCTGGTCTAAATTCCAAGCAACCGACCCGCTGGGGAAGAAGTTGGTGTAGCTGCGCGAGACCAGTTCCTGGCCCGACTGATACTTAGCCGAGACGATTGCGTGCTCCATCCGCAACCCCGCCTGCATGGTGAACTGCGGCGAGAGCACAACCGCGCCGTTGCCATACAGCGCGTAGATGCTGTTCTGGGGCAAGTAGTGGTTGGTTTGTGCGGTGTCGCGGGTGAACTCGCCCGTGGTTTGGTTCATGTTTTCCACCACAGTGTTGTTATCCAAAAAGTTCAGTTCATTCTTTGCACCCAACGTCAGTTTGAACGATTCGCTAAGTGGGTTCTCGTAATCCACTTTGCTGATGATGGTGGAGCCTGAGCGATCGTAGCTGTTGTTCCGCAAGGAACTTCTGCTGGAGTCAAGGCTGCCGTTAGCGCGGAAGAACTGGCTGATGTAGCGGCTGCCGCTGCCGTATCCGTTGCCATCGTAGTTGGTGCTAAGCTCTATCGTGTGATCCGGAGCAAAAGTGTGTTTGTACAGAAACGATCCACTGTTGTAGCCGCCCGAATTTTTGACAGCCTTGTTTGTGGAGTTGGTGTCGTAGAACCGGCCAACAACTGCATCACTGGCGTTGTAGTAGGTGTCGGCTCCGTTCGATGTGCGCTCCGACCCCCAACCGTTTAGATTGAAGGAAAGAGAGAAGAGGTCTGATTCGGTGAGCTTGTAATCAAGCTGGCCGTAGCTGTAGTAAGAACTGGAGGAGGACTCCGAGTTCCCGTCCCCTTGGATTTTCCGTTCGTTGCTGTCGAAGTGGTTGATGCGAAGGGTGGTTTCGCGGCTGGTGTTTGGGCCGTAATAGCCGCCGCCGCCAAGCGATGCGTTCACATCTTTGCTGTTGTAGTATAACCCTACCCCGCCGTTCAGCCCACCTCTGGTATCTGCGCCAGCGTTCACGTTCCCCCCCACCATATCGCTAAGGGTGCGGCGGGTGACGATGTTGATGATTCCCCCTTGATCCTTCGCGTCGAACTTGGCGCCGGGGTTTGTTCTGATCTCAATATCCTTCACGGTGCTTGCCGGAAGCGATTGCAGGAATTTGTTCCGCTGTTCGGCGGGCATCGTTAGCGGGCGGTCGTTCACCATGATGGTGACGTTCTCGTTTCCCCGTAGAAAAACCTTCCCTTCCTGATCCACATGGATAGATGGAACCTGGCCCAATAGCTCGCTGACGTTGGCCGCAGTGAAGTTCGGGTTGTTCTCCACCGTATGCACGGTTTTGTCGGCCATCACCATCACTTGCGGGCGTTCGGCTGTCACCTGCACCTCACCTTGTTGAATCGTGCGCGGCTGAAGCACGATGGGTGAAAGATTCAACGAGGGCGAATCGGCAGTAAGGGTGATTGCTGGAAGTGTGTGATGTTCGTAGCCGGTGTAGCGGGCTTCAAACGTGAACGTTTTCCCAATCGGGACCTGCTGCACGGTGAATGCGCCGTTGGCATCGGTAAGATTGCCAAGCGGTTTTGCGGTAGTGTCGGCGGCATCGCGCAGAATGATGGTTGCGGCTTTCAGCGGTTTTCCGGTGGCTCCGTCGGTCACTGTGCCGCTGACGGTTCCGGTAGATTGTGCCGCAGCGATTGTTGGCAGCAACAGCAGCAACAGCAACACCAAACAATAGCTGGCCCGAACGTAGGATAGAAATGCGTGCATGGTTAGGCAGTAAAAAAAATGAGTTTTGCGTGTGAAAGGGCGCGCCGCCAGAACGAAGGCACGGATGGAGAGTTGCAGGACGAGCGATGGTTTTTGTGACCACCAAAGCCCGCTTACCACGGAAGTGACGCAAACGCCCCAAAACGAATCACTCAGTGCCGAAGAAGAGCAAGTTTGGAGAAGGGGGAGGTTATGGTTCTGGGCGCAAGGGTGGCGGAAACTGGGGTGTTTGACTGGGAGTCAGTGGTCAGTGGTCAGTGGTCAGTAGTCACTCACCTTACGCAACCCCATTGACAGCGTGTCCGATGCTTTCCGAAAAATCGCGAGATGGGCTATCGCCGCTGCTTCGCGGTGCTTCGTCGAAGACTCCTTTACCAATTACCAATCACCAATCACCAACTCACCAATTACCAGTCACCAATCACCAATTACCAATTACCTGCCATTGTTTCTTTGGAAGTCACGGGGTCGCGGGAATATATTCACCCCCGCTGGTTTCCGGCGTAGCGTCACCCTGTGTGATTGCTCGTCCGTAATCCCTCTTGTTTTCGTCAACCGTCCATTAGTTCAGATAGGAGCAGCGTACTTGGCAGACATCTTCCAGAAGTGCCGCGATTTTACCCGCGCCGATGATGTAAAAGAAGCGGGATACTACCCGTACTTCCGCCCAATCGAAGTGAACGAAGGGCCAGTAGTCCGTATCGAAGGGCGCGAGGTCATCATGGCGGGGTCCAATAACTATTTGGGATTGACCGCCGATCCCCGCGTCAAAGAGGCGGCCATTAAAGCTGTGGAGCAGTTCGGGACCGGATGCTCAGGCTCGCGATACCTAACCGGTACGCTTCGGCTGCATGAAGAAATGGAGGTTGAGCTTGCCGACTTCATGGGGAAGGAAGCCTGCCTTCTGTTCTCCACCGGCTACCAAACCGCGCAAGGGGTGATCCCCACGCTGGTCAACCGTGGCGATTATGTGATTAGCGACAAGGACAACCACGCCTGCATTGTGGCCGGCAACCTGATGGCCAAAGGGGCCTTCGGCGACGTTGCCCGCTACAAGCACAACGACATGGACGACCTTGAACGCCAGCTCTCGCGGCTGCCGGAATCCGCCGGAAAGCTGATTGTTACCGACGGCGTGTTCTCCACCTCGGGCGAGCTTGTGGAGCTTCCCCGGCTGAACCAATTAGCAAAGCAGTACGGCGCGCGCGTCATGGTGGACGATGCCCACTCGCTTGGAGTAATCGGCGAAGGGGGACGCGGAACCGCCAGCTACTTCGGGCTGGATGATGAGATTGAGATGACGATGGGGACCTTCAGCAAATCGCTGGCATCGTTGGGCGGCTGGGTGGTGGGTGAGGAACGGGTGATTAACTACATCAAGCACACTGCCCCTGCGCTGATCTTTTCCGCATCGCCAACCCCCGCATCGGTTGCTGCGGCGCTGACCGCGCTCCGAATCATGCGGGCCGAACCGTACCGCATTACCCAACTGATTGACAACGCCAACTACCTGCGGAACGGCTTCAAAGAAATGGGCTTCCGGATTATTGAATCCCAGACCGGAATCATCCCCGTGATCGTTGGCGACGACACCCTCACCTTCATCTTCTGGCGGCGGCTGTACGATGCCGGCGTGTTCGTCAACGCATTCATCTCCCCCGGTGTTATGCCTGGCTTGCAGATGATGCGCACCTCGGTAATGGCCACCCACGAGAAACCTCACCTTGACCGCATCCTTGAATTGTTCGAGGATATCGGCACCGAGATGGGGTTGATAGAACGGGAAACCGGTGGCGTTGCTGCCGAGCAAACTGCGGCAGCCGTGGAAGCCAGCAGCGTGGAAGCCGCTCCCGTGGAACCCGCAGCCGGCGCGTTGCCCACCAGCGGAACCGTTCACGTGCGCCCGATGAACAGCCGCAAGGAACGCCAACAGTTCATCCGCATGGTGTGGGATCTGTACCGCGACGACCCCAACTGGACCCCGCCGGTGGAGATGGACAGAATGCGGCTGATTGATGTTGAGAAAAATCCATTCTACAAGCACGCCCAGCTTCAGCTGTGGCTTGCGGTAAGCGATGGGAAAACCGTTGGGCGGATTGGCGCAATCATCAACGGCAACCACAACCGCGTGCACAACGACAAGGTTGGGTTCATCGGGTTCTTCGAGTCCATCAACGACCAGGACGTTGCCAACACCCTTATCAACGCCGCAACCACTTGGCTGCGCCAGAAAGGGATGACGGAAATCCGCGGCCCGGTTTCCCCAAGCATGAACGACGAGTGCGGAATGTTGGTGGAAGGATTCGACCAATCGGCGGCGGTGCAGATGCCGTACAATCCTCCGTTCTACCCAACATTGTGGGAAAACGCAGGGTTCGGCAAAGCAAAAGATTTGATGGCGTGGGAAGTGAACTACAGCACCAGCCTTACCGACAAAATGCGCCGTGTCACCGATCTTCTCCGCCAGCGTGGAAGCATCACCGTGCGGTCGCTGCAGATGAAGAATTTTGCGGCTGAAGTTGAGCGGCTCAAGAAGATTTACAACGAAGCGTGGGAGCTGAATTGGGGCTTTGTTCCGATGACCGACGAGGAGATGAACCTGATGGCCTACGAGATGAAGCAGATTGCCGATCCGGACCTTGTGCTGTTTGCCGAGAAGGACGGAAAAACCGTTGGCTTCGCGTTGGCGCTTCCCGACATCACCCAAGCATTCCGCGCCGGAAGCGTGATCCCCCCCGGGGCCAAAAATTTGCCAACGGCAATTATGAACTTGATGACCAAAAAGAAGAAGATTACTCAGCTACGGGTGATTATTCTTGGAGTGCTGCCGGAGTATCAGGGCAAAGGGGTTGATGCTTTAATCTACCGCGAAATCATGGAGCGCGCCCACCGCAAGGGAATCGAGCGCGGTGAGGCATCGTGGGTGCTGGAAGACAACACCATGATGAACCGCGCCGCCGAAGGAATGAACGCGCACGTCACCAAGAAATATCGGATTTACCAGAAGCAGATCGCGTAAACAGAAGGGAATAAACAAACAAGCCGTGTGGTGAGTAATTCACCACACGGCTTGTTCATTTTGTAGATGTAGGTATTCCACTGCCGAAATATCTACTTGGTTTCACTGGCTGAAAATCAGCCTTGTAACCTTCCCATTGTTCGTTTACTCTAAGCCAGTGATTGCGAACTAAAGCAAACAACAATCAAAACAACAGCAACAATGAAAGCAATAACAAGAACCATTGCCGCCCTTATCGCAGTAACAATCGTATCATGTGCCGAAGATGTTACCGACCCGCATGACCATGCTCCCACAACAAGCAGCAAGTATGTAGAGCTTAATCAATCCATGCGCAAACTGTGGTCAGATCATATGCACTGGACGTTGGCCACGGTTGACGCTTTTTTCAATGAACCAAGCCAGTTAGAAACAAAACTAAACCGCCTATTAGAAAACCAGAAGGAAATTGGTACTGCGATCGTACCATATTACGGTCAGGCTGCTGGAGATGCATTAGCTGCACTGCTAACAGTGCACATTCAGCAAGCGGTTCCCGTGTTGCAAGCTGCGCAAAACAACGACCAGGCTGCATTAGATAAAGCCCTTGCGGATTGGTATAAAAACGCTAATGATATTGCCACTTTCCTTTCCGATGCAAATCCCGAAAACTGGCCGAAATCAGTTACGGAGGCTCATCTCAGTACACACATTACTCAGACCACAGGATATGCGGTCAGTATCCTTAAAGGCGATTATAGCGGGTCAACACAAGGTTTTGAGGAAGCCCTCCATCATATGCTCATGCTTGCTGACCTTCTTGCAGATGGCATTGCAAAACAATTCCCAGATAAATTTTAATTGATGAAAATCAAAAGTGAACAACCAGTCAACGAAACAAAACCTTAATCAACTACCATCATGGAAAATCAACCAGTAAATCAGGCCTTCAACCTACTCAAGTACACCTTCGTGATCGTGCCGATTGTTGCGGGTGCTGATAAATTTACCAACGTGCTTACCAATTGGGAGCAGTACATTAACCCTTCAATGGCAGGGATGCTGCCGTTTTCAGGTAGTGTCTTTATGATGATCGTTGGGGTTATTGAGATCGTTGCTGGCATCATTGTGCTAAAAAAGACCGAAATAGGTGGCTATATTGTAGCTGCATGGCTTACCGTAGTTGCCTTAACCTTGCTGATTGGGTTCAATCATGTAGATGTGGCCGTACGAGACCTTGTGATTGCCATTGCAGCATTTTCCATGGCAAAAATCTCTACAATAGCAGAATAAATTATGCCATCATACCCAGAGCTTACAGAAGCAGAGATCATTGAGAGAATTCTGCAAGGGGATAAATCCCTGTATGAAATCATAGTACGGCGTTTCAATCCATACTTGTATAAAATTGGCAGATTGTACAACTATACTCGAGTGCTTTCAGATTGCGAAAACAGGAAAAAAGTAGGATATTGGGTTTGTGATAGAACTAGACACGAAAACGCGCACGGCACTGCGTGAACTACAACGCAGAGAGAAAGATACTCGCCG
>JADZEY010000074.1 GCA_020850315.1 Armatimonadota bacterium | reverse complement strand
CAGTGATCGCCATTGAAGTCAGCAATGACCATTCTCAGATCGTTACTCTCCTCGGTATCGCGAAGGACAACCGTTGGCGAATCCACTTGGAAGTTTGGACCTCCTTCGTAAATCCATATCTCACCAACGGTGCTGGTCACTCCTGCACGAAGAAACCCAGCAAACAGGATCACCAGATCGCTATAGCCATCCTTGTTCAGATCGGATACTTGGATCGAACTTGGAAACAGGCTATGAGCACTATCCAATAGATGCCCATCTAACACCACCACTGGGGTAGTGTCTATGAGGCGATCACCGTTTGTTTGGTATAGCCGTAATCGCATCAGATCATACGGTACACCTTTAATGAAGCGACGTTCAAATCCTGTAAACCCTACAAGTACTTCTTCTGGTTGTCGAAAATGTCCACGAATGGCTGGCACATACGAAAGCGAATCAAAGACCTGGATGGGTGTTGTTGAAGGTGCTGGAGTAGCACCAGCATACACTTTCCACTGAAAACTGGTTCCGCTGTACACAGCAAAATCCTCAAGTGAGTCTTTGACGACCGCCCCTAACGCTGCTGCACCTTCCCCCACCCGCTCCTCGCCACCAGACGACCCTCTAACCATCCATATTCGTTTGAGCAACACGGCGTTCGGGTTGGGAACGATGGTATCGGCAGGTTGGGCGCGGAGGAGCAGGCTTGGCACGGCAAGCAGGAAAAAGAGAGCGATGGTGGTTCTGGTGTTCATGGTTCAACTGGTTCAGGTTTCAGCTTCGCGGGGAACTTACGCGAATTTAGATGACACCGGATTGCGCGCTGAACAGTGGCAGGCTATCGCGAAGGTTCGCGTTGGTGGAGTTGACCACATTGAAGGTATCGCGCAGCATCCGGTCGAACAGTGCGTAGCCGGTCACCTCTTGGGGGTATGGTTCCTCGCCGCTGTAGATGCCGATAATGTTCCGCCGCAGCGAATCAGGGTTTAGGCTGGGGCCATAGAGGAAGCGGCGGATGTCATCGAACAAGCCAGCGCGGAAGGTTCGGGAGGTTGCATCGCGACCGCTGAGGCGTTGGCCGTCGCCATCGCGCAAGGCTATTGCTCGCAGGGCAACGCGTTCACCTCCAAGCCATGCTACGCAGATGTTCAGCCGTTGTGCGCTCTGGCGGTTCCAGCGGGGGGTGCAAAAACTCATTCGTTGCCATTCCTGCGAAAACGTGAGCCGATAGCCCTGCGCTGCTTTATCCCACATCCCCCCTCACCCGTTCCCACCGAAATTCTTCCACCGTTGCTGGCTGGTCGTAGAAGTATTCGGCAAGGTATGGCTCAATCTCCATGGCCCAGATTGAACCAAGAAGCTCCGGCAAATTGGGGTGCAAAAAAAAGGAGATGCCAAGCTCGTAGTGGGGGTTGTTGATCCTCTGATTCATACGGGTCAGCAGCGCAATCAAGCGTTCAACGTCACGGCGGTGGTTGGCATGGTAGCGGCGGAGTAACTCGTAGTCGGGGCGAAGCTCGACAAAGGCAAAACGGCGGCGCAAGGCGTAATCTAACAGAGCAATCGAGCGGTCGGCAGTGTTCATAGTCCCGATAACCCTGACGTTGTTAGGGATGCGGAAAAGCTCCCCACCAGCAAGCTCAATCGTGCGGTCGCGGTACTCCAGCAAGTACATCAGTTCACCAAAAACTCGGGAGATGTCGGCACGGTTAATCTCATCAACCACCAACACGCAGGTCCCGCGCCGCGCTTGTGCTTTGCGGCAGAACTCCACAAACCGCCCGGGCTGCATCGGATACTCCACCACATCCCCCCGCGAAACCGGACGGATGCCGATCACAAAATCTTCGTAGGAGTACGACGGGTGAAACTGCACAAGCTCCTGCATCCCTTCCCCCCCTGCCGAAAGATGCCGCGCCAGCCGCTCGGCAAGGTAGGTTTTGCCGGTTCCTGGTGGGCCGTAGATGATGGCTTGCCCCTTTCGCTCAATCGCCGCAATCCATCCACGCAGCACCTCAATCGGATGCCCTGTTTCGGCGGCAAGATCTTCCAGCGGATATGGGTTCCCCTCCGGTTTTTTCTGGGCGTGGTAGGCTTCCAGTCCATCGCTAATTATCGTCTGAACAACGTCCGGTTCGGTGGGTGAGATGGGAAGGATTTGGGCATACTCAGGGTTGGGAATTTCCACCGCGATGGCTTCCCGCAAATGCTGCAATACCCCCGGCGAGTGCGCTGCCGCCCACGCCGTTGCGGTGAACTTAGCCGAGGCTTTCCGGATGAACCGCTGGTGCGCTTCCCGAAACTGCTCACGTAGTCTGATAAACTTATCCACCCCCATTTCTCCAATCCCTTTCTCCCCCGGAACTCTACGATACCGATGACTGCTGAACTCCACCGGCGGGCTGATTTTTTTGCGGTCGCGTGGGGCCAGCGATTCGGCATCCAACAGCAGAAGCACCTCGTTTTTCCGCAAGGCCAGTACCTCCACGGGTCCAACGTTTAGACGGATTTCGCGGGGATGCAAGGTCAGCCCCCAGTTGTTGTTGTGCAACGTGCTGGCAAACTGAACGGTCTGGGCTAAATACTCCATGCAGGCATGGCGCACCTCCGGTTCTGGATAGAGCATCGCCAACACTTGGGCGGCTGATTCCGGACGGCTGCGGTCGAACGGAATCAGTGTTTTGGGCGGCGTTCCTTTCCCCCCCGATGATGGCGAAAAATCACCCACAACAGTGAGGTAGTGGGAGAAATGATCGAATAAGTGGCTGGGTTGAAGGTCGTAACGTCCGGCAAGCTCTAACATCTCGGTCGTGACCTCGGCAATCAACGCCAAACCGGCGTTGTTGGCGGGGGGATAGTCGGCAAGAGAATGGTCGAACGTGGTTTCAGCAAAGTAGTTCAGCACCTTCCGTGAACGGTTGTTCAGCAGGAGAAAAGATTCAGGGCGAATCGCGTTCAGGATTGGGGTCAGCATCCCCGTTTGCAAACCTTTGGTGTAAGGCAACGAAGCAAACTGCTGGCAGGCTTCGGGATGTTGCTCGGGATCGGCACAGCAGGTGTCGATGAAGTGAAGCAGAGCGTTGGCAGCGCTTGGCAACTTATGTTCGGGAATCCATCCTGCGTTCGTAAACCAACGTTCGGCATTGCCGCGAATTGCTGGCGTGTGCGAGATCCACATTCCGCCAGTTCGTGTTGCTTGGGAATCGGCGTGTGGCAACAGCAGGCGCAGCGGGGTTGTTCCCACATCTTCCCCATTCCCAACTGCAGAAAGCAGATGCTGGAAATTAGAGCGACCCACCGCTGCCGATTCCTTCATCAACCGAACATGCCGCTCCCCCTCCTCACGGTTCAACCAGTTGGCGGCGAACTCGCGGAACAACTGCAAGTATTCGGCACGTTTCTGCGGTGTCATGGGGATGGGTCAGTGGTTAGTTGTGGAAGAAGTCATTGGTCAGTAGTCAGTAGTCATTGGTCAGTAGTCATTGGTCATTGGTCACTCACCTTACGCAGAACTTGGATAGTACACACTTGCTCGTTCACTGGCTTGCTTCGATGCTTCTCTTCGCCTTTGGCTCCCTCTCCCGCCCGACCAATGGAGTGGAAACAGTAGCATCACCCGCTTGGGAGAGGGCCGGGGTGAGGGCCAGCAGCGAACCAGGGCAGGTGCGTAAGGTCAGTTAGCCATTCGTGAAGGTAGTTGATAGTTGGCATTTTGATCCATCAGTTTTCATCAACCAATCCCTGATCCCAATCCTCAACTACCGCCTCCGCATCGGCAAACTGTCGCTGGTGGAAAGGCGGACGGTGGGGGGAACTGCGAAGACGGCATCGGAGGGCGTTGCCGCGGTATCTACCGAGCGTGCCTCCAGCACCAAATAGCTAAGGTTATGGCTGGCGCGGAACATCGGAATTTCCAGGAAGAGGGGGATTTCCTTCCAGACCCAAACGCGGGTTTCGCCGATGCCGTCATCGTAGGCATAGCCGGTTGCTGTATTTCCCAAGAACGTACGCTTCCCCAGCCGCCGGAATTTCAGTTTGGATTGCTGCTGTTGGTTCATCCGCCAAACGGGGAAAATCGCCCCAATCATCGGGCCATCGGGAAGGGGGATCGAATCAGTAAAACCGGTGTGTGCCACGGGGTCGTAATTCACCAACCGCCCGCCGCTGAAGATCATTGCACGCTGCGCCGAAGTATCGCTGGCGGTGTCCGAAGGGAGGTCGTACAAGGCCTGCTGGGCTCCGAACTCGCGGAAATAGAGTACCTGCCGCCGCCCGAACTGGGGGTCGTAATAGTTCACGGTGGCGGCCCCAACAGCGTAACGTTTGCCAGGGTCCAACGGCGGAACAACCTCGACGGAATCGTCCCCTGGGATTCCATTAGGGGCGGGGCGACGCTCGCAAGCAATCAGCAAGCCAAGCGAAAGGGATAGAAACAGAGATAGAAACAACGGCTGAAGCCAACGGTAATTACGCATTACGGTGAGGATTATCTGTGACAACGATTGCAATGAATGAGGGTAAGAACCATGGAGACGCAACGAAGCTAAAGGCTTGTTCATTGTTCTATATCTGTGCATTTTAGCCACACCTGTAATCAAGCTGGCTCTATTATGAATCGAAAAACTCCGCTTGTAGATCTGCTCCACCACGCCGAACTCCCATTTGTTGGAAGATACCATGAACTGGAATTGCTTCAACAATTCTGGGCCAAGAATCCAGCGTCGGCTGGGCTTCGTGTGGGGTTGGTAGTTGGCGAAGCTGGTGTGGGGAAAAGCCGTTTACTCAGCCGGCTTTTGCTTCAGACAGCACACAGCACAGTGCTTACGGTACACGTCAAATTTTCCCCGGAATCGCTTACCTCGCCGCTGCGTGCCATTGGGCGGGCGTTGGAGTCCGCGCTGCAGGTGCACTCCATTCCCCACGGTCAATTTCGCACGCTGCATGATTTTGCCGAAGGGGTACCACAGCTTGCCCAAAAGCATCGGCTGGTTGTGGTGATAGAAGATATTCATGTTTTGGGGCAAGATGGCCAGAATACCTTTGCCCAATTATTGAAATTTCTTGGTGATTCCCCAATCACTCTGCTTTGCCTTGCCCGCCCGCTGCCCCACAGTTTGCTCCAGATATTGCAGCCATACTTACGGCTACATCTTGAACTTCACGGGCTTGGGACAGAAGAGATTACCGAGCTTTGGAAACATCTATTTGCCGAGCATCCGGATAGCCTCATCACCGATGCAATCGCCCTATCAACATTGGGGAATCCGTTGGTTATTCGCTCGGGATTGCTGCGGGCGTTGCAGCAAGGGGCGATTCAGCCAGAACTCCGCCCCGCAGGGATAACGATCACCATTAACCTACCCGAATTTCGGACATCGTTAGTAGCCAGCACGCAATCGCTTTCCGAAGCGATGGTGCAATCGCTGAACCCGCAGCAGCGGCAAACATTGCAGATGTTGGCCAGCTTAGGAGAAGTATTTGCCGTTGAGGCCGCCTGCCAGATTATTCCCGATGTTGAAGATATCTTGCAGCTGCTCATCCGTCGTGGAATTATTGGGCACACATATTCGGCTCCGCCGCCACTGTATCCATTTAGCGTATCACAGCACCCGTTGCTAACATTCACCCACACGGTGTTGCATCGGGAATTATTGAACAGCAGCACACCAAACATTGAAATGTTAATGGCTGGGGTTGCAGCCCGAATCCCCCTGTATTCCGTTGTGCCGTACAGCCTTATTGCTACAAAAGAACGGAATAGATATATAACAAATGAGGTATTGGAGCAAGCCATTGCATTCACCTTGCGCATTAACGCTCCGTTAGTGGAGTCGGAGGACTGGCAATTCTCCCAAGCACTGCTGGCTGCCGCACAGCGGATGATGGAATGGCTTACCGAACCGATTTCCCATGCATTCACACAACAGCACCAGATCGTGTTATTGATGCAGCAGATGGAATATGCCACTACTCTTCACGATCGCCAAGAATACTTGCAGCTGCTGGATAAATTATTGGAATTAACCGCCCAAGACCTTCCTGCAGAAATTGCTCCCTACCGATTAGCCGCATTAAGCGCGCAGGCACGGCAAATCACCATTGATCAACCCCAGCGCAGATACGAGTTAGCAAAATCGCTGCACCATGCCGTGCAGCAGTTCACCCACCAGCGCGATCACGTTGGTTATATGATTGGACTGCTTACCCTATACGAATTCGCTAATATCATTGGCCTAACCAGCATGGTAAGGTGGGTTGTTTCGGAAATCGAAAGTATTGTACAAGAGTATGATCTAACGATACCGGAACAAAAAACCAGATATATTGAAACACTGGTTTTTGTGATCAATTTCTATGATAACCGCAAGGAATTTGAGGGGCGGTTACGGTTATTAGAAGAGCTTGAACAGTCTGGGGAGACAACGACTACGTTAAAAGCCGAGCAGGCATATTTGCTTGCTTTTGATGGCCAGATAGAAAAAGTTCATGCAATCGGAGAGGAAATACTAACCCAACTACGGAGAATTAATAATTATCGGCATTATCTAACCATGGTTACTGCCGAAATTATTGTGTGGGGAATGGAAGGACACAGTACCCGAGAGATACTTGAAAAATTTCACAAAAGGATTGTTGGAATTCCAGATTTCTTTCCAAAACATTTGAACTATTCCAGCATTGCAATGACTGCAATTTTAGGTCACAATGTTGAATCATGGGATGAATTAGAAAAAGAGCATTCATCAATCCGTGCCTATAGCCGCAAGAGTGTTCAGATATACATAGCCGCCTGCCAAGATGATGCTGTCATGGTAAAAAGTCTTCTTCTTCAGAATGAAGAATTAACCTACGACAACATCGTGTACTGGCTTTTAACCACCACGGAATGGAACTCAGCCATGGAGTCGGCAGTAGCATCGGCACTGAATCGCGAGTTAGTGGTGGTGTATGACATATTCACCCTTCGCTGCTTGATAATTGGCATAGAAAAAATGCAGAACCGAACCGGATTGCCATTTCCTAACGCCGTGGCTGAGGCTGCATCGGAAGGAATTATTCAAGGGTTGGAATGGTTTCATCAGCGGAAAATCATCACATATTTAGCGGCACTGCTACACCGATTCCAACATTTTCTATCGGCCACAACCGTTGCTGCATGGGAAAAAAATCTTGCAGAACTTTCCGCAGCACAGGGTTCTTGACAGGAGCAGAAATTATCGGCGGATTTCTACCTCCACTACTTGCACATCGGTTGGGGTATGAACCACAACGTAGTAGCGGCCCGACTCCATGTCGGATGTTGGGAGTGGCAGCCGTAGCGTGCCATGCTTTGCGTAGCCATCATGCAGCCGCAGCCGCTCGCGCCCAAGCCCATCAATAATTGCCACCCGCGTTTCCCCATCTTCTGTCAGCGTGATGACGGCTTCAGCAGTGGCCCCGGCTGGATTAGGCTGCACGACGATTTTCAACGCGCCCGTTTGGCCAACCAACCGGCGGTCTCCGGTTAAGCAAACTCCATCCAGAATAAATGTGCCAGCAACGGTGGTGGCTTGCGCTTTGCCGCCAGCCCACGCAAAGGTGTCGATAGCAATCGGTGTGGTTTGTGCATCCCCCAGCAGCACAACGCAGCGGATCACTGCCAACGTATCGTTCCCTTCGGCTCGTGTCCCACTGATTTCCACCACACGATCCTTCCCTTGGGCCATGCCAACATTTTGCAGCGGCAGCAGCAGTGTGCGGTTAAATCGCAGCCTTGCGGTGAACCCGGTGGCGTTGCGTGATGTTAGGTTTTGCTGTGCAGCAAGCACAACCGGAACATCCACAATATCCCCCGGCGTGCCTTGAATTGTTGCTGGCAAAATCCCCACCACTGCGGTTCCCGTTAGCACAACGTAATCGAACGGAGCTGAAATGCCGCCGCAGCCGTTGGTGTCGGTGATTGCCACGGTGTAGCGGCCTTCGGTGGTTGGGGCATATCTGCGCCCGGTGGCACCGGGGACTGATGCCCCTTCCAACATCCATTGGTAGGTGGCGATAGAGTCGGTGGAAACTGCCGCAAGCGTGTCGTCGGTTTGGGCGATGGTTGGGACTGGCGGAAGCGGGTTCACCACAACGTTGATTGGAATCGGTGATGCGCCGGAGCATCCGCCAGCATCCCGCACCGTCACGGAGTAGCTTCCGGTTTGCCGCACCATCATCGTTTGGGTGGTGTCCCCCGTGGACCAACGATATTCGATGTAGCCGGCTCCGGCATCCAGCAACACGCTATCCCCCTGGCACAGCGTTGTGCTTCCGGTGACAGTGATTGCCGGGGCAAGCGATGCAGCAACCGTTACGTTCACAACCGTATCACTGCTGCATTTGGTGGTGGTGTCCTCTTCATGCAATCCCACCCATCCCGCACCAGCGGTGTTCCAATCCACGGTGATTGCCGAAGTCCCCTGGCCATTGGCGATTGCGCCGTTGCTGCTAACGCTCCAGAAGTAGATTCGATTTGCCCGAGCCGAGACACCGTAGGCAACCCCTTTGGAGTTTTGGCAGGCTGCGTTTGGCCCAGCAATGGCCGAGCTTGGCGCGTCGGCCACGGCAATGTTCACGGCTGTGCGGGTTGGGCTGACGCAGCGGCTTGCGGTGTCGAACGACTCCACATAGAATATGGTGTCGCGGGTAAGTGGCCCGGTGGTGAAGACATCCCCAGAGTCAAGCATCGTTCCCCCCGTTGCCGAATCGTACCAACGGAATGTGGCATCACGCAATGCAAGGGGCGCAAGCGTTGCGGCGGCACCACGGCAAACGGTTAGGCTACTGATGGTTGGTGCTGGCGGGCGGTCTTTCACAATGACCGTCACCGCCGTTCGGGCGCTGACGCATGGCGCGCCAACGCCGGGCGAAACTGATTCCACATACCACGTCCGCGCTGCCGAGACGGGACCAACGGGATACTGCGCTCCGGTAAACTGCAAGGTCCCGCCAGCTGGTTGGTCGTACCATTGGAACTGCACCCCTTGCGGGTCGGTGGCAATCAGCGTCACCGGTTCGCCGCTGCACGCGCTGGTGAATGTTGCTGTTGGAGCCGGTGGGCGCAAGCGCACCGTTACCATCACCAGCGTGCGCGGGTCGCTGGTGCAGCGGGTGATGGTGTCGTAGGCTTCCACAAAGTATGTGGTGTTCGCCGATAGGGCTGGCGTGGTGTAGCTTGGGCCAAGCTGCACCGGTGTTCCGCCAGCCGCAACGGTGTACCAACGGAGCGTGGCGTTTGCCGAGGGGGTGACGCTGAGTATTGCCGATTGGCCAGCACAAATGCTTGGCGAAGGAACCCCGCTGACAGTTGGGCGCGGGCGAACCGCGACGGTGATTGGGGTGCGGGTTGCGCTGGTGCATCCGCCGTCGGGGTCCACCGTTTGGGCGTAGAAGATAGTGGTTGTGTTCAGGTTCGGTGTGTCGTAGGTGGTTCCTGGCGCAAGCCGTGCGCCGCCGGTAGCGGTGGCGTACCACTCCACCGTTGCCAATCCTTCCCCCTTTGCTTGCAACCGAACCGATTCGCCCGGGCAGATAATTTTATCATCCCCCACCGGCGGTTCCGGACGCGGCCGAACGGCGATGGTGATGTAGCCGGTTTGAACACAGTTTGTCCCATCGCTTACCCGCACCTGAAGCTGAGTGGTTTTGGTAAGGCTGGAAAGGCTTTGCGAGGAAGCCCCGCCCACCACTGCTCCCGGGGATAATTGCTTGTTGTTGGTGATGTCATACCAATCGAAGGTCAGCGTTCCAATCCCTGTTGCGCGGGCTGTCACGGTCACGCTTTGGTCGGCACAGATGGCGGTGTCGGCCACGGTGAGCGTCACGCTTTCGCAAAGCGGAACCACTGTCACAAAAGCATCTTCGGCTGCCGATTGCGCGCTGTTGTAGGTGGTGTCGTAGGCACCCGGCGTTGTGGGATAATCGTGGCTGACGGTCCAGCCAGTGATGAACAGCTTCCCGCCAGGATCCACCGCGTTCCCCAATGCCACGTCACCGCTTCCGCCGCCGATGTAGCTGGAATACAGAAGGCCGCTTCCATCGGAACGGAGCTTCACCACAATCACATCACCGCTTCCATTGTAGCTGGCATCATACCCATTTTTTGTGGTGGGGAAGGTGTTGGAGTAGGTTGCCCCGGTCACGTAGGCCGCGCCAGCTTTATCAACGCTGATGGCAAACCCAAGCGAGATCACCTCGCCAAGAAATGTTGAGTAGGAAAGCGTGCCGCCGCCGCCCGCCACTTTTGTGACGATCATATCCTGCCCCCCACGCTGGCGGTCGAACGCGCCGGGAGTGGTGGGGTAGTCGCTAGAGTTAGTGAACCCGGTGATGTAGGCCGCTCCGTTCTCGTCCACAGCAATCGCGCCCCCCCCTTCGGTTCCGGTTCCCCCAACAAAAGTGGAGTAGGCCAGTGCCGTCCCCGTGGTGCTGACTTTGGTCACGAACAGGTCGGCATTGCCATTGTAGGTTTTGTCAACTCCGTTTGGCGTTGGGAAGTCGCTTGATTGTGTCACACCAGTGATGTAGGCGGCCCCGCTTGCGTCAATCGCAATGCCGGTTGCGTCGTCGGCCCGCTGCCCGCCGATGTAGGTGGAATACACCATGCTGCTTCCGGCAGCATTCAGCTTTGTCACCACAACATCGTTGTCAAGATTGTAGCTAACGTCGTAGGAGCCAACTGCGGTGGGGTAGTCGTTGCTCAGGGTGGTTCCGGCAAGATAGACCGAGCCGCTGCCATCCACTGCAATCGCATCGTTGGTTTCGGTGGAGGTACCCCCCAAGTAGGTGGCGTAGTTGATGGCCGTCAGCCCATCATCCAATTTTGCGGCGAACATATCCCCGCTTCCCCTGTACGAAGGCTGGGCCGAGCCCGCCGTGGTGGGGAAGTTGAGTGAGCTTGTTGTGCCGCTGATAAACACCGAGCCTTTGTCATCCACGGCAATTCCGTTTCCAACATCATCCCCCTGCCCCCCGATGTAGGTGGAAGCAAGCAACAGCGTGCCGTTGGTGCTCAGTTTGCTTACAAGCACATCGTTCCCCGCATCCAGTTGGGTCCGGTAGGCTCCGGTTGTTGTTGGGAAGTTGGTGGATTTTGTGTTCCCCACAACGTAGGCTTTGCCGGACTTATCGTAGGCGATTGCCGCGCCAATATCCGGCCCGCTTCCCCCCAAGTAGGTGGAGTAAAGAAGGGGATCAATCACCACCGGAAGGGAGTGGTCGTGCGCTCCCAAATGGAACTCGACACCCCCTCCACCTCCATACATGAAATGGCACGAAACCCCCTTGCGTTGCCCATTGACAACTTGGTAGGCGACCGGAGCATTGTGCCGGATACTGCCGATGGTGGTGTGAACCCACAGTTGATTATCGGCAATGTGAATCCCGCCGGAGTTCGCCATTCGGAAGCGAATACGGGAGGCAGGAACGCCCGGGGCAAGGTGAAAATCGTAGCGAAGCGAGCCGCTGTCGGGATAGAGCCGCAGATCCACGCCGTCGTACAGGCCGCGCATCCAAACCTCGTTGAAAGCCCCAACGCCCGTTGCCCAGCGTGATGGATCGTTCCCCAAAAAGTAATTCCGCACGGTGGCCGAAGGGTTGGCGGCGGTGATGGCTGGGGCGGGATTGCTCCCCTGAAACTCCATTTCAACAACGTGCCCCGTGACCGTCGCATCGGCCTGGCGCAGAAGTTCCTTCCGGTTGGTGTTCCGAAGGTTGGTTGGCTTCCGTTGGATCTGGTAGAAATCGCAGACGATGCTGTTGGAAGTCACCCAGTAGTTGGCCTGGCGGGTCTGCATCAAAAACTTTGCTTGCGGATCCCACTGCCCACGGTTCTGGATAAACTCCCCACTATTGGCAAGCCGGTTGGCAAGCCCCCGGCTATCTATCTGCCCCCGCAGCGGAAGGGTTGCAGCAACAGCAAGGATCAGGGTCAGCCAGCAGAACGGTGTTGGGAATAGAGACATCAACAAGTTGGATTGAATCGCTACCGGAAATTTCGGGGAGGCGCAACATAGTAATTGATAATTGATAATTGATACGGGCTGGTGGCGGGGAAGGAACTCACATGCACACACCTTCGCCTCCCTTCCCTTGCATTGTTGGCGGCTTGGTTGTGGCTGGTGCGGCGACGACTCGCACATCGGCATTTGTGGGAAAATCACCACACCTTTTTGCAAACAGAAAACAAATCGGCGCGGGGAAACCATGCTATATTTGCCACCCCCTCCCCAAACGGAAGGGCCCTTAGCTCAACGGTTAGAGCAGTGGACTCATAATCCATTGGTTGGGGGTTCAAATCCCTCAGGGCCCACAATGTTCTTTGTTCTTGGCAAAAGGCAGCCAATTTTATGCATTGGCTGCCTTTGTAGTTTTGCTGTTTTTACAGCCAGTTGACGGCATTCCACCACACACAAGTATCGGATTCTCCATTCTGCTGGATACTCTATTTGGGAACTGTAGTTTGCAGCTCCTTCTTCTTGCGTGGTCTGTCGGTTATCGTTGCGGGCCTGGCATCAAGCGCGATGCTCCCGCTCTGCAAGGATCCTCTCTGCTTTTCTCACATCTTCCGGATAGGTGATTTTTAGGTTTGTCGGCTCACCCTCCACTATCTGCACTGGGTGGCCAAGTGCTTCAACAAGGGAGGAGTCATCGGTGCCAAGAATGTTGTGCAACGCGGCGTGTGCGTAGGCGGCAAGGAGCAGCTGGCGGCGGAAACCTTGCGGGGTTTGGGCGGTGCGGAGTTCGTGGCGGGGGATGGTTGCAACGATTGCGCCGTTGCTATCTATCCGTTTCACTGTTTCGGGGATGGGAAGCGCGGGAATTGCAGCACCGTAGGCAGCGGCGGTCTGGGCCACCTGCTGAACCAGCCAACGCGACACGCATGGACGCGCGGCATCGTGAACAAGGATGATATCTGGAGCCGTGCGCAACCCTTGCAGACCGTTGGCGATGGAGTGCTGACGCTCGGTTCCGCCAGCCACGTAGGTCATTTGTTCAATCCCTTCGCCGCATTCTTCCGCCACCGCTTGCCACTCTGGATTGACCGCCACAACAACCTCCACACACTCCTCCATCTGGCTGAACGCACGGATGCTATGCCACAACACAGGCTTCCCCAACAACGGCAGATATTGCTTGGGAAGGTTGCCACCAACGCGAGCACCACTCCCCGCAGCGGGCAAGATCACAGCAAAGGAAGGGAACAACAGCGGCACGTGCTACTTGGCAATGATTGGTGGTGCGAACAGCGGAATGCAGCCAACGCAAACGTAGCTGCAAGAACGATGGTGAGCGGCGGAGGCGATTGCTGGATTACCGGAACAGCTCTTTAATCATCCCCCACGAACGGCGGACGCTGGAGACTTCTTGGGTGATGGTGACGGTGGAGGAGTAGGCCTCGGCCCCAACACCAACGGCTTTGATCCGGTAGTTGAAAGATTTTGCTGCGTCTGGCTTCAGAAATGCGGTGCGGTCGTTATAGACGTAGCTGTTACTGCTGCCACCGCGGGCATCCACACGGGCGATTTTGCGGTACTCGCTGGTCTCTTCGCTTTTCCGTTCGATGTCGAAGCTGTAGATACCGGACTCGGTTGCGGTGCGCCATTCCACCACCACTTGTTCGCTTTGGGCGGTGGCCCGCACGTAGCTAAAAATCCCAGAACTCCATGCCAGCAGAATCCCCGGCATCACGATTCCGGCAATCAACACGATAAGTGGTTTGGAAAGTGTTCGCATACGGTTATCCAGTAAAGACATATCCACTACACTTTGGCAGCGGTCGCAAAGGTATGCCATGCAACGTTGCAATGCAAGTGAGTAGTTAATTCCCCCTCCCCCCCCCTCACCAAATAGATGCTCCTATCTACGCAACGGACGGATACTCCATCGCTGCTGTTTGAAATTCTGCAGGTTGGCCCCCCATGTTCTGGTCGCCTTCCTGTTGTTGGCGCAGCAGTTGTTGGTAGTAGTGTTTGGCCACATCATACTCCTTCCGTGAAAGTTCCCCAAGATTCTCACCCGTTGTTTTTGCTGCCAGCCACAGCCCAAAGCGGTGGACTTCTTGCATGGATGACTCGTAAGGATCCAGCCGCAGCAGAGCAAGCTCCTGCTGGGTTCTATCGAAAATCGCTTGCAACTCCTGCGGGGTGCGCATCCGCAGCAAGCGGCGGAAGCAGGAAAGGACAATGCGGTGGAACTGTGTTTGGTTTGGCTGCTGACTGAAATAACGATATGCAGACCGAATCAGATGTTCAATCAGTTCAATGTTCCCCAATTCATAATGGATCATCAGATTGAACAGCCGTGCGTTCTCCCACGCAAGCCTGCGAAGTTCGGGAGGGGGCGATGCCAGCACGCGGTTGTTGTACTCCAACGCCTGCCGGTACTGGCCCGCACCAAAATATGATTCGGCCAACGCTAAGTGGTAGGCGTGTGTTAGCTCATCCGGCAGGTGATTGCCATACTCTTCAATCCCCTGATTGATCTGCGGCGCAAGAAGCGTTGCTTGGTGGAACTCCCCCATTCGGTTCAGCAATCGAAGCCGATGCAGGCAAGTGGTAAGGAACAAGTAGGTACGGAGATGCAGCCCCACCGGGCGGGTTTCCGCACAGATCAGTTCGGTGCTGTGGCGCATTTTGGCGATGGTCATCTCCAACCCTTCTTCATCGTACAGCATCCGCTGGCTTGCGGCAAGGTTATGCAGTGCCATCATGTACGATCCGGCCCGCTCGCGACACCATGCAGGGTGCTGCTCGAACATCAGCACCAACCGTGCGATTGCGTTGTGGGCCGCCACCAAATCCTGTTCGCCAATTGAAAAAAGGAAACGCCCCAACAGCCCCCAAAATTGGACGTTCAAGGAATTGGGCGCGGCCTTGCCAATCGCCACAATCTGCTCCATCCAACCGCTTGCTTCGGCCAGTTGGCCTGCGGTTCGGGGCGCGTCGTCCGGAAGCGCCAGGCGAATGCGGAACAGCGATTCTTCCGCCACCAATGCGGTGCGGTACTGCTCCACGGCGGCATAGAGCTCGGTGAAGTTTTGCGTCACCCCTTCTTCGGTACGCAGAAGCCGATCATCCACTTTCCCTTGCCAGTACAGCGCTTCAATCAGCGCCAATTGCAATCCGTGCTCGCTAGCCAGCGCAAGAAGTTTCTGCACAAGTTTTGCCGCCTGCGGTGTCAGCCCTTTTTCAAACAGGATAGCGATGGATTTCAGCATATCCTTTGCCTGGGCATTGGCGTTGTAATCAGCATAACAGCCACGCAGGCTTTTCAGGATCAGATTGTACAAATACCCTTTGGCTACATTGAATTGGCGGACAAACCGCTCGTTCCCGAACTGCTGTTTCAAGGCAGGCTCGTCGTATTGCTCCATCTGCTCGATAGCATCAAACAGCCGCAGGTACTGCTTCTTCCCTTTCTGCAGCGATGCTGTTAATCGGAAGTGCCGTTTCTCCCCTTTGGTCAGCGATTGAATCAGTTGAAAAAGATCATCGGAAGGCTTCATGAACGGTTGGGTCAGCATTGTGACGGGTGCGCAAACAAAGACCTTCCGGCCAGCGCAGATGTTTCAGCAAGGGGGATAAGATTTTTTTTTCGTGGCACCCCCAAAGTGTTCATTTGAACACTTCACTGTTGTATCTTTGCAGCGCAAACAACCACACAATCCTTTCATCACAGGAGCGAATCATGCTTGACTCACCACAAATCAAACAAACAGCCGACCAGCAAACCGCCGTCATCCGGTTCACCATTCCGCGTGCGGAAATTGGGAGTGTTATGGGCCCCGGTTTTCACGAGCTGATGGGAACGCTTGCCGCACAAGGCATTGCACCATCGGGACATTGGTTCTCGCACCACCTACGGGTGGATCCCGACGTTTTTGATTTCGAGCTTGGCGTACCGGTCAGCACCCCGGTTTCGCCAGTGGGGCGCGTGGTGCAGGGGGTTCTGCCGGGCGCGACCGTCATCCGCACCACCTACCACGGCGGATACGAAGGGTTGGGGGAAGCATGGGGGGAATTCGAGGCATGGATCCAAGCCGAGGGGATGAAAACCGCCGATAATCTTTGGGAGAGCTACGTTGCCGGCCCAGACTCCAATCCAGACCCAGCAACATGGCGAACCGAGCTGAACCGCCCGCTGATAGCGTGATCACCAAAAAAGAACATTCGTTTGGGAACCAACCAGCTGGCTATTCAACAGAATAGCCAGCTGGTTCATTTTTGGGGCAGTAGGAACACACCGCACGCAGAATTGGAAGAGTGAACGATTGCCCGTTCAGTGGCTCCGCTCATACTCCGACGGGACTCAGCATGAGCGGAGGGCAATGTCTGGCGGGAAGAAGTATTGAACTTCCCCATCTCCGGCATGGAGTTGCGGAAGATGGGTTAGGAATAGCCAAATCGCCGTACCTTTGCCCAACATTCTTTCCATTGTGGCATCTCACGCGCAGCCACACATGGGAAGCTGAAACAGCAAGTGCGCGTGCAAGGAGGAAGATGAACTATGATTGAGCCAACCAACAAACCCACGGTAGATGCCTGCACGGCAGCAGGCAGCAACGCCGCCGGAGTGGTGACGCGCTCAATCCGCAGTGCCGGATAGTGCGCGGCGATCCCCTCTCGGTGGCGGGTAGATGCGGAGGCGAGCAACGCCATCACAGCAAACCCAACGAAACGAAGGGATCAACAACAGTGAATACCAACGAACAGACAACAAACAACAGCTTAGAAACGCTTGGTTGGAACAACTTCTTCCAAGCAGGATTTCAGGAATTTGAGGATGCCGGGCTGCAACCCGCACGGGTGGCGATAGAGCATCGGAACAGCTACACGCTGTTCATGGAACAAGGGGAGCTTCGCGCCGAGCTTTCGGGGCGGCTGCGCCACACCACTGCCGACCGCTGGCAACTGCCAGCCGTTGGCGATTGGGTTGCCGTGGCCATTGAGCATGGAAACGACATCGGCATTATCCACGCAGTGATTCCGCGCCGCTCGGCCTTCAGCCGAAACGCCGTTGGCGGAAAAACCGAGCAACAAATAGTGGCCGCCAACATTGACACACTGGTGATTGTGGCCGGGCTTGACGGCAACTTCAACCTGCGGAGGATTGAGCGATACCTGACCGCCGCATGGGATAGCGGTGCCACGCCGATTGTGGTGCTGAACAAAGCTGACCAATGCCCAAGCCTTGCCACGCGGCTGGCGGAAGTGGAAACCGTGGCGATTGGGACAACAGTGGTGGCCATCAGCGCGATAGAAGGAGAGGGAATGGAGCCATTGCAGCAGCAGCTACGCCCCGGAACAACCGCCGCATTGGTGGGTTCGTCGGGGGTGGGGAAATCAACCATTATCAACTGGCTGATTGGTGAACATCGCCAAGCAACCAGCAGCACCAGCCACAGCGTCGGCAAAGGGAAACACACAACCACACACCGTGAGCTGATCCTGCTTCCAAACGGTGCAATCCTGATGGATACGCCCGGGATGCGTGAGCTTCAGCTGTGGGGCGGAAACGATGACGGAGTAAGCGAAACGTTCGGCGATATTGAGCAGATAGCCGCCAACTGCCGTTTCAGCGATTGCCAACATCAAGGCGAACCAGGCTGTGCCGTGGCCAATGCCTTGCAGAGCGGCCAAATAGAGTACGGACGGTTTGAAAACTACCGCAAACTTCAGCGCGAGCTTGCCTACCAGAACCGCCGCCAGGATGAAGGGGCAATGCGTGCCGAAAAAGAGCGGTGGAAAAAGCTGACGAAGCAATACCGGAGCCGGCCCAATCGGCCATAGCAGCAACAACGCGGCGCACGCAATCACGTGCGCCGCGTTTCTCTTCCCCTGCTTCGCTGCACACAGCGTCTCCTTCCTCACATCTACATGGAGCGCGAAAGATTCTCCCCCGCGCCCCCTTCATTATTCACCCGAAATCAATGGATAGGATTTCCCACGTAACCATTGCGTAATTTGCGCCCGAATGAAAGGGCAGCGGGGTTCGGCAATCGCGCCGGCGGCTGCCCACGTAATCACTGAATTAACCGACTATACTCCCATGTGCGGAATCGTTGGATATGTTGGCCCAAAGGAAGCATTGCCAATCCTGATTAACGGCCTGAAACGCTTGGAATATCGCGGCTACGATTCGGCAGGCGTGGCGCTGCTGAATGGCGAGCTATCTATCAAGAAAAAAGCAGGGAAAGTAAGCGACCTTGAGTCGGTGCTGCGCCCGGAAACCCTGAAAGGGACCGTTGGCATTGGCCACACCCGATGGGCAACGCACGGCGAACCGAACGACACCAACGCCCACCCACACACCGATCAACGGGGCGAAATTGCCCTGATCCACAACGGGGTGATTGAGAACTACGCGGCAATCAAAAAAACGCTGGAATCCGAAGGCTACACCTTCCATACCCAAACCGATACGGAGGTGCTGGTGCAGCTTGTGCGGTTCTTCTACGACCGTGTTGGCAGCATGGAAACCGCGTTCCGCCAAGCACTGAAGCAAGTGGTGGGAACCTACGGCGTGGCAATGCTCAGCAAGATGGAGCCAGGAAGAATCTACGCCGCCCGCAACGGGTCGCCGCTGGCATTGGGCATTGGCGATGGTGAGTATGTGGTGGCAAGCGATGCCTCGGCGATTGTGCAACACACCCGCCAAGTGATCTACTTGGGCGACCGTGAAATGGCGATTCTGGATCGCGACCGCTACGTCACCAAAACCATTGATGACGAAGTGGTCAACAAGCAGATCGAAGAAATCACCTTTGACCTTGAGCAGATTGAGCGTGGCGGATACGACCACTTCATGCTGAAAGAAATTTTTGAGCAGCCAGAAACCATCCGCAACGCCATGCGCGGGCGGCTGAACCTTGAGGAAAGCACCGTCCGGCTTGGCGGGCTGCGAACCGTCACCAACAAACTGCGCGACGCACGCCGCATCATCATTCTGGGCTGCGGCACAAGCTGGCACGCCGGGTTGGTGGGGGAGTATATGCTGGAGCAGATTGCCGGAATTCCGGTGGAGGTGGAGTACGCCAGCGAGTTCCGCTACCGCGACCCGATTTTGTACAACGATGACATCGTGATCGCCATCTCCCAATCGGGGGAAACTGCCGACACGTTGGCCGCGCTTCGCGAAGCAAAACGGCATGGCGCAACCACGCTGGGAATTGTGAACGTGGTGGGAAGCTCAATCGCCCGCGAAACCGATGCTGGGGTCTATTCCCATGCCGGCCCAGAGATCGGTGTGGCAAGCACAAAAGCCTTCACCTCCCAGCTCACCGTGCTGGCGTTGATGACCGTGATGCTTGCCCGGACACGCCGAATGGGCGCCGCCGAAGGAGCGCACATCTTGAAAGCGTTGACCGAGCTTCCCGAGAAAGTGGAGTACACGCTGGCCCGCGCCGAGCAGGTGAAAAAAATCGCCCACGAAATCGCCACAACCCAGAACGCACTCTATTTGGGGCGCGGCTACAACTTCCCGGTGGCGTTGGAAGGGGCATTGAAATTGAAGGAGATCAGCTACATCCATGCCGAAGGCTATCCGGCGGCGGAGATGAAGCATGGCCCAATCGCCCTGATTGATGCCAATATGCCGGTGGTGTTCATTGCGCCGAAGGATGATATCTACGACAAAATCGTCACCAATATCCAAGAAGTGCGGGCGCGAAGTGGGCGAGTGATTGCCATTGCCACCGAAGGGGACACCCGGATTGAATCGCTTGCCGAGCACGTGATCTACGTCCCGGAAACGCACCCCTTCCTTTCCCCAATTCTGAACGTGCTGCCGTTGCAGCTGCTGAGTTATTACGTGGCGCTTGAGCGTGGCTGCAACGTTGACCAACCCCGCAACTTGGCCAAGTCGGTAACGGTGGAATAACGCGGACGGGCAGTCCCCCATCTCACTCTCAATTGTAGAAACAATAGATACCCGTACAAGCAAGCACTGGCTGCGGCTTGTGCGGGTATTTTCTTTTTTATCCATCACCATCCGGCCACCCAGATTCATCACAAAACAAAAAAGTGCGTTTCATGGCGGCTGTTGTCGGCCTGTAGTTTTGCACATGTTCGATCGGGGAATGGTTCCTCTCGGACAAAAGCAACAACATCAACAACACAATACAGACAACACAGACCATGAAAACAACTTCAGCAACATCACTTTTCCGCACGCTGATCGTCGCCTTATTCCTGTTTGCCCTTGCCATTGGCGAAAGCTTGGCACAAGGGCGGCAGCCAGTGACCACCCACCCAAGCGGGCCATGCCGCGAAAACATTAACACCAGCGTCACAAAAACCCCGTGGAAATTTTCGGGGTTAGGGTTCATTCGCGCAACGTCAGTGTTCGACACACTGGAAATTCAGTCAACCGCAACGCAGCTGCTTGCCGCAGTAGGTGGCAACCTGACGAACTACACACTGGTTATCCAAAAAGCCGTGCTGCTGTTCAACTACGAAGGGGTAGTGTACGGCGAATGGACCCGCACCGTCACCGTCAAGACCACCGGAACAAAATGCGTCAACGACAAGCCAGTGGCGGTGAACGAAACAAAAGTGTTCACAGAAAGCACGGGATGGAAACGCCTGTTCGGCCCAATCACTTGGACAGGAATAACCCCCACGAAACTGAAATTCTACATTGACCAAGCCACGGCAGCACTGCCGAAATAACTGACAGCAGATGCAAGAAGAGCGGAACGGGCGGGAAGCGACCTCAGCTTCCCGCCCGTTGTTGTTTTTGGGCATCGCCATGCTTCATCTTCCCCTTACTCCCTTCCCATTCATCATTGATTTCCTACCGTTCCCTTAGCCGTTCCCGCCGTTCCCTTGAGTCCCTCTGTTTTGCGGAAACCGAATGCCTGATGTTTGCCCCCAAGACGGCCATCAGCAGCGGACGGTGGGCGAAACACATCTCGCACAACGCAGACGCAGACACACGCATCGCCGATGGCTGCATGAACACACACTTGACACCGATTTATCACAAAGGAGCAACGCAACCATGAAGACCAGAAACATCTTCCGCACCGCAGTGCTGTTTGGCACAGGATGTATGGCCTGGAGCACAGCCATTGCACAACCGCAAGTTGACTACAACGCACGCGAACTGAAGGCCCCGCCAGCAATCAAACAATCGCTGGAAAAACTGCGGTCGGAGATCAAGCAGAACAACTACTCCTTCACCGTGGGCTACACCGAAGCAATGGATCGCTCGCTGAAAAGCCTGACCGGAGCACTGTTCGAGCAAGACCCAGCAGTAATCCGCCAGCAGAACGAGGAAGGGAAACGGAAAGACGAAGAGGAATCCGCAAGCACACGCCGCCGTGGCGCAGCGTCATCCTCCTCATCCTCCGATAACCAAGGCCCCAACTCCTCCAAGTTTAGCTGGAAGGATAAAGGGAAGGTGACCTCGGTTCGGAATCAAGAAGATTGCGGAAGCTGCTGGGCATTTGGTGCCGCCGCCGCCTACGAAAGCAGCTACCTGATCCGCAACGACAAGACCATCAACCTTTCGGAACAACAGATGGTAAGCTGTGGCGAGAGCGGCAGCGGAAAAGATGCGGGAAGCTGCGATGGCGGCTACGCCTCGCGGGCGGTGGATTACTTAGAAGAACACGGCTGCGGCGATGAAACCAGCTTCCCCTACACCGCCGAGAACACCTCCTGCGGAAGCCACGGCAGCAACACCACCTACAAAGCCTCAAGCTGGGGATATGTTGGCAACAGCTGGACCGTGCCGGATAAAGACAACATGAAAGAAGCACTCTGCAAGTATGGCCCCCTGGCCGTTGGCATCTATGCCGGGGATAAGTTCCAAGCCTACACCGGCGGGGTGTTCGATGCCCTTACCATCGGCATTCCGAACCACGTGGTGACAATCGTTGGGTGGGACGACACCAAAGGGAGCAAAGGTTGCTGGCTGGTGAAAAATTCGTGGGGAACAGGCTGGGGGGATAATGGCTACATCTGGATCCCGTACGGCCACAGCAGCCTGATCGGTATCGGCGCAATATGGCTGAAGGCGAAATCGGAGTAACAGAAAAAATTAGGGGTTGGGGGCTGCCGAAGGCTCCAGAACAGAACCCGCCCGATGCAGTACGTCAGCATCGGGCGGGTTTCGGTTTTGCGGGCACGCCGGAACTGACATTACTCCCTCATTCCGGTAACAATCCCCCACTCCGTTGCCGTCACCGGCTGCACCGACAAGCGGGATCCGCGTTGTGTCAGGATCATTGCTTCCAGCCCCGGCGTTGCTTTGATTTCGGCAAGGGTAATTGCTTCGGCGAACTTTTTGATAAACCTCACATCCACCATCATCCAGATTGGGTTATCGGGGGTGTGCCTGGGGTCGAAGTGGTCGTCGTCGGGATCCAGCGCGGTGAAATCGGGGTAGCCTTCGCCACAGATTTCGGCAAGCCCCACAACACACGGGGGTTCGGTGCTGCTGTGGTAGAACAGCACTCCATCGCCAATCCTCATCTGGTCTCGCATCATGTTGCGGGCTTGGTAGTTCCGCACCCCAGACCAGAAGGTCTGTCCGTCGCGCTGAAGGTCATCAATGGAGTAGCAATCGGGTTCCGATTTTAGCAGCCAGAATTTTTTTTCAGATGCGGGCATTGTTCAATGTGAATGATAACGGCTGAAAGGTAGTGGTTATGCAATTTCAGTTTCTGTTGCCTGGGGCGATTGCATCCAGCGATCCAGCAGCACCATCCCAAACGGGATAACCGACGTTAGCAGAACCCGCAGAAGCCAGCGCGTGGTTGCGCCAATTGCAAGTTTCACCTGCACAGCATTGATGCAGAACAGAACGAACAGCACCCCATGAATCATCCCAGCGATTTGGACATACTTCGGTTCCCCACCCCAGTATTTCATCGGCATTGCAACAAGCAGCAGAAACAGGTAGGAAATGCCCTCGATCCAAGCCAGCAAGCGCAGCTGCCGAAGTTGTTTGCTTGCCCGGTTGTTCGCAATACCCATGGTTGTATAGATGTGATAGATGTTGGTAAACAGGTGATCGAGCCTCACCGAATGGCTTCGCCCCCCCTGCCACGTTCGCACTACGTACGCCCACCCCGGGGCGCACGCAAAGATAGCGTGGTGGGAACCGAGCAGAGAGTTTAGGATTGTTGCCGCGCCGTGGCTTCGCGGTGATTCATCGAATATCATGTTTGCGGGGTGAGGTTCGGAGCAATCCCCTCTGTTCGTCATTGCAAGGAGTAAAGCGAGAAAGCAACCTTGCGCGGGGCAGTGAGAGTAAGCTCTTCTCAGAAATCCACCAGATTGCTTCATCACCGACTCCTCATAATGGCGGAAAAGCGAAGCGCACGATTGAACAGGCGGTGCCTGACCCCGCCAGCCACCATTGTCCCAACACCACCAAACCGGAACGCATACTCTAACTGGCAGTGGCTCGGTATTCCACCCGAATATGCTCCGCTCCTGCTGCGCCCCGCCGCCTGAGCCTGCCGAAGGATATGAGTAGAACTACTGAACCAGCAAATGTTCACTGGCTAAATTCTGCGTGAAATGGGCGATTTTGGTTCTGCTTCGTGGCCCAGTTACAAAAAAAATGTT
>JADZEY010000073.1 GCA_020850315.1 Armatimonadota bacterium | reverse complement strand
TGCCGACCCCGACAGTGCTGAATGATGGATGGACAGGAAGCGAGCACGTCTTGTTCGATCTGGGCGATCTGAACGAAGATGACCGTTCAGAGATCGTAGCTCATGCAAGTCCATTCATCATCATCTATACCACAGGACGAACCCTTGATTCACTTATTGATGTGATGATTCGAGTAACCGGAGGCTATGACTATAATTGGGGAACGATCAAACGACTTGGTGATATTGATGGTAGTGGTGCGCCAAGTTTTGCTGTACGGTACGAGGGTAATGTTCACTTTCTAAAAGCACCACCGAAGGATGAGATTCCTACATACGGAGGAAGACTTCGGGACTTGCCACACCCGATTGACTTCCGTTGCCAACTCTCTTCTGGAGTGGATGGGCCACCAACGCAGCCACAAGGTCAGATCAACCTCAGCAGCCAATAACTGTACTCTCCCCCCCTCCCCTTTATTTCCCCTTCCCCAACACTCCCGATTGCGGGATGTTCACATGGTGAATAGTCCAGCCGGAAACCTGCACGCGGTTGCTGCGGCGGGGGGTGGTGGCGCTTGGTGCTGTGGTGACAGTGATGTTCATGGCAGAATCTCGGTTGCGTTGTTGTTGATTGATCTTCTGCTATCAATCTATCGGGAGCGATTATCACTTTTCCCGTTTTCGATTATCTGGCCGCATCACCTCAGAAAAATTTTCCAAAAACTGAAAAAAAGCCACAGCCCCGGCAGTGATGCCAGGGCTGTGGTTCGTTGTCATTCCTGTTTACCCCGATTCTGTCGAGCCGATTCTGTTACTTCACCACAATCATGGTGATTGCGTGTTGGGTTGTGCTGGTGGTTAGCCGTGCCAAGTATCGCCCTGCCGGAAGTTCGGCTCCGTCAACAGCAATGCGTAGCGTTCCGGCTGGCTGCTCCCCTTCCAACAGAGTTTTCACCTCGCGTCCCAGCGCATCGTACAGCCGCAACGTGGCAACGGTGCTGGTTGGCAGCTGGATGGTGATTTCGGTGGATATACTAAAAGGGTTCGGCACGTTTTGGCCAAGCATCACCGATTCCCCGGCCACCGCGCCTTCATGCTCGATGCCTGATGATTGTTTTTGCAGCGGCATTGTGTACCAAAATCCTTGATATGCCGCCACCGCTTTGTTTTGTGCCGGCCCAATCACCGCCTGGCCAAGCGTTCCGTTCAGCACCATTCCCCCGCCGGTGGCGCGGGTGGCCCCGTTTCCAAACACGTAGCTGCCAATGCTGGTTTGGGCGCGTGCGCCGCTGGCGGCAATCAGCAGCAGTGCCACTGCCAGACTCCATGTGTTCCAAGTGTTCATTGTTCCTCTTTCTCTCCTTCCTTTGTGATGTGTGTGTGTGTGTGAGTAGGTCTGTGATTACGTTGGTGGTGGAGTGGTTCCGCTGGATGCTCCCTGGCCACGAAGCGAAGCACCACAGTCGGTGCAGAACAATGCGATTGCGTGGGTGATGCTGGCCCCGCATGATGGACAGTAGCGGTTCATTGGCGCGCCACAGCAGGGGCAGAAACGATCTTCCGGAAACCCAGCCGCGCCACAGAGCGCACAGCGTGCGATTGCTGTTGTTGTCTGCTCGGCGTTGGGGTTGTTGTGCTGATGCTCTATCATGTTGGGGATTCTATGCTGTTGCCAGAAACTGCGGCCAGCCACTGGTGGCACTTGGTATAAAGATATCGGGAACGATTGTCGGTTTTCCCAAAAACGGTTATCGGTTCGGCAGAAATTGGTTGCTGCGGTGTTTTTTTTCGCCCCCCGCCCTCTCTCAATCTGGTGATAGTACTGTTTCCTCCATTCAACATTCCCTCTTCCCCATTCGGCATTTGGCACTCGACATTCAACATTTAAAACTTTCCCTTTACACGTTCCCCCTGTTTGCCGTAAGTTCGCCACTACCAATTCACACGATTGATGTTGATCTTCCGATAGCTGCACCATGAACTACCGCTCGCTCCCGACACGCCTGTTGCTCCTTTGCGCGATTATCTCCGCAGTTGCGTTCAACACCGACAGCAATTCTTTCAGTTTCAGCCTTTCTACCGAGCGGGTGTTTGGCCCCGGCGATGCCGACATCCGCATCCAGTTCAGCAGCAACGGCTTGGGGCCGGCCAGCATCCGGCTGCGGGCGTACCGGGTGAAAGATCCGGTGGCATTTTTCATGGAGCAGAAGGACCCCCACAGCCCGCGAATGGATGGCACAAAAGCCCCGAACACCTTTGATATGATCGGGATTGGTATGGAGAAAGTCCAGCGCGACATCCGCTACGCCGCCCGCGACGTGATGCCGGAACGGAGCCGCCGCGCAATCCGCGACGTTAGCGACCTGAACGGAACCAAAGCTCGCAAGAACGATCCCAAGCCCGTGATCCCCCCTGCCAACACCAAAGACCTTCCTGCGCAAGCCGAGCGATTTGAGCTTGTGGCCGAATGGGAGGAGCGGATAACGCCGGAAGACAACGATTGGCACTACCAAAACCTCAACACACCGTTGCGGGAAAAAGGGGTGTATATGATTGAAGGGAAAATCCGTGGGAAGAAGGCAACAACTGCGCTGATTGTCAGCCAGTACGGGTTGGTGGTGAAGCAATCCGATGCCGCAGTGCTGGCCTGGGTGGTGAACAAACGCACCGGCGAGAAGATCCCCGATGTCCCGCTTACCTGCCTTCGTGGCGGCGAAAACATTGCCCAAGACGAAAGCGATGGCGACGGGCTGCTGAATATCGAGCTTCCGCCGCTACCCAAAATTGCCCAATCCAGCAACGACGAGGAAGAGTACGATTGGTACTGGGAGTACCGCCGCCGCCAACTGGTGGTGATGGGGGAAAAGGATGGGAATTTCTTCATCCACGACCCCTACAGCTACAGCGACGGTGGTGAGGGCCGCTACAAGGTCTATCTGCAGACCGACCGCCCGGTGTATCGCCCGGCACAAAGCGTTTTCTACCGGGGGATTGTTCGGAAAATTGCCAAGAATGGGGAGTATCAGAACTACACCGCCAGCCCTGTGTTCGTGGAGGTTCAGGATGCCAACGATGGCGCAATCCGCCGCGACACCCTGACCCTGAGCGATTTGGGAACCTTCAATGGCGAACTTTCGCTGGGAGATGAAATCCCCCTTGGCTACTACACCATTAAAGCCACCGTTGACAGCAACGATTACTGGTTCAATTTCTCGGTGGAAGAGTACAAGAAGCCAGAGTACAAAGTGGTGGTTTCTGCCGACCGGAAGCAGTACACCCGTGGCGATGAAATCACCGCAACCGTGCAGGCCGATTACTTCTTTGGAAGCCCCGTGGCCAATGCCGAAGTGGAGTACTTCGTGTATCGCTCGCGTTACTGGCGCCCCTGGTGGAAAGGTTCCGAGTGGGAATATCTGTACGAGGAAGGGGGCGATTACGACACCTACCGGATGGAGATGGTGGAATCCGACACCGGACGGCTTGCCCCCGACGGCAGCTTCCGTTTCCGCTACCGAACCGACGACTCCTCCGATGCCGATTACGTCTATCGAATCCAAGCCAACGTGGTGGATAACAGCCGCCGCTCCATCAGCGGTGCAACGTCGGTGGAAGTGACGCGGGGGCAATTCTACCTTTCGCTTCGCACCAACAAGTACGTCTATCGCGTCGGCGATGAAGCCTCCATTTCCGTCAAAGCAGCAACCTTCGATGGCGACAAACCGGTTGGGACTGATCTTCGCGTAAGCGTCACCCAAATCTCCTGGGATCGCGTCTTCACCGACAGCACCGATGGCGTTGCCAACTACCGCTACGACCGCCACGAGCAAACTATCTGGAGCGGAACCGGCGAAACCGAAAGCGACGGGAACGGGGTGATCACCTACAACGCCACAAAGCCCGGCTACCTGAAAATCACCGTTACCGCACGCGATGAACGCGGGACCGACATCAGCGAAAGTGAGTACATCTACACCAGTGATGAAAGCTACGCCAACTGGTACCGCGAAGGGGCAAGCGATATCCAAATTATCCCCGACAAGGAATCGTATCAGCCCGGGGAAACGATGAACGCACTGGTAATCATGCCAGCCGCCGGGATTGACGCGCTGATTACCAGCGAAGCCGATAACATCCTCACCAAACAAGTGGAACGCCTTTCCACAAACTCCGCCGTTGTTCACGTGGCAATCCAAGACCAGCACGCGCCGATGTTCTTCCTTGAAGCCACCGCACTGGTGAACGACCAATTATATAACGAAAGCCGCCGCATCACTGTGGTCCCGCGTGGCAAGCTGATCCGGTTGCAGGTGGAGACCGACAAAACCCAGTACCGCCCCGGCGACCGTGGCAGCGTCACGGTGCGCGCTGTGGACGAAAACGGATCCCCAGTGAGCAATGTGGATGTTGCGTTGGGGATGGTGGATGAGGCGATCTACTCCATCCGCCCCGAATCCGCCCCCGACATCCAACGATTCTTCTACGGCCCACGCTGGAGCAGTGTGTGGACCTCCGCCTCGCTCGATTTCTCCTTCTACGGCGATGCCCGCACCGCACGCACCGCACGGGGGGATGATCTTTTTGGCGAAACCCGCAACTACAAACAGACCGCCGACCGTGGCCGCCACAACATCGCCTACGGGGATGTGAAAGGTGAGATGTTTGTGCAGCCCGCCGTCCGGCGGAAGTTCAAGGATATGATGTTCTGGACCCCATCGGCACGAACCGGAAGCGACGGGCGGGTAACGCTGAATGTGGAGTTCCCCGACAACCTGACAACGTGGCGAATCACCGCACGCGGCATCACCGCCAACACCGCCGTTGGCCAAACCGTCGCCCGCGTGATCTCCCGGAAGGAACTTCTGGTCCGGATGGAAACCCCGCGATTCATGGTGCAGGGGGACCAGATGGTGATTGCCACAACAATCCACAACTACCTGAAAGGGGAGAAAGTGGCGAAGGTGGAGTTTGCCGGGGAGAACGTGACCCTTGCCGACCGCCAACGGACAATCACAATCCCCGCAAACGGCGAACAACGGATTGATTGGAAAGTATCCCCCGCCAATATCGGAACCGCAACGTTGACGGTGAAAGCGCTCACCAACGAGGAATCGGACGCAATGGAGCTTTCCGTTCCGGTGATCCCGCGTGGAGTGAAAGCTGGCGACGGCGCAATCACCGAAATCCCCGAAGCCAACGGCACACGCAGCGTGAACCTCACCATGCCGGAATCGGCCCAACCCGGAACGGGGGAAGCCTACGTGACGATTTCACCATCGGCGGCAAGCTCGGTTATTGGCTCGCTGGATCAGCTGATCGGCTATCCCTACGGCTGCGTTGAGCAAACCATGAGCCGATTCCTTCCAACCATCGTCGTGGCCCAACTGCTGAAGGACTTCAACCTGTCGTTGGACTCCAAGAAGCAAGAAGCATTGCCGAAAATGGTGAACAAATCGCTGGCAAAACTCTACGGATTCCAGCACAACGACGGCGGATGGGGCTGGTGGGAGAACGACGAAACCCACCCCTACATGACCGCCTACGTGATGTACGGCCTGACAATCGCCAAACAAGCCGGCTACCCGGTGATTGATGACCGCTACCAAAACGGCCTTAGCGCCCTGAAAGAACAGATTGAGAAAGGGCGAAACTCAGCAAAGGACCCGATGACCTGGACCGAGCAGGGATATATGCTCTACGTGGCATCCTACATCACCCGAGGGGAATCGAACCGTGCGATTGTTGACAGGGTGAAAGAGCTTGCGGCCAACACCCGCATCAACAACTACACGCTGGCATTGCTTGCGCTGGCAAGCAGCTACCAGGGGGAAACCACCCTTGCCCGGGGATTGGCCGACCGGCTGGAGCAAGGGAAAACAACCAGTGGAAACCTTGTCTTCTGGCAAAGCGAATCGCGCCCCTACTCCTGGGCAAACGATGACGTTGAGGCATCGGCGTTCGCAATCAAAGCAATCTTGGCATTGCGTGGCCGAACCGAAACAGTGGACGGAACCGTCCGCTGGCTACTTTCCCGCCGCCGCGACGACGGCTGGCACAACACACGCCAGACCGCAACCGTCATCTACGCGCTGGCCGACTACCTGAAGCTCACCAACGATCTTTCACCCGACTACTCACTGACGGTGAACGTCAATGGCCAGCAAGTCTACAGCGGGCGGATCACCCGCGCCGATCTGTTCAAAGAAGCAATCAGGGTGAAAGTTCCGCAGGAATTGCTGCGCAGCGGAGCCAACACCGTCACGTTCCAGAAATCGGGGAACGGCTCCATGTTCGGCGCGGCGCGGCTGAACTACTTTGCCACCGGCCCCGGCGTGATTTCCAGCAGTGCTGGGTTCCGCGTCAGCCGCCAATACTACTTGCTGAGCAAAGAAAAAGTGGGGGATAAATACATCTATCAAAAGCGGGCGTTTGGCGGAACCGCGAAAAGTGGAGATGAATTGCTGGTGAAAGTGAGCGTTCGGCCCGATCAGCTTTCGCAATTCTGCATGGTGGAGTCGCCAATCCCCGCCGGCTGCGAAGTTGTTGCCAGCACCGACGGCTACACCATCCCCGGCGAACGGGATTACGACGAAGCCTACCGCCGCGCCAACAACATCTGGGGGTGGTACTGGTGGTTCAGCGGGCGCGAGATTCGCGATGAAAAAGTCGCCTTCTTCGCCCGCGAAATGGAAGCGAAGGAGTATGAGTTCAGCTACATCCTCCGCGCCCAGATTCCGGGAACCTGGACTGCCTTGCCAGCAATCGCCTCGCTGATGTATTATCAAGAAGTGCGCGGCACAGGGGGAATGGAGCAGATGGCGATCACCGAGTAATCGGCCAGAATGGAACGCTGCACAGCAATCATAATGCTGATTCGATGAAGAACAATCCTGAACATCTCCGATTCCTTCCCCCCTGCGACCTGTGTGGTGGCTTCCGTTTCCACGCCGTCACCATTGGGGAGCAAAGCGCGCATCGTTGCCACAACTGCCGGCTGGTTCGGCTTGATGCACTGCGGGGGCAGTGCGTGCTTCCCATTGCTGACCAAAAGCGCGCCGCAGTGATCGAGCGAAGCCTGAGAAGCCATTTAAAAAAAATCAACGCCAAGCAATCGACCATCTTGCTGATTGGCCCAACGGCTCCGCAGCTTGCCAGCCGTCTTAGCAGCAACAACAACCTGACAATCCACCTTCTCACCGAATCGGAAACGCCAGCACCGCGTGGCGTGATTCGCCACGTCCTTTCGATTGAACAAGCCGCATTTATCCCCGACTTGTTCGATTTGGTTGTGGCCGACATCACCGCCCAGCCGATCCCCCCTTCCCTTCTGCTGCAAAAAGCGCGGCTGTGGCTGAAACCGGAACACGCGCTTCTGCTGCTTGCCGATAATTCTGCATCGCTGGTTGCCACGCTCTGGCGGCGCACATGGATGGCGCAGCGGGGCGCATCGCTTACTCACCTTCTCACCTCACATCACCTTGAACGCTATGCTGGCCGCTCCGGCTTTCACCTGCGGTGGTTGCGGACTGTCAGCTTGGCTGACAGTGTTGCCGAAGTGATTGCCAAAGGGAATCGGACAAACCACGCCACCAACGCAATCGCTCACCTTGTTGCCGGGGTTGCGCGGCTGGTAAGCGCAGGGGAGCTGGTGGCAGCGCAATTAGAGAAGCGTGGCACCGCACCGATTCCGCTCCACAAATCCCTTGCCGAGCGGGATCAGGCCCCCGGCCTTGCCCATGCCATGTACGTTGGTGTGCAACGGGAAGCCAGCGTTGGCGGAGGGTGAGGTTTGGGTCCGCACAGTTTCCTTTCCCTTCCTCCCCTTTGTAGCCTTTCTGCCGATGCTGTGTTTAGGTGATTCGGCGCGGCGGCGTGATCTGCAACCATCCTTTCATGCAACAACTACGACCTCACATCCTTCTGCTGTTGATTCTATCAGCCACGCCAGCGTTGGCACAGTTCGACTATCCGGGGTTTGCTTCGTTTTCGGGGCTGGTTCCGGTTGGGTCGGCGCAGTTAGTGGGGGGGGCGTTGCGGCTTACTGAAGCCAAGCAGGGGGAGGTTGGAGCCGTCTGGCGGCAGCAGCGGCAGGATGTTGCCAGCGGGTTTGTGACGATGTTCCAGTTTCGGATGATTGACACCGGCGGAATCCCCGATGCCAACGGGCTGAATGGTGGCGATGGGGTTGCGTTCGTGATCCAAAACGCAGCGGATAACGCCGAAGGGTACGACGGCGGAAGCATCGGCTACGCCGGAATCCCCAACAGCCTTGCTGTTGAGTTCGACACCTACCACAACGGCGGCGCCTACGACATCAGCAGCAACCACGTTGCCATCAACAGCAATGGGTTCCAGCAAAACTACTCCACCCAAGCCTTCACTCTGGGCCAAGCCGATGCCCCGCGAAACCTTTCCGACGGGGGGATTCACACCGCCATTATCGAGTACACCCCGGGAACCATGAAGGTCTATCTGGACCGCTGCGACCGCCCGTTGCTTGAAATTTCGGTGGACCTTCCCAAACGGATAGTGCTGGATAACGGGCGCGCGTGGGTTGGGCTGGTTTCGGCAACCGGGTCCGCCTGGGAAATCCACGACATCCTGCAATGGACCTTCCGCCCGATTGCCATTACCTCCAACAACCCTTCCTCATTGTGCTTCCGGCCCGGCGGGGTTCTGCTGACGGCCCCGGCTGGGTTCAACGCCTACAACTGGTCCACCGGCGAAACCTCACGAACCATCACCGCACGCAAGCCGGGGAAATACACGCTGGACCTTCCGCTTCCGGCCTGCAACCAAACATTTGCCACCGTGGAGTTCACCGTCCACGACCGCCCCGCTCCCCGACTGCAACTGAACGGACGGAACCCACTGTGCAATGGCCAATCGCTGCAACTGTCGGTGGATCGCCCAATGCGGGGCTATCGCTGGTCCACGGGGGAAGTATCGCCAACAATCACCGTTTCTGCGCCGGGAAAATACTGGGTCGCGGTGGTGGACACCAACGGCTGTGATGGATCCTCCGATACGATCAACGTCACGGTCGGGGCTTCCCCAACACCGAAGATTACGCCGGGGCCAGTGGTTAGCCTTTGCAGCGGCCAATCCACCACGCTCAGCATTGCCGATGATCCCGATGTTATTCTGGTGCAGTGGTCCACCGGGGAAACGGGGAACTCTATCACCGTCAATCAGCCGGGCCGCTATTGGGCTGTGGCCACCAATCGCGGCAACTGCTCCGGAAACTCCGACACCGTTCAGGTGATTATCAACGATAAGCTGACCCCACGGCTTACTCCATCGGGCCGGCTTCCGCTCTGCCCCGGGGACACCATCGAACTGGATGCTGGCGGGCCATACACCCGATATCAATGGTCCACCGGCGAAACCGCCAAAACCATCAAAGTGACGCAAGCGGGCCAGTACTTTGTTCATGTGTGGGGGGATGGCGGCTGCAACGGCGTTTCCGACACGGTTACGGTGGTGATGAACACGCCGATGATCCCGATTATCATCCCCGCCGGGCGAACCGATTTTTGCCAGGGGGATAGCGTGATGTTGGATGCCGGAAGCAACTACCGTGCCTTCCTTTGGTCCACCGGGGAAACAACGCGGGTGATTATGGCCAAATCCGCGGGTCCCTACACCGTCACCATCACCGATGCCAACGGCTGCCGTGGGACCTCACGTCCGGTAGTGGTCAGCTTCCTTCCCCCACCAACTCCAACACTTTCTGCTTCCCCATCCCCCATCATCTGCGCTGGCGGAAGCGCGACGATTAGCCCCGATGCGGCGTTCGGCCAATACCTGTGGTCCACCGGCGAAACAACGCCACAAATCACAGTGGCCACCGCTGGGCAGTATTGGGTTCGCGTGCGTGGGGGAAACGGTTGTTTTGGGGTCTCGGATACTATCACCATCAGCGCGGGGAGCATTCCGGTTGTGGATGCCGGGTTGGATACCATCATCTGCATCGGCCAGCCGCTCCAGATTATCACAACGGTGGATTCGGCAGGAACCAATCCAAGCTACCGCTGGCAACCAACCGACGGCCTAAATTGCAGCGATTGCCCAGCCCCAATCGCAACCCCAACCGAATCCACCACTTACCGCCTGACCGTCACCACCGCCAACGGCTGCGTGGGAGAAGACTCCGTGAGGGTGACGGTCAACCAAACGGTGCGGCAGTTTGCGGCGCAGATCCCACGCGACCTTCGCGTTACCCCGGGGGGAAGCGTCACCATCCCAATCCTGCTTGGTGAACCGCTGGACTCCTTGCAGCTGCAAGAAGTGATGCTGACCCTGAACTACAATCAATCCTTGCTGAGGCTGGGCACGCTGGAAACCGAGCAAACATTGGTGGAGAATTGGACGCTGGATCAAACCGGCAGCACCCCCGGAATACTTCGTGTGCGGATGACCGCGCCAAGCGGGGAATATCTGCAAGGTGCGGGGCGATTGCTTGGGTTGCAAGCGCGCGGCTACGTCAGCAACGAACTCTTTTCCGAACTCCCCTTCCTGCTGGAGCTGAACGCGGGAAACTGTGTGGAGGTTGTGGCCGCCCCGGGGCTGATACGGCTGGATTCGCTCTGTGGGCTAAGCCTGCGGCTGATTGAAGGAGGCCCAGTGGATTACGCCCTAGACCAAAACCACCCAAACCCGTTCAATCCCACCACCGAACTCCATTTTTCGATAGGGCTGGATGGAAGGACTGAGTTAGATATTCTGGATATTACCGGAAGAAGCGTGGCACGGCTTGTGGATCAACATCTGAAGCCCGGTGAGTATTCGGCGGCGTGGGATGCTACCGGATTCCCCAGCGGGCTGTACTACTACCGGCTGAGGAGCGGGCATTGGACCAAAACCCGGCAGATGCTGCTGGTGAAGTAACTCATTCATCCTCACGTTATCCCCTTGTGAGCCAACAACCTCCCTTCCCCCCCGCCACCATTGCCATTCTTCAGCTTGGAAGATTGGGTGATATGATCCTGACAACGCCGCTGTTCCGTGCAGTGAAGGAATTATGGCCAGGGGCGCAACTCACCCTCATCACGCTGGATCATTCCGCGCTGATTGCCGAGCATCACCCTTCGGTGGATTCGGTGATTGCGGTTCCATTCGGCATTCTGCAGTTGCCAACGCTTGCGCGGCGGCTCCACCGGAAGTCGTTCGATCTGTTCATTGACCCCAAGGATCACCGCTCCTCTACCAGCCGCATTGTTGCCGAATTTCTTCGCGCCCAGTATCGGGTTGGATGCCGCGCAAATGGCGGACGCGAGACGTTCGATGCAACGTTCGAGCCGCCGGATCGGCCACGCCATTACGTTGATCGAATGCTGCGACCGTTGGAATTACTTCATCCCGAAAAAAACTTTGCACGCCGCCCATCGCTTGGCCTGCCAACCGAATCGCTGCGGGTGGCCGATGGCCAGATGCTTCCTGGCGAACATGGGGCAATTACCATCAACATTTCTGCAGGCTCAACATCGCGCCATTGGGGGCTGGAGCATTGGGAAGAATTGATTGCGGAGGTGAGCAAGAAGTACAGCGTGGCGGTGATGTCGTCGCCCGAGGATCGGCATCATGCCGACGATATCTGCTCCACCAGCCGCCAAGCCCGCCCCGTCACCACCAACACCATTTTGGACGCGGCGGCAATCGTGGCTGGAAGCCGTGCGGTTGTTAGCCCCGACACCTCCATTGTCCATATCGCCTCGGCATTTAACCGCCCGATAGTTGGGCTGTACCCGCCGAACCCGGAGAACTTGGCCACCTTTGGCCCGCTATCGGATCGCCAACGTGTGCTGATGCCAGCCCCTGAGCAAGAACTTTCAACAATCCCGCTGAAGGATGTGCTGGAAGGAGTGCGGAGTGTGATGGGGGAGAAGAAATAGGGGTAGAGATATGTTCAGCACAACCGACGCAACGCTTATACTCAAACTCCTTGTTCCCGAGTAGAAGCCCTCCATCACGCTTCCCCATTCCCCTCAATCCCCCATGTCCGCAACTCCTCCAGCATTGTGTGGTCGGTCAGGCGGTAGTGGATTGGGGTGATGGTGACGTAGCCTTCGGTGAGCAACTGGTCATCGCTTCCGCCGTGGCCGTCGGGGATGTAGCTTCCGGTAAGCCAGTAGTATGGACGCGACATGGGGTCATGGCGGAGTTCGTAGCGGTCGTTCCAGAAGCCCCCTCCTTGCTCGGCAATTCGCACCCCTTTCACTTGGTGTTGGGGGATTGCCGGGACGTTCACGTTCAGCAGAACGCCGCGCGGAAGATGATGCTGGCGAAGGATTGGCACAAGCCATGCAGCCACTTGGGCAGCGTGGGTGAAATCAGCATCCAGCGAGAAATTATCGAGTGAGATAGCGATGGATGGGATGCCCAGCAACGTCCCTTCGGTTGCCGCGCTGACCGTGCCGGAGTAGATCAGCGAAGCAGCGGTGTTCCGCCCGTGGTTGATCCCGCTGACCACAATATCGGGGCGTTCGGGAAGGATGGCATCCACCGCCAGCTTTACACAATCGGCTGGGGTTCCGGTGACGGCGTGGCCAAATGGCTTGCCGTTCCGCTCGTACGGATGCACCCGCAACGGAACCGCAACCGTCAGCGCGTGGCCCACCGCCGATTGCTGCTGGTTTGGAGCAACAACCGTTACCTGCCCCACTTCCCGCAACGCTTCGGCCAGCGCGTAGATGCCGGGTGAATCAATGCCGTCGTCGTTGGTGACAAGAATGCGCATGGCGAATGGAGAAATGGAGAAGAGTGGAAGAATACTTCGGCAAGCTCAGCATGAGCGGAGAGCTATTTCACTACTGGACGCACATATGCTTCGATGCTTCGGAAAATTCAGCACTCAGCACGCGCGACGCGTTGTTTTCACTCTGCTCTTTCACTCTTCTCATATCCTTCTGGCGATGTCATTAAAAATGACGTAGGCCATGAAGATGAGCAGAAGAACAAACCCAGCTTGCTGAAACACCATGCGAACTTTCAGCGGAACCTCGCGGCGGATAATCGCCTCGACGATGATGAACACCAAATGGCCGCCGTCAAGCGCCGGAACCGGAAGGATGTTCATCACCGCAAGGGAGATGGAGAGGAGCGCGAGCAGATACAGGAATTTGTCGGCCCCCAACGTGAACGCTTCTTTGGCGAAGTCGGCAATGGCAACCGGGCCGCCAACGGAATCTTTCAGCCGCGCTTGCCCTGAGAAAAGTTTGCCGATCATCCCAAAGATATTTCCAACAACGTTCTGGACCTGGCTGATGGATTGGCTAAACGCTTGGCCAAAACCCATTGTGCGAATCTGCTTTGGGCCGTTGTAGGTGGTTCCCAGTATCACCCCAATTTTCCCTCCTGTATCGCTTTTCACCCGCTTTTCTATCACCTCCGCTCCGCGCCCAATCGTGACGGCGACTTCTTGATTTTTGTGGAGCGATAGATAGCTGGAAAATTGAAACGGGGCCTGGATTGGCTGGCCATCAACAGCGATGATGCTGTCGTTCGGTTGGAACCCGGCGGCTGCGGCTGGCATCCCTTCGGGGATGCCGTTGATTTTCACCGATGTGTAGGCCGGAAGCGGAATGATGGAGGTGCGGTTGTCGTTGCTGAATGCTGGGATATCCATCCGGCGGATGGTGAACTGCTGCGGCGCGCCGTTGCGGATCACGTTCAGGGTGATGTCGCTGTCGGCGGAGTCGTTGTAGATGATCCGGTCAATTTCATCGAAGGTGGCAATCCCCCGCCCGTTCACCGTCACGATGCTGTCGCCCGGGCGCAAACCAGCTTCAAACGCCGCGCCGGTGGTGTCCAACGGGCCAACGGTGGAAGTGGCTTGCAGCTCCTTTGGGGCCAACCAATTCAGCCCGGTAAAAACCACAATCGCCAGCAGGATGTTCATAATCACCCCGGCGGAGATCACAAAGGCTTTTTGCCAAGCGTTCTTGCTGCGGAACTCGTAGGGTTGCGGCTCGGTCTTGGCATAGTCAGTGTCCATGCTTTCGTCCACCATCCCCGAAATTTTCACGTAGCCGCCAATGGGGAAGGCTGCGATTCGGTAATCAGTGTCGTCCCCTAACTCAAAATCTTCCGGCAGCTTGCCGAAGGTAAAGCCGTTGTGCTTGTTCCATCCGAACAGGCGCGGCCCCATTCCAATTGCAAAAACGTTTGCCCGCATCCCCGTCCAGCGGGCGGCCAGAAAGTGGCCAAGCTCGTGAACAAACACCAAAATGCCGATCAGTAGGATAAACGCGACGGCATAGATTAAGACCTCACCGATGACCTGAAGCATACTTGCGATGGTAGAAGAAACTGAATGGTTACTTGGTACTGGCGTTTTCCCGACGAACATCCGCGCGCGTTCGTGCATCGGCGGTTAGGATGTCGGTCAGCGAGGGGGAATCTACGATTTCTGCACGCTCCAACGCACGCTCGATGCAGCGTGGGATGTCGGTGAATCGCAGCTGGCCGTCAAGAAATTGGGCCACAGCAATTTCGTTGGCGGCGTTCAGGATTGCCGGGGCCGTCCCGCCACGGCGCAACGCATCGAATGCAAGCCCCAAGCAGGGAAACCGCTGAAAGTCCGGCTGGGCGAATGCCAGCGACCCTATCAGCGGAAGGTCCATCCGTTGGTACTCATTCGGGATTCGTTGGGGCCAACCAAGCGCATACTGGATTGGCAACCGCATATCGGGAAGCCCAAGCTGGGCCTTCACCGAGCCATCAACGAACTGCACCATGGAGTGGATGATGGATTGCGGATGCACCACCACATCAATGTTTTCCGGCGGAACATCGAACAGCCAACGGGCTTCCATCACCTCCAACCCTTTGTTCATCAGCGTTGCCGAGTCGATGGTGATCTTTGGCCCCATGCTCCAGTTTGGGTGGCGCAACGCCTGCGCGGGGGTGATATGCTGGAACTGATCGGCAGGAAGTTCGCGGAATGGGCCGCCGCTTGCGGTCAGGATCAGCTGCTCAATCTCGGCGGATGATTCGCCAACCAAGCATTGGTAAATCGCGCTGTGCTCACTATCAACCGGGATCAGTTCGGCGTTGTGCTGCTTCAGCAGTCTGGTGATTAGTTCACCGGCGGCAACCAAGGTCTCCTTATTTGCCAGCGCAATCCGTTTCCCCTGCTGGATTGCGGCGATTGTTGGCCCCACTCCCGCAAACCCCACCAACGCGCTCACCACAATATCCACTTCCGGACGCGAAGCCACCGTGCAGGCCCCTTCCTCCCCTTCCAACACTTCCAGCTGCGAACCGAACTCAGCACGGAGTTGCTGGGCAACAACGGGATCGAACGCCACAACGCCGGTTGGGCTAAACTCCCTGATTTGTTCGGCCAGCAGTTGGCCACGCCGGTTGGTTGTTAGGTATCCAACCCGATACCGTGCGGGATTGCTCCGCACAACGTCCAGCGTCTGCGTTCCAATCGAGCCGGTGGAACCAAGAATCGTGAGTGTACGCATGGGAATCAGGTTTCGGGTTTCGGGGGTCAGTTAATGAAAAGTGTGAGCCTCCCCCCCCCTCTCTCTCTCTCTCTTTGCCACTGACCACTGACAACTAACCACTCAATGCCCCGCCGCTTCCTTCGGCATATATTTTTCGGTGATATCAATCTGCTGGCGGACGGAGAAGAACTGGAACTGGTCAACCGGAAGGGAATCGTTTGGGATAACCTTGATGCGGACAAAGTGCTTCAACATGAGCTGCGTCAGGCGGCTAACGGAGCCTTCGGTCAGGTAGCTGATAACTGACGGATGCGCCGCAAGGGTCAGCCGGAACTCGCGCGAGGTCTCTTTGAAGCAGAACAACCAGCGCTCGATCTTCCGCGCAACGGTGCTTTTGCTGGGGACCAAACCGCTTCCGGTGCAGGTTGGGCATTCTTCCGAAAGTGTCTGAAGCACTTGCTGGCGGACGCGCTGGCGGGTCATCTGGATAAGGCCAAACTGGGTCATCGGAAGCACCACGGATTTGGCGCGGTCGCGGCGCAGGTGATTTTTCAGCTCATCATAGACCTTCTTGCGGTTCTTCTCCTCGTACAAATCAATGAAATCCACAACCAGCAACCCGCCGATGTCGCGCAGGCGGATTTGCCGAGCAATCTCGCGTGCGGCTTCGATGTTGGTTTTCAGCGAGTTCAGCTCCTGCTCCTTGTTTCCGGCGTAGCGTCCGCTGTTCACGTCAATCACCATCATCGCCTCGGTCTGCTCCAGAATGATGTAGCCGCCAGAAGGGAGATAGACTTTGCGGTCGAACATCATCTTCTCAAGCTCACGTTCAATTCCGTAGGCCTCGAAGATTGGGGATTCGCCAGTGTACAACTCTATTTTTTCGGCCAACGATGGAGCGGCCCACTCAACATATTCACGGATTGCTTTGTGGAGCGATTTGCTATCAATCACCACGCGGGTGATGTCCGGTGTGAACAAGTCCCGCATGACGGTGGCGGCAATGGATTGCTCCTTGTAGATCAGCCCCGGTTTCTGCCCAGCTTTCACCCGCTGCTCGATGGTTTGCCAGGTCTCAATCTGCTTTTGCAGGTCGCTTCGGATCAACTCTTCGTCCTTGTCCTGCGCCACGGTTCGGATGATGCAGCCATGCCCTTCGGGAAGGATGCTGCGTGCGATCCGGCGCAGCCGCCGCCGCTCCTTCACGCTCATAATTTTGCGCGAAACTCCAATCGCTGGCTCCAACGGAAGCAACACCAAGAACCGCCCGGCTAATGTCACTTTGGTGGTGACGCGCACCCCTTTGCTGGCATACGATTCCCGGGTGACTTGCACCAAAATATCTTGGCCCCGTTCCAGGGCTATTGTCACCTCGCCGCTTCGTTTGGTTTGGAATGTCGGGAGCTTGGCATCCATCACCGCTGCGCCCGGCTCCCCCTTTTCGCCTGGGGTGGGGGAATCGGAAGCAGCCCGTTTTGTGGCGGCACGCTTGGTTGTGGCACGCTTTGCTGGGGCAGATTTTTTCGGAACAGAAGCCACCGCTTCTTCGGAAACTGGTGCGGCATCGGGGTTGCTGCTTAACGCACTGTTGGCTGCGTCATCGTTCCCCTTTGCGGCTGTTGTTTTTTTCCGGCTTGCCGCAGCTTTTTTTGGCTTTGGTGGTTCGGTAGCCACCGGAATCGCAGCGGCTGCTGCGGGTTCAACGGCAACTGGAGTTTCTGCAGTAGCCGCAGCAGTTTTACGGGTTGCGCGCCGTTTTTGCGGTGCTGGCACTGCTTCCGGAGTGGCAGGTTCGGATGCAATTTCTGATGCCGATTTCTCCGGTGTGGCAAACACTTGAGCCGGTGCTTTGCTGGCTGGCTTGGCTGGCGCAGTTGGGCGTTTGGTGGGTCGCCCGGCACGGCGTTGCTCGGTGGCTGCGCCGGCGGGCGTGGCGACTGGTGGCGTTGCCGGCTGGGGGGCCGTAGCATCAGTGTTGCTGATCTCCTCCTCATCACCATCATCTCCTTCCAATTCAGCATTCATTCCCAGCGTTGGTTCTTCCCCCTGTCCCTTCCCCTGTCCCCGCCCGCGACGGCCACGGCGGCGTTTTTTCTTTTTCCCTTCCGGTGCTGCCTCTGGTGGCACAGTGGTTTGCATGGGGGCTTCTTGCAGCATTGCTTCTTCCAGCTGCATAGCCTCTATCCCCATGTTGGCTTCAAGCTCGGCAGGTTCAACGTTTTCTGCAGACACGGCAGCTGGAGGTTGTTGCCCCGGCTTCGTCCCCTGCTGCGGGCGTTGCGCGTGTGGTTGTGGCTTCCGCTGCTGTGGGTTTTGCTGTTGTGTCTGCTGCTGTTGGCGTTGCTGTTGCTGGGTTGGCTGCGGTTTTCCCGGTTGTGGCCGCCCCTGCTGCTGCCCGGTGGATTCCCCTGGTCGGCTTGGTTGCGCTTGCCGCGGTGTCCCCTGCTGTTGCGGGTTGGCTGCGGGCTTCCCCTGCTGCTGGCCGCCGCGTTGTTGGGCGGGTTGCTGCGTGGCTTGGGGTTGTTGTTGCGATGCCTGTTGCGGCCTCCCCTGCGGCCTACCCTGCTGTTGTTGTTTTGGCGGCTCCGCTCCGGCAGGTTGGCGTGGCTGTTGGGTGCTGCCTCCCCTTTGTGCCGGTTGCTGGCGAGATTGCTGCGGGGTTGGTTGCTGAGTTGTTTTTTGGGGTTGCTGGGCGTTCCCCCCTTTTACCTGTCCTCCCTGCTTTTGCGGTTGTTGCCGTTGCCCGCCAGCTGGGCCTTGGGAAGAAGGTTGCGGATTGGATTGCGATTGCTGCGGCTGTTGGCCACGCTGTTGTTGTGGTTGCTGTCCACGGCGATCGGGTGAAGGTGGGGCTGCTGCGCGGGAAGTTGCTGGTTGTTGGTTGGTTCGTGCCGGGGCTGCTGGCTGCTCTCCGTTTGGCGGTTGCGGTGTGGTGGGTGCAGCTTGCTTGGCAGCTTCGGCGGCTTCAAGGGCATCGTCGGCTTCCTCGTCAATCAGATCGTCGTCGTCGTCATCCATGGCATCCTTGTACTCATCCATGGCATTGGCGGCATCGGAGAAATGGAGGAAGGCATCTTGATCTTCACCGATGTCAATAAACGCAGCGTTCATCCCCTGGACGATTCGCTGGACGCGGCCTAAAAAAACGGAGCCAACGTGGCGTTGTTTATCGGGGACATCAAGGAAAATTTCGGCAAGGCGGTCGTCTTCGTTAATCGCAACGCGCAGCTCGGTGGCGGTTGCGTTGATAATGATCTCTTTTTTCATGGATCGGCGTTGTAGGGGGCAACATACCGATGGGGAATCGCCGTGCGGGAAGGTTGGGAAGAAGAAGCAAGCGGAACCAGCGTAGCTATTTGGGATAGTGGGTATCCAACAAGGGAAGCCCACCGAAAATAAACATGTTCTGTTGCACTCATCTGGCTGTTGCAGCGTGTCGGCAGGCGTTCAGCCGCGACGGGCGGTGTAGCAGATGGGGATGCAGATTTTCGCGCGTACTTCATCGTTCCAACAGCAGCATCAGCATTCATCCAACAGCGCGCGATTGAAAGCTTCGGCAAGGATCGTTCGGGCCGCAAAGAGAGAAAGAGAGAGGTAGATAGTCAGGGCCGTTGTCAATCCGTGTTGTTCATCCGTAGCGGTTGCGCGTGCGCCGTTGTGGGCCGCATCATGTCACCAATGGAGAATTGTAGTCGTGTTGTTTACGTGAGAAAAAGAAAAAGAGGCCAAGCTGATCCGTATCACACTGCACCTATACTGACCGCTGCTTCCTTCCGGATCTGACGGGGTTGGGTATGGTACAGTCGCACGGGACTTGGCCTCAAATGATCGTACATGGTTTTGCGGGGTAATTCACACCTTGTGAGGAAGAACTCCACCGCAGATGTTCTGCTTTTCAGAAAAATCGCAGTTGTAGCGATTTCGCGAAACGCTGGTGATTCCGTTGGGAGCGGTTTTGCAAGCCACACCTAACGATTCCGGAGAGTTTTCCCGCATTTTGATAGCAGAACCCCCTTGCGTACGGTTTGAGTACGGGGCTAAGTCTCCGCCGTCATGCCATCTGGCTGCAATGATACAGCACTTTGGGGCTGTTCCGCTGCATCAACATGTTTCTACTCGGTGGGAACATCCTTCAGTTCTCCATCTTTGGCGTTTGCCACATCGTTGAACAGCGTAGCCAATCGGGTGGATACTACCGATTCCACAG
>JADZEY010000072.1 GCA_020850315.1 Armatimonadota bacterium | reverse complement strand
TTCGTTGTGGTCCGGCAATGGCAAAGGATTCGGTCAGTGGTGTGCGGAAGTTGGCACTGAAGTAGGGATCAACCCTCCAGCCGATGGGGAAGGTCAAGGTTCCTTCGGCGAAGGCTTCATTCTCGCTGAGGCGGAAGGAGTTTTCTGGGATAGAGTCATCGCGGTAGCTACCGCCGAGTGTAAGAGTAAGGTTGGTGCGAAGCCGGCATGGTGCAATCGTCCACTGATAGGAGCTACGGGTTGCGATGCGCGCTGAAAGCAGGAGTTCATCCCCTTGTGCAATGTTCCATGATGCTGATTGGACAAGGGAGAAGTTTAGGGTGGTGCCAGTAGTGGAGGATATAGGTAATGAAGTAACTTGAGCAAATAATAATTGTCTATCAATACATGAACATAATAGAAGCATAAAAAGTATTGAGATAAACTTATATAGAATGTATTTATTACTTTTCATTTGTAAAATCTACATATTGATTATTCCTTATTCTTATTTAAGATAGCATTGATCGTCTTATTAATTGTTTCTTCTGCTTGATTATTAAAACCAATTTCTTTATATACTATTTTCCCTTCGTCATCTATTATATATGTAGTAGGGTATGAATCCACACAAAATGCGATAGCAACACTGTCAGCTTGAAGCGCAAGGGTATATGTATAATTATTTTTTCTCATAAAATTAATTGCATTAGCAGTTTTTTTCTCTTTACTATTCATACCAATAACTACTACTCCTTGATTTTGGTATCGCTCATGAACTCTTTGTATTATTGGCATGAACTCTAAACAAGGTCCACATGTTGAATACCAAAAGTCTAGTAATAATATTTTCCCTTTTAAATTTTCACTAGAAATATATCCTCCTTTCTGATTAAGTAACGACCACTTAGGAGATTGAGACCCAAGAGGCAACGATTTTTCTTTTGATATTGTCTTTGACATCCTGTACTCCGAATAACCATCTGGCTTTTCTATAGTAAATATAGAAGAATCTAATGGTTTATTTATTTCTATTTTAGAAAACGACAAAGTATCAATTAATTGAATATTGTTAAATATCGAATGATTTATTTTTTGATAAGTAAAAAAATTATTTGGATTTATAAATAAATATGTTTTTAATTGACTAAATAATTCGGTATCAGGATATTCAACCTGCACTATTTTGCAAATAGCATCATCAATGTATTGATCTTTTTCAAATGAAATATTATTTGATAAATTAAGAATTCTTTGCCATGCAGTCGTATCAGTTAGAACATTAAAAAACAAATCTGAGATTGCATTTCCCTTAATCATTTCAGAAGCTCCCTGTGAAGCGTCAACAATAATAATTTTACGAGAGTTTGGATCTAAAATTTTTATTTCTTTTCTTGTATAGCAGTAAACCATGCCATTATCAGCTTCAAAACGAATATCCCATCCCAACGGATTATCTACAGTATCTCGAGATAAAAACACATTTCCGCTACGAATAATAGCTCCACCTTCTACTTTGCTTTGATAGAGATGTACATAATACTTTGCGGTGTACACATTTGTAAATGCTTTACGTGCATGATAAAGCATTTCGTTTAGACTATCTTTCTTCATAGAATTATTGGATTGTGAATGAGCAATATTGTATACAAGAAAAAGCATCATAGTAATTAGAATAACTACCTTTATTTTTTGACTTAGCCAATAAGTATGCAGCATTGTATAACCCTTTATTTGTTTAGTGCATTATGAATAACTAACCTTACGCAATACCATTAGCAGTGCGTCCGATGATCACCGAAAAACCCGCGAGATTGCTTCGTCGAAGACTCCTCGCAATGACGGAAGGGGGGGGAGTAAGACGGCGTGTGCGTAAGGTCAGTGAATAGAAACACCCTTTCTGTTTATTATTCACTGTACAGAGTTAAAAAACAGAAAGGGCTTTAAAGTTATGGTAGAGTACCAACTCCGTATCCACCTCGTCTTGCTCCGGTAGTAACAGTGTGATCGCATCCAAGACTAATCCAGTCCTCACATTTACACCCTACAATTCCTCCACCATCTACTCGTTTAAACGCGCATTCACTACACCAATTACCTTTACAACTATGTCTAGGATCGGTAGTTCGAAATTCTCCATTGCTAAGATCCAATGCCACAGCCATTGTTCTTGATAAGGTGTCATTTTTCTTACCTGTTGCAATCAACCAATATTTTGCAGGATTGCCAGAAGACGCGTAATTTTCGATTGTCACCGTAGAAATTACTGAGCCATCATTAAACTCGTCCTCAAAAGCCGCAATCAAGGTTGATTGGCTAATGGAGAGCTGTGGCGATCCGTTTACCATAGTGGCAAACACAGTTGAAGAAGTTTGGCTATAGGCTATATTTGTAGCAAATATAGCAATGGCTATTAAGAACGCCATTCTCTGAAGCTTGCTCATCTGTTTTACTCCTTAGAATTTTTGATAGGTTACTACCTGTTCTATCTCAGCCATGCACGTCCATTTCCTACAGGTGGTAGGGGGGCATCTTCAATGCTGTAGGAAGGCATCAAGATTCACCACCACCAACATAACGCATGTACAGTTACTGACCTGTTGTTCAGCACGCTCTGTTGGTCTATTCAGAACTGCTCAGTTTGTGCTTTTTTCGCTGTCATTCCTGTTTACCCCGATTGCATCGGAGCACAAATTGGAGACGAAGGCATTGTTTACCCTCCTTCTGTCGGGGCGAAGCAAATCTATATGGCTATAGTTTCGCAATCCCAGTTCTTCCGTGTGTATCAGCCTTAGCCTTCCCGATTTGGGAAACGGCCGCGTAATGCTGCTTTAGCGCGGCTTACTCGCCGCTGCACCGCTCCCTCGGTACTGCCGATTCTATCGGCTATCTCTTTGCATGAGAAGCCTTGAAGATGCAGCCTTAGAACCTCCCGATCCTTCTCGGATAAAGAATCAAGCATTATTGCTATATCTATCCCCTGTTCAACTGATATATCCGCTCCCGCTCCCGCTCCCGTGTGAGTTGCTTCGTCAAATTTTTCCCTCCCTTTCCTTCTCGTTCCCTTCGCTTTTTGCTGCCTCAAGTAGTCGCGTGCACAATGCTGTACAATAACCATCAGCCACGGTTCAAACCCTTCTTTGCTTTGCAATCGTGCTTCAGGGTAATGGCTTCGGAAGTGCTTCCATGCCCTTTCTAACGCCATGGCCAACACTTCTTTCCGGTCATCTTCCTCTTGGAAGCACTGTTTCAGCCATTGGTGGATGGGGCTTCTGGCAGAACCCAAACAATCCTGAAGAAGCGACACGAACTCTATCGGGATACGGGCATCGCCCGCGTATCCATTCTGGGATGAGAAGGACATCAGACAACTCCTGAAATCAAACAATTAGACGGGATCCCGTGGCGTGGCACGGCTTCTTGGGTGGTTAGGAGAGGGCATTCCTGTTCAAGAAGAATTATATGCTAATCCCGTCACTACCCTATAACGTATAAACTTGCCAAAACCAGACAGAATGCACGCAAAAAAAATTACTGCCTGCAAACTATCTCTCCCCCACTGAGCCTTCACCCAACGATGAACTGGGGCGGCAAGGTAAAGAAGAATCGTCACCCCGTGCTTGGGGAAGGAAGAATTCTCTCCATGGCCGCGAAATTCGACACTACGGGGGTGGTGGGGAAATAAAAACGGCCCTTCTTCCGAAGAGCCGTTTTGCTTGAAAAAAAAAATCTTACCTGTTAGGCTTAAACTTGATCTCTTGATCTATTGGCACTGGTGTTTCTCCTTCAAGGTTAAAGCCTCTATGATCTCCTGCTTCGCTACCTCCTTTTTCCCCCTTTGATCGGAACGTATTCGATTCTTTCGAGCTACTTGCTGGGGCAGTTTGTTTCGTGCTGCCGCTTGAACTGGCCTGCTCCGTCACCGGCGCAACCGCCGGATCCGGCAACTGGGGCACTGGAGCGGTTTGGATGGTTGGGGCTGGCTGGGTAGTGGTTGCCGACGGGGCTTGCGGCGGTTCAGGATTTTGGGTGACTGCAAACCATGTCACCGCGCCACCAACCACTACTGTTCCAATCGTTGCTGCAATTTTTGTTCCGCTCCAGAAGGCAATGCTGGCCCCGCCAACGGTTTGGCCAAGCAGGCCAAGCGCCGCGCCGATTGTTGCTTCGTCCAACGTTTCCGATGGCTTGGTTTCCTCGGCTTCGCGCTGCATCATGGAATGAATCTGTTGATGCTGATTGAACTGCGCCCGAAGCTCTGCCGAGCCGGAGAGCATCGTCTCCAAATGGAGAGATTCCTCTGGGGTCAAGCCCCCTTCAAAATATCCGATGAGAAGTTCTTGTGTCGTCATGTTTTATACCTTTTATACTTTATCAAGAAAGTATGGTGCCAGAATATCATACAGCCGTTGCTTTGCCCGGAAGATTCGCACTTTTACTGTTGCTAATTTGGTGTTAGTGATCTCCGAGATTTCGTTATAGCTGAAACCATTATAGACCCGCAGCACCAGAGCTTCGCGAAGCTCGTTTGGTAATTTTTCGATAGCTTTTTTTAAGATTTCGCTGTTTTCGTCGTATTCGTCGGGCGGCTGGAACGCCATTGCGCTTTCGTGTACGTCATCAATCGGGACGTGGTGTACTCTGTCCCGGATGGCGTTAAGGCAAAGGTTCCGAGCGATGGCGAACAGCCAAGCGGAAAAATTCCCACTTTGGAAATGGTCACGTTTACGGGTTACCCGAACGAAGACTTCTTGGAAAAGGTCTTCGGCAGCTTCGCGTTGGCCAAGCATCTTCAGGCAGTACGCGTACACGCGACGGTTATATCGTTTATAGAGCGCGACAAAGGCTTGTTCACTGCCGCCTTTGAATTGCTCCATCAGTTCTTCATCGCTTGGCCCGTCAATATGAGGGGCGTCATGCATGTGTGGTCAAGAACACAAGGTTGGTTGGAAGGTTTCCCGTGATTTGCAGCAAGTTACGAAACCGATCTTGCCAAGCAGCAGTTGCATCCGGCAAGATTCCGCAATTTTCAAGTGCAACAACCAACAATTTAGCGGGTATGGCACGCCCAAACCTTGCCGCCGTTGATGTATTTTGCACGCCCCCGCAAGCAGCACGCAACGTCAGCGTCCTGGAAGCAGCTACGCAACGAACATCACTTTCATCATAAACAACAACCACCTGAGGAGCAGGTTACGCAATGGCTTTATCCGGTTATTATCGCTACCCCACTATCCACAACGGCACGGTGATCTTCGTTAGCGAGGATGACCTGTGGTCGGTTCCTGCATCGGGGGGAATCGCCCGCCGGCTTACCACCAGCGTTAGCGACGTGGCCCGCCCAATCCTTTCCCCCGATGGACAATGGCTTGCCTTCATGGCCAGCGAAGAAGGCACATACGAGTTATACGTGATGCCCTCGGTTGGCGGCGAAGCGCAACGCCTTACGTGGCTTGGCTCCGTTGCACGCCCCGTGGCTTGGGCTCCCGATGGAGGCCAAATCATCTTTACTACCAACCAGGGCCAGCCCTTCCCACACATCATGCTCCCCTACTCCATTTCCCCCAACGGAGGTGAGTTCCAGAAGCTGCCGGTTGGTCCGGCGTACAACGTGGCGTTTGGCCCAAACGGTGGTGTGGTGATTGGCCGCAACACCACCGATCCAGCACGCTGGAAACGATACCGCGGCGGAACCGCAGGGGAACTGTGGATTGACCCAAACGGAAGCGGAACCTTCCGCAAACTGCTGACGCTACGAAGCAACTACGCTTCGCCAATGTGGATCGGGGAACGAATCTACTTCGTGAGCGACCACGAAGGCTACGGCAATATCTACAGCTGCACCACCGATGGGGCGGACCTTACCCGCCACACCGACCACGATGACTTCTTTGTCCGCAACCCCTCCACCGATGGGAACCGTGTGGTCTATCACGCCGGCGGCGACCTCTACTTGTTCGACCCCGCCACCGAGCACACCAACAAAATCCAGATTGACTACCACTCCCCACGCGCACAACGGCAACGCCGGTTTGTGGATGGCGGCAATTACTTGCAGAACTACACCCTTCACCCCAAAGGGCACTCGGTCGCGCTGGTGCTTCGGGGGAAGCCGGTTACCATGGGGAATAACGCTGGCGCAGTGCGCTACTACGGCATCGAAGATGGCGTGCGCTATCGTTTGGCAACCTACCTGCATGATGGCGAGCGGCTGGTGGCAATCAGCGATGCCAGCGGCGAGGAGCGGCTGGTGCTGTTGGGCGGTGGCGGCCAGCAACCCGAAGAGCGATTCGAGGATTTGGATATCGGCCATGCTATCGAACTGCTCCCCTCCCCCACCGCCGACCACGTGGCGATCAGCAATAACCGGAATGAGGTGCTGCTGGTTGATCTTCAGAAACGTGAGATGACGGTGATTGACCGAAGCCCGACGCTTCACGACACCTCCATCGCATGGTCCCCCGATGGCAAATGGCTGGCGTTTAACCATGCCGATACCACCGAGACCAGTTTCATCATGATCGTCAACATCACCACTGGCGAAAAACACCAAGTGACCGAGCCGACGCTTCAGGATGTGGCCCCTTCGTTCGACCCCGAAGGGAAATACCTCTACTTCCTCAGCTACCGCGAGTACGATCCGGTGTACGATAACCTCCACTTCGATCTCAGCTTCCCACGCGGCGTGCGTCCGTACTTGGTGACGTTGCAGAAGGAGACCGAGAACCCCTTCATCAAACAGCCGAAAGCTCCAAAATCCATGAAAGATTTCATGGAGCAATTCAACGAAACGCACAAGCAGGATGAAGCCGAGACCCCGAAGGGCATCACCATTGACTTCGACGGGATCACCCGCCGCCTGCTCCCCTTCCCGGTTCCGGAAGGGCGATACTCGCAAGTGAAAGGGGCAAAGGGGAAAGTCTTCTTTGTGAACCACCAACCGCAGGGAAGCCTTAGCCGCAATATCTATGCGGAAGCGGCTCCATCGGGGGTGCTGGATTGCTACGACTTGGAGACGATGAAGAGCGAAACCTACGCCAGCGGCATCAGCGAGATTGAACTGCTTCCCGACACCGACACGCTGATCTACCGCTCGGGAAAACGCCTGCGCGTGATCTCCACCGCCAACAAGCCAGACCCCAGCAAGGAGAGCGGCGATGACAGCGGTTGGATTGACCTCAGCCGCCCAAAAATCAGCGTTGTCCCCAGCGAGGAATGGCGGCAGATGTACCGCGAAGCCTGGCGATTGCAGCGCGATTACTTCTGGACCGAAGGGCTGTTGGGGCTGAACTGGGCCAACATCTACACACTCTACCTCCCCCTGCTGGAAAAAATTGGATGCCGCTCGGAGTTCAGCGATTTAATCTGGGAACTTCATGGTGAGTTGGGGACATCGCACGCTTACGAGATTGGGGGCGATTACCGGCCATCGCCACACTACGCCCAGGGCTTTTTGGGCGCCGATCTGGCATGGGATGAATCGGCCAACGTCTGGCGGGTTCGGCGCATTGTGCGGGGCGATTCTTGGAGCGAGCGGTTCGGCTCGCCGCTGGATCGCGCAGGGGTGAACATTGCCGAAGGGGATGCCATTGTGGCGATTAACGGAAAACGGCTCACCAAAGAAAACGGCCCATCGGTGCAGCTGGTGAACATGGCCAACAGTGATGTTGCCATTACCTACCGGGGCGAAAGCTCAGCCGAAGAAAAAACCGTCCAGATAAAGGCATTGCGAGGCGAAGGCTCCGTTCGGTATCGGGAGTGGGTGAACGAAAACCGCCGCAAAGTTCACGAAGCAACAAACGGGCGCGTGGGCTACGTCCATATCCCCGACATGGGGGCGTTTGGATACAGCGAGTTCCACCGCGGGTTCCTTGCCGAATCACTGCGCGACGCACTGGTGGTGGATGTTCGCTTCAACGGTGGTGGCCACGTCTCGCAGCTGATCTTGGAGAAATTGGCCCGCAAGACCATCGGCTACAGCCTGCCACGCTACGGCTTGCCAAGCCCCTATCCCAGCAACAGCGTCCGCGGGGCAATGGTGGCACTAACCAACGAGAACGCCGGAAGCGATGGCGACATCTTCTCCCACAGCTTCAAGCTGATGAAACTTGGTCCATTGATTGGCAAACGGACCTGGGGCGGAGTTGTGGGAATTTGGCCACGCAACCCAATGGTGGATGGAGCGGTGACAACGCAGCCAGAGTTCAGCACCTGGTTTATGGATGTGCAGTGGGGATTGGAGAACTACGGAACCGACCCCGACATTGACATTGACATCACCCCACAAGACCACGTTGCCGGGCGCGACCCGCAACTGGAACGGGGAATTGCCGAAGTGCTGCGCCTGCTGGATGAGCACCCAACCAACCAACCCGAATTTGGCGACCGCCCAATGCTTGCGCCCGCCCCGCTACCAAAACGGAAGCACAACGGAAGGGTGAGCCCCTAAACAAACAACAAAAGCAAAAAAACCGCCGCACAACAACAAGCTGTGCGGCGGTTTTTGCTTGGTACCTCACCCTATGCAAAGCCATGCTGAACCCCGTCGAACTTCGTCCACTGCCAGAGAGAGAGGGAGCCAGAGCCGAAGGGCAGTTTGTACAAAGGCGGCAACAATGAAAAAAAAATGCAAAAAAAAAGCGGCCACGCACCACCGTGACCGCTCATCCTGTACCTCGCACGGCCCATGAAGAACCGAGCAAGATTTTCTAAAAAAAAGTTGCCGTTCGGCATCGCTGCAAGCGTTGGCACAGCTGCTGTTGCGAATGTCTCACCGCCTTCAAAAAATAAAAGGCAATGCTGCGTTCTGTTCTGCAGTGGAGTTTGCGGCTACAGGCCTTCACGTCGCGCCAGTCGCCTTGACATCTGGTTATGAGTCAGTGGGTACTCTGTTCGAGGATAGGTCGAACGAATCGGAGGGATTCGTGCATGTACACCCAAAAATAATGGCGTACCGCTTCCTGCTCCTTACCACCCCATGCGCGATGTTGTACGCTTCGTCCTACGCTGCATCACCCCAGGCCTTCGCTGCGCTATATGCCGAACGGCACTTGATTATCCACGGGCAATTATACTTCCGCCGGATGGTACAATGCAAGCATTTTTTTTCACCCCCCCTCCACCATCGCTACTTCTTCCTCTGTTAGCCCGTACAACCCGTACACCAGCGCGTTGATCTCTCGCTCGGCGCGCGCAATCGAACGCTCGTAGCGGTCCCGATCCTGCTCGCTTATCGCACCCTCGAACTTCCGCCAACCAAGACAGGGGAACAGGCAAGATAGAATGGAGTTCGATGCTCGGGTGAAATGAGATTGCGAACATCCATCGTCCGCCCTGAAGGGGCAACATACGCCAGCCCAGGGCAACGCCCTGGGAACACAATCCCCTCAATGACATCAACGCCCTGAAGGGGCAATTCAATACGCCGTCGTATCCCCCCCATGTTCAGTACATGGTGGTGGTGACATTGTTGTGCCGCCCTTTCAGGGCTTGGAGTAGTGTTGGGTTGGGCTACCCAGGGCGTTGCCCTGGGCTATGGTAGTCTGCCCCGTTGGGGCGTGGAGAGCGATGGTGTTGCCGTCGCTGCCCCCATTCTGCCGGGGGCAAGCGCACCCATCAGGGGCCACTCAATAGAGCATCTCGCAATCTCAATCCACCCGAGTATACCCTATCCCCCCTCCACCATCGCTACTTCTTCCGCTGTTAGCCCGTACAACCTGTACACCAGCGCGTTGATCTCTCGCTCGGCGCGCGCAATCGAACGCTCGTAGCGGTCCCGATCCTGCTCGCTTATCGCACCGTCGAACTTCCGCTGCAACTCCATCCGCTGCTCAACTAACCCCACCATCCGCTCGTGCTGCTCACGCTCACTGTTGTTGGAGAGGTCTAGGACGGGGATTGGTATTTTCGACGTATAGATTGTTTGTTGTAATAATCGCCCCCCTTTATTGGCATCTCCTAAAACAGAGCAAGTATTCTTCAGAAAAAACCATATAGCCGATGTATTTAATAAGCCCAGTAAGTAGTAATCACTGATTGGAATGAAGAAACAAGTTTTATTCAGCATCATTTTGTTGAGGTCTAAAGTGAAGCGACTCTCCTTCGCAATTTCTGGCCACACAATCTTTGCTTTATCAAATTCTTCATAATAATCACACGGTCGGAGTTCCCACCAGAACTCTCCTTTATCGGTTCGCTTCCTTGCTTTTACTTCATGCTGTGTGAGATGGTTTGCTATTGCTGGGTAATGTTGTTGAAACCACTTCCAAGCATCCGCTTCTTTTGTTGCCCCTGATTGCTTCCGTGTCCAGCCGTTAGGAATAAGAAGCAAATAACGATCTTGAAACCGTATATGATACTTCCGAACATCATCGCCAGCAACGAAAGGACGAATCAAGGATTTGCTGTTCTTGTCTTCTGCTACTAACCGTTCACGAACTACTTTATCAATTACAAACGCTTCGTTCAGTCCAGTTTTTACTCCATAGTTGATCTTTGCTTTGCCTTTGAGATACTCACCTAACGGCACTCCTATTGCTTTCATCTTCTCAATAACTTCTACTTCATTCCCTTGTGCTAATGTCCAACTATCCCCACTTAATGAACGGTTATCAAGTTCAACGGCTGTTGCTTCTACTTCCTCTAATAATGATTCAAACGACAATCGTTTGATTGCTGAAAAGGTGAAGCGTTGATCCGTTGTTGTTTCATTACGGGTTAGAAAAACAGCCGGAAACGTGGCTGCATTCTGAAACACCGGAAGTTCACCAAAATCAATGATTGCCCGTAATGCTGTGTTGGTTGCCAAGAATTGGCGCAATGGCTTACCGTAGTTCGCCCGCATGAACTTGTTTGAACAGATTACTCCAAACAAACCAGAACCTGGCTTTAACACACGGTGGGCTTTCTCAAAAAAGTAAACGTACAGATCGGCAGTTCCTGAATACACGGAATACGTTTGCTTTGCATAGTCTTTGAACGCCTTACCCAACGTCTCCTGCCGCACATACGGCGGGTTCCCGACGACTGCATCGAACCCGCCGCGCCGCATGATTGTTGGGAAGGCGGCGGCGTAGTCCAGCGCGTTCACGCGGCGTTCTTCGGTGGGGTCGTCGGCTTCGGCGTTCAGCATCCCCCAGTAGTCTTCTTCCACAATGCTGTTGCCGCAGACGATGTTTTTCCGCAAGTCCGGCAGCAGCCGCCGTTTCCGCTGCGCGAAGGTGTCGGCTTCCTGCATGGTGACCTCCTCCAGCAGTTTCAGATAGAGGCTTAGTTGGGTGACTTCGGTTGCTTGGAAGTCAATATCCACGCCGAACACATTGTTCAGCAGGATTGCTTGCCGCCGTTGGATTGTCAGTTTCGGCAATCCGTCGCGGGTGGCTGTGTCGTCCTTCGTGGTTGCGGTTGGGTTGGCGGCGTACCACCGCAGGTGATACTCTATCAAGAAGGCATAGACCTCGATCAGGAACGAGCCGCTTCCGCAGGCGATGTCGGCAAAGGCCATCTGTTCGATCTCGGCTGGGGATTTGCCGCCGTTGGTGGGGTCGCCCAGCAGCTGGCCGATGGTTTCCTGGACGATATAGCGGACGATGTAGTCGGGGGTGTAGAACACGCCGCCGGCTTTTTTGACTTCGGGGCGCGCCTCCACCGTTGCGCGTTTGGCGGTGACGGTGATGACCTTGCCGAGGAAGCGTTCGTAGATGCTGCCGAGGATGGAAATGGGGATTTGATCGAAGTTGTAGGGGCTTGTTGGGTCGGTGAACTCTTCGATAATTCCCCGGAAGGTTGCGTCGTCGGGCGGGGTAAAGGTGGCGGAATCAATGATGGGGTGCTGCTTGAACAGCATCCCGTTGTACTTCAGGTCCAGCGTGTGGCAGTAGGCGATGAAGTCGGTCCAGACCGAGCCTTTCCCTTCGCCGAACTCCTTCATTCGTGGTTCTTCGATGGCGCGATCTTCCAGAAAGCGGATAAAGACCACGCGATCCAGTGTGCGCTGGACGGCTTCGGTAAGCGCTTGGCTATCCAGCGCTGGGTTGCGGTTTTTGAAGGCGCGGGCCAGGGTATCGCGGTAGCCGTCCAGGGTTTCCAGAAAGGCTTCATCAACCGGTTGGAATCCCCCTTTGAACAGGCCGATGGCGGACTTCCCTTTTGGCTTGGGGAGTGTGGCGGCATAGCGTTGCAGGCCCCCATTGGCAACGGCCTCGCGGCTGAAGAGGTGATAGACTTCGCGGAATTTTTCGGGATTGGCGAAGTCGGTGTAGTGAAAGGAAGCAAGTTTGCGGTTCAGCGCGGTGTTCAGGTCTGGCTTGCTGCGGCAATCAATAATGTGGAACTCCTCGAAGTCAGTCAGGACCGAGATTGGGGTGCCGCGGTTCCAGCCGTAGCGGATGGTTTGGTAGTAGTCATCCTTGTTGGCAAGTGAGCGGGAAGGCTTTTTGGCTTCCACAAAGAAGGCAACATCTTCCTCGCGGAAATTTGGAGCAAGGAAGAATGCGTAATCGGCGCGGCGGCCAATGCTTCCTTTCATGCTGACCTTATTTTCGATGCGGACTTCCTGCTCGTAGGGGTTGGTTTGGGATTCGTGGTTGACATCCCAGCCCAGGGCGATGAAGAATTTATCAATGAAGTCCTTGCGTGCTGTGGCTTCGTCGTAGGCTGGGCTAAGGTAGTGGCGTTGGTTAGCGGCAAAGCGTTCGGCCAGCACCTGGACCTGTTGGAAAGCAGAATCGAACATGATGGTTGAGCAAGGAAGTGGACGGGAACAGGAGAAGTTAGGGGGGCGAAGATACGGCTGGGGGGCGAAGAAAACGCAAGGGGGCGGCGGCGGCCCCACTCTTTTTCCTGAGCAGTATTGCAAAGCACAATCGCCAGCGGTTATTTTGCGTCAACCAAGACAGGAGTGAACACTATGAAAGGGCATCACAACAATGTGGCGGTGCAAGGTGTTGGCCAGATTGGTCAACCATGCAACGACCGTTCCCGTACGATGACGGCAACCGAGTTACGCCAACTTCCCCGCGAACAACGCGAAGCAATCATTCGGCAGCAAGTGGAAAACGTGTTGCCAGAGTACGAAGTGATAGACGGCAATCAGGATGTGGTGGAGTTTTAACGGATGCGCAACCCCGAACGTGGAGAGGTTTGGCTGATAAATTTTGAGCCACAAACAGGAAGTGAGATACTGAAAACGCGCCCCGGCGTTGTCATCAACCACTCAGGGCTTCGTCGGCTTCCCGTAAGGATTGTTGTTCCCATACGGAACTGGCAACCACACCACATTGCGTTCTTCTTTATCAGGTTAGAACCAACCCCTGATAATGGGCTTTCTAAAACGTCGAATGTAGATTGCTCACAGGTCAAGTCTTTTGACCTACAGCGATTCACCAAACGGTTAGGCGTAGTTACCGACGATGAACTTAACGAGATTGTGAACGCCGTTGCGCTTGCGATTGGAGCATAGCACAGTGACATTCCCCTCATCCGACATTCCCCCCATCCGGCACTCCTTCCATTCCCCTTGTCTTCCCCCCAGGCTTGGGGGGACGCGAAGCGGCTTGCCGCGTAGCAGGGGGGCGCACAGAGGAAGTTGGGGATTGGTCAGTAGTCAGTAGCAAAGAGGTTATTCGACATTCAACATTCCCCCCATCCGGCACTCCCCCCATTCTCCATTCTCCATTCCCCCTTGTCTTCCCCCCAGGCTTGGGGGGACGCGAAGCGGCTTGCCGCGTAGCAGGGGGGCGCACAAAAAAAAACGGCGACTCCAATTCAGGAATCGCCGTGCTTGGTGGGGTTAACAGGACTCGAACCTGTGACCTCTTCCATGTCAAGGAAGCGCGCTAACCAACTGTGCCATAACCCCATTTGCGGGCTGCAAATATAGCCCGCCACGCTGCCGATGTGGCAGGGGGAATGTGTAGCAGAACGTTAGGCGGCGGGGTGTTCCGGAGGGATGTCCGTTCCGCCCGTTAATCTTCGGCACCGAAAATTCCTCACAGGACTTCGCCGCGCATCTGCTATCTTTGCGGCGGCTGCGTGCAGCACACGTACTTAAGCATTCAAGCATATCCCAACAATCAACCATGAAAACACGCTCGATTTTCCTAACTCTGGCAATCACAGCCCTTACCGTTGTGGCCTGTGGCAAAAAAGCCGATGAAGCCCCGGCAACCGACACAACAAAAAAGGACTCCGTTCCGGCAATGCCTGCGCCAACACCAACCCCGGCACCGCCCGCAGCCGACACCATGAAGCATGATTCCACCATGAAGCATGACGACCATGGCGACGCCAATCACGACCACAAGGATGATGAGAAAGGTGCCGCAGGGAAGACCACAGCAAAACCAGCCGAGAATAAGTCAACCGAATCGGAAACACGCCGCGCTGGGCAGAACACTGCAAAAGAATCGGAAGTGCGCCGTGGCGGAAGCACCAACAGCTCGCAGGAGTCGAACGTCCGCCGCACACCAAGCGGAAGCAGCAACAGTAGCTCGCAGGAATCAAGCGTTCGCCGCAACCCGTAAGGGTTCCGGAGTCACTGAAAAACTTCAAGCCCGGCCAAGGTTGGTCGGGCTGTTTTTTTTCTGGAGCCGCTCGGCAGCGGCCAGCAGCACAAATCCCCCCCACTCTATCGCCAGCAGCCAGGTTGGTTCCACCACTTCCGGCCCGGTGTAGGCGATGTAGGTGAACGGAGCCACCAACGCCAGCCACCACCATCCCCAGCGCAACCCGCGCTCCCACGTTATCGGCAGCAGAAACAGCGGGGCAACGAAATACCACACATGAACCTTTGCTGGCAGCGCGATCTGGAAGGTGAGCAGCAGCAGCATCCGCCACGCAAGCGAGCGCACGGAGCGATCTTTCGTTGGCCAACTCCAGATACACACAAACGCCACCAACTGTACACCCAACAGCACCCCCCCCGCTATCTGATTCGATGGCTGAAGATGGAGGGCATCCAGCAACCATTTCATCCCGTAGTAGGCCCCACCATTGAACTCATAGTAGTTGGTGAACCGCAGCATCACCTCCAGATAATTCCCCGCCGCTACGGGATCAAGAAATGGGATCAGCAGCAGCAATCCACCTGCAGACCAAGCCAGCGCAACAAGCACATCGCGGCCAGGAAGGAACCGCCACCACAACGGCACAGCCACGAACGGGAACACCCTGACCGCCCCACCAACCACGGCTGCCGGCAACCCTTTCCCGGCGGAACCGGAAGCAAATCCCCACAGCATCAACGCGATTGCCAGCACCCAGAAGGCATCGGTATGGGCCTGGCCCGAAAGCTCGACCACAACCAACGGATGCCAAGCATACGGCACCCCATACCAAGCCGGCATCCCTTGCGATTGCAACAACCGCAGCAGCAGGTAAATAGCCAGCAACTCGCTAGCGATCACCATCAATTTCCAGATCAGGAAATCCCATTGCCAACTGCTACCGAAGGTCTGGCCGACGGCAACGGCCCCGGCAAATAGCAACTGCGCACCCGGCGGATAAATCGTGTGAGTGGTGGGATAGCCCTGAAGCTGGAACAGCTCATCCCGAAATGTGGTTTCCGCTGGGGTGACGTGATACGGGTTTTGGCCATGCAGTAGCAATCGGCCATCCCACAAGTAGCGATACACGTCATCCGACAGCGACGGCATCATCGGCAGCATGGCAAGGCGAAGCAGCCCGGCAACCAACAGAATGTGGCGCGCCGGAAGCTGGCATCCATTCCTGAAACTTAGCCAACAACCAACCCCAAGCAGAAGTGTGGCCGAAACGGTGAGAACTAGATACTCCAACAATGCCGTGCGCAGATCGCCAAGAAACGGGAGCGGAGCAAGTAGAAGAAAGACCAAGCCACCAAGGAGAAGGAGGAAACGGGTGGGAGCGTGGGCAGTGGGCATTGGGTAGTGGTCAGTAGTCAGTGGTCAGTGGTCAGTAGCAAAGAGGTTATTCGACATTTGACATTTGACATTTCCTCCATTCGACATTCGACACTCGGCATTTCCTCACGCTCCCAAGCCCCCGGTACACAGGAACTCCACTCGCATTCCTTTCTCGGTTTTCACTGCTTTCAGGTCCTGCATCAGCGCGCCGATAATGAACATTCCGCGCCCGCTTTCCATCAGTAAATTTTCGGGGCTGATGGGGTTGGCAAGGTCCTCTATCGTAAATCCTTCCCCTTCATCTTCAATCACACACCGCACCCCCGTATCAGTCGTGGAAAGTTCGTAGAAGACCTGCTTGCCGGGGTCCAACTGATTGCCGTGAACAATGGCGTTGTTGACGGCCTCGGTCATGGCTATCACCAAGTTGTGGAACTGGTCGCTGCTGATCGGCAGCTGCGGGCGCAGCCGCTCAAGCTCGCGCAGCAGCAGCGAAAGCTCCTGCTTGTTGGTGTAAAATCGCTTTTGCAGAAGGATGGTTCCGCTGTTGTTCGTCTGTGCCACTTGTGTTGATCCCTGCTAAAATCTTGTAGAGTCTAGAGTTGAAGTCCGGCAACCAGAAACAACGAAGGTGTGCGTCCGGTTAGCTGGCTGTCGCTGAATTGATGTTCCCACCACCCCTGAAGCTCGATTCGGCTTGCCGCAGAAAGCTCGGCAACCAGCCGCACCGTGGGCCCAACCGAAACCCGATCCGAATACGGCTCCAACGTGTTCTGTGGATTGCTTCGGAACGATTTCACCCTGAAGAATTTCCCCCCAATCCCCACCGTGATTCCGGCGTACCGCTCGGTTGCAATCCCCGCTTCCCCCCCCTCGGTTCGGGTTCGCTCCAGCGGGCTTTCGGCAAATTGCGCCCAGCTGAAACTGCTCCGCTCGGAAACCCGCAATTCCCCGGAAATCCAAAGGGTGAGTGAGTTCGTGAGCTGTGCGGTTAGCGAGTCGCGCAGGCGAAGCTCGCGGAAGGAACGCCCCCGCACGGTCTGGAACAACTCCTCGAAATCATACTGGGTGTAGTTTGCACTCACTTCGGCAACCAGTTCGTTCCGCAACCACTCCCCCGGCTGGAATTGCACCGATGGAGAGAATCGGAAGATTCGGTTCCAAGAATTATCGCTGCTGAATCGCCCCGATAGATACACCAGATGGGTCAGAAATGTTTGCACGGTTAGGCCAGCCAGCAGAAAAGGGCTAAACGAATGGCGGTAATACGCCTGGGCATGGATGGATTGCTGGTCGTAGTCAATGAAGTTTCCGGCTGGGGTGTTGTAGCGGTAAATGCCAACCGACCCCACAACACCAAGCGTGTCGCCGCCGCCAAACTGATGCTCGGCAATCGCCGAAGCCAATATCTGCTCGGAAACAAAATCGTTCAAGGAATTGGTCTCGCGCTTCTCCTTCAGCAACACATCGCTGATTGGCGCGACCGCCTCCACAAGGTTATCCTGCTCGGTTGTGTTGTACTCCAATTTCAATTCCACCCTTCCCCCCAGCGGAAGCCAAGCCAGCCGCGACAAGACACCGATGGAAAGATCATGGCGATCAAGCAAAAACGGATTCCGTTCGTGCTGAACCGGCACGGCGATATCCCCCCGCTGGAACACGCCATACCCCTGGCGCGCAATGGTGCTTCCGATGGAAATATCCACCTCATCCATGATTGGAAGCCCCACCTGGGCAAACACCCCCAAACGATTATCCTGCCGCCGCTCCAGCCCAATGTAGCCGGCCCCGCCATTGGCCAAAATGTCTTCCTCGGGGCGGGCCAAGTACAGATCGGAGCGGGCAAGGTCATATTGGATTTCAAGCTGGCCAACGGCGCGCTCCTCAAATTGGCGCATGGCCCTGAACTGCAAGGCGGTGTTCAGATTGGAAAGGGGTTGAAGGTTGTACCAGCGTCCATCGCCGTCCAGGGTGATGGAGTACCCGGCAAGCTCCAACGCCGCCGCCGCGTTGGCCACCAGGGCAAGGCCGTTGTTGTGAACGTTCAACTGGCGATTGTAGCCGCCGCCAGCAGCAACGCCGATGTGGTTCAGGTTGGCACTATCGCCCCAGCGAAGCCCAGCCCCCAAGAATCCAGCCGTGGTGTTGTTGAACCCAGGAATGCGGCTGGTTCCGGCTCCTGCTTCGTCCAGCATCACACCATCGGCAAGAACGTAGGGCTGAATCGCCAGCCCTATCGGAAGGGCAAACTCCAGCTGTGCATCCAATCGGTCGCGGGTGGGGCGGTTGGCGGTTAGTGTGGTTGTGGAACCAAACACCCCCTGCAGATGCCCAACAAGTGAAGGTTGCTGAAGTGAGTAATCAAGGAAGATTGACGTTGCATGGGTTGCCACGTAGCGTTCGGTGCGGGTGGCCAACCATTGCGGGCGCAACAGCGTGTCGGAAAGCACCGGAACCTGCCCAACGGCAACGCCCCCCCGTGCAACCAGAAGCAGCAAGGCAAGGAGGGTTGGTAGAATTGGGCGCATGAAGCATCACCACACAAGAACTGAATCAGACACCTGCGGAACGGTAGGGGCAGCTATCAGCTGGTGTAATTGCTCCACAATCTGGTGTGCGTGTTCCCGCGCAATTGCCACACTCAGCGTGCGTGCATCCCCCCCCCCCTGCAACGCCAGTATCGGCTGGGATTTCAGAACACCGAAAAACATCTGGAGCTCTCGGATGGGAATGGGATGCTGGCTCACCAACGAGACGACCGCAGCATCGTGAATATCGGCACGGATGTAGCCCTGAACGTACTCCGACGGCAACCGGATTCCCGGCTCGATTGGCAATGCCGTCACCACCGTATGTTTCCGGCGGAAGTGATGCCGCCACAGCAGCGGAACCTGGGCGGCAAGCGTCTGGCAGAATTGGTCGAACTGTGCATTTGCAACCTCAGTCTCAATCATCACCACGGTTGCTTCGGGAAGCAAGGCTATCGAGCGGGATCCACGCGCCACATTGTTCGGCTGGGAAGCGATCACGGTGGACTTCCCCCCCCCTTGCAGCGAGGTAATCACCAGCGGAATGCTGGCACGCTCCACCGGAGCAACCGTGCGCGGGTGCAGCACTTTTGCGCCAAGCTCGGCAAGGGCATTGGCCATCTCGTAGCTCATGGTGGGGATAGTTTCGGCGGCAGGGATAATGGCGGGGTCGGCGGTCATCACGCCGGGGACATCGGTGTAGATACGGACTTCATCGGCCTGAAGAAGCTGGCCCAACAGCGTGGCCGTGTAGGAGGAGCTTTCGCGCCCCATAGTTGTCACCTGGCCCGATGCCCCACGGGCAATATACCCTTCGGTCAGAAGGATCACTTCTTTGCCGCGATACTCATGCAGCAGCGCCTGGACCCGCTCGCGGGTTAGTTCAATGTTGGGGCGGGCGTAGCGGTGGGCATCATCGGTGATGATCAGCTCCAGCGCGGAAATCGGGACTACCGGGATGGTGGTTGCTTGCTGCAGCGCAGCGGCAACGATGGAGGAAGAGTAGCGTTCGCCATAATGGACAATCATATCCAAGGTGCGCGGCGAAAGTTCGCGGACGATGGATAAGCCCTGAACGATTTCATCCAGCCGTGCGGCCCACGGGATAGCGTGGTTCAACCAATCGGCGTAGGCTGGTTCGGGAAGAAGCTGGGCGGCGATGTGCTCGTGGTGTTTCAGCAATTCTTGCAGCAACCGGAAGGCTTCGGTGGGGTCTTCCGTAGCGCGGTGGGCAATCTGCTCTAGCCAGTTTGTGACGTTGGCAAACGCGCTAACCACCACCAACTGTGGCGAAGGAAGCGTGCAAATTGTGGCGCACGCGCTTTTCACGCCAGCGGCGTTGCCAAGCACCGCCCCGCCGAATTTTGTGACGATCATATGCTGCTTAACCCTGTGTGTGAAGAAGGTGCGTGTGGAAGTTCTGTGGGTCAGCGTGCGTAGAAGGAGCGGAGCGTGTGGAAGTAGCCGGAGGCTCCGCCGCTACTGTTGCGGCCAGCAGCCGGCTGCGCCGCCGCGCCCGATTCATCAAGTCGGCTTATCACATCGCGCGAGCATCGCCAGTCGCCGTAGTAGCGGACTAACTGTTGGATAACACGGATAGGAAGCCCGCGCATCGGGGCAGACTCCGTCAGTAATGAACGGAGCGTTAGGCTTGTGATTCGTCGTTGCTGTGCCATCGTGATTTCCGTGCTTTGTTCAAAATTCCCACTACCAACCTACCGCACAATAAACCCATCATCAACATCATCAGTGTTCAACACCGTGACGATTGTTGGAACATCATCGGGTGAGTTTGCTGCAAACAGCATCCCTTGCGATTGCTGCCCCATCAGCGTGGCAGGTTTCAGGTTTGCCACCACCACGATTTTCTTTCCCACCATTTCTTCTGGCTGATAAACCTTCCCAATCCCTGCTAAAATCTGGCGTTCAATATCCCCAATTCTGATCTGTAGCTTCAGCAGTTTTTCCGATTTCTTCACCCGCTCGGCAGCCAGCACCGTTGCCACCCGAAGGTCCAATTTCATCACATCGTCAATCGTGATCTCCGGCTTCAGCTCAACGTGTATCGGCTCCTTCTTTGCTTCGGCAGCCGCTGCGCCGCCAGCACCAAGTTTGGCCACCTGTGCTTCCACAACGCTATCCTCCACTTTGTTGAACAGAATCACCGGCTCGGCAATCGCTGCGCCAGTGGCAAGGGTTAGCGTTCCGGCTGAATACCAAGCGGTTTCGGTCGGTTGAAGTTTTAGCAGGCCGAAGATTGCATCGGAGGTGAACGGGATAATAGGCCGGAACAGCACCGCCAGCGAACGCACCACTTGCAGACAGATATTCAGTGATGTTGCCGTGCGCGCTGGGTTATCCTTGCGGGTTTTCCAGGGCTCCGAATCGTTGAAATACTTGTTGGCTGCGCGGGCAAGGTTCATGGTCTCCAGCACCGCATCGCGGAACCGGAAGAGTGAGTAAAGGTCGGCGATGCAGACCGGCGCGCGCGCAAGCGTAGCCAGCATCACGGCATCGTTGCGGGTAAGGTAGTTCAGATATTTTGTGGCAAGCTCTTCGATTGCTTCTGCATCGCTGCGTCCGTCGGTAGCAATCCGGCGAAGGTCCTCGTTCAGCAATGCCAGAAGGTTCGATTCCTTTGTGGGATCGGCGGCAAGCGGCGGAACGGTTCCATCGAAGTAGCGTGCGGTAAACTGCAACGTCCGGTTGACGAAGTTGCCCAGGATGTCGGCAAGTTCGTTGTTGGTTCTGGCCTGGTACTCGCGCCAAGTGAAATCAGCATCCTTGTTTTCCGGCAAGTTGGCAGCAATGGTGTACCGAAGCGGGTCGGGGGGGAATTCGGCCAAGTAGTCTTGCAGGTCAATCCCCCATTTCCGCGACTTGCTGAACTTGTTCCCTTCAAGGTTCAGGAAGTTGCAGGCCGGAACGTTGTCGGGAAGAACGTATTGCTCCCGTTGCTGGTCGTTCCATCCCATCAGCATTGCGGGGAACATCAGCGTGTGGAACCAGATGTTATCCTTGCCGATGAATGCAACGTAGCGGGTGCCGGGGTCTTGCCACCAACGCCGCCAGCCTTCGGCATCGCCGCGCCCTTTCATCAGCACGTTGGTGTTGGTGATGTAGCCGAACGGAGCATCGAACCAGACGTAGAGTTTTTTCCCTTCGTAGCCTTCCAGCGGGACATCAATTCCCCAGGGTAAATCGCGGGTGATTGCGCGATCCCCCAACCCCTGTTTCAGCCAGCTCCGCGATTGCTGAAGGACGTGGTCGCGCCAATCGTGGCTGTGCTGCTCCACGTACTGCTCAAGCCGCTGCTGGAACTTGCCAAGCGAGAAATAGAAATGGCGGGTTGTCCGTTTTTCCGGTGTTTTTCCGGTGAGTTTGCTGATCGGGTTTTTCAGCTCGGTTTGGTTGTAGGTGCTGGAGCAGTTATCGCACTGGTCGCCGCGGGCCCCTTCGAAACCACATACCGGGCAGATACCCTCCACGTAGCGGTCGGGGAGGAACATGGCAGCTTCGGGGTCATAGAACTGCTCCTCATCTTTTTCAACAAGGTAGCCTTGTTGGTGCAAAGCCAGAAAGAACTCCTGTGCTGTTGCGTGATGTTCCTGCCATGTTGTTCGCCCGTACATATCGAAGGCGATGCCAAGCCCGGCAAACGCGGCGGCGTTGGCAGTGTGGTATTTATCAACAACCTGCTGGGGGGTGGATTGTTCTTCTTCGGCGGTAATCATTATCGCCACGCCATGCTCATCCGATCCTGAGATGTGAATCGCTTCCTGGCCGGTTGCACGAAGGAAGCGGGTGTAAATGTCGGCAGGAAGGTACGCGCCAGCAAGGTGGCCAAGATGGATATATCCATTGGCGTAGGGCAACGCACTGGTGATAAGGGTCCGTTTGAATGAGGTCATCGGTCGGGATTCGGGAATCGGTTGATTGAAGGTGATTGGCGATTGCTACCTCACCTTTCGCAGAATTTGAATAGTGAAAGATTGCTCGTTCTGTGGCTCGGCTCATACCCTTCGGCAAGCCCAGGGCAGGCTTCGACGAAGCTCAGCATAAGCGGAGAACGAGATGCAGTGAAGAACCATTTCTTTGCTAATGACCAAGGACTAATGACCAGAGACTAATGACCAGAGACTAGCCCCTTCCATGTATCCCCTCACTCTTCCCCCATTGTTTCCGGCGGAAAAGCGTTTAGGCCGTTGAAGCGATTGTCGTGGTTCAGGTCCTCAATCTTCACCTGAACAACACGGCGGTTGTGGGTTTTGACGATTGTCATCCGCACAGCGTCCCGCTCGAACGATTCATTTTCTTGCGGGATATGCCCAAACCACTTGTTGACCAGCCCGCCAATGGTGGTGTAATCTTCCCCTTCCGGCAGCAGAAATCCATCGATGTGTTCGTTCACGTCGCTGATGGTCATGCCGGCCATCACCACATACTCACCATTGCCGATTGGCTCCACGCCGGTGGCTTCCTCGTCGTACTCATCCTGGATTTCGCCAACCAGTTCTTCCAAGATGTCTTCCATCGTCACCAGCCCTGCGGTTCCGGCAAACTCATCCACCACAATCGCAAGTTGGATTTTCTTCCGTTGGAACTCCCGCAGTAGTTCATAAATCGGCTTGGTATCCGGGACGAAATATGGTGAGCGGAGCAAGTCTTGCAGGATAATCAGGTTGCTATGCTCCATCAGGGTAATCAGGTCTTTGGAGTAGATGATCCCGATGATGTTATCAATGGAGCCTTCATAGACCGGCATTCGGGTGTAGCCTTCTTCCAGCACAAACTTGATGATCTCATCCTGCGGGGATTCGATGTTGATTGCGGCAATGTTGACGCGCGGGACCATCACCTCGCGGATGATTTTCTCGCGGAACTCAAACACGTTCTCAATCAACTCATGCTCGCTCTCTTCCAGCGCTCCCCCTTCGCGGCCTTGCTCTAACAGCAACCGAAGTTCTTCACCGCTGTGGTAGTGGCCGGATTCGTTTGCGGGCTGAATGCCAATGGCCCGAAGCAACAAATTGGCTGTCCCGTTCAGTGCTGTGATTGCAGGTTTCAGAAGGAGGTAGAAGACGCGCAGCGGGTAGGCAATGGCCAGCGTGGTTTGCTCCGAGCGTTGGATAGCCAACGATTTTGGCGCAAGCTCGCCAAACACAATGTGCAGGAAGGTGATGAAAAGGAAAGCGATTGGGAGTGCAATTTTATGAGCGACCTCAGGGTCTGGTTCAAGGCCAACAAAGCTCATAAAACCGATAATCAGCTTGCTGACCACTGGCTCGCCAACCCAACCCAGCCCCAGCGAAGTAAGGGTGATCCCAAGCTGCGTGGCCGATAGGTATTCATCAAGATGAAGGAGCAGACGTTGCGCCATTTTGGCAACTTTGCTGCCGGTTTGCACCTTCAACTCAATCTGCGAAGCACGCACCTTGACGATAGCGAACTCGGCAGCCACAAAAAACGCGTTGGCAAGCACCAACACCATGGTAATCAGTAGTCCTATAAACGGGTCATCCATGAAGGATAGGGAAACCTCCCCCTGTTAGTGAAACAAACAACACACCACAGCCGCCAACGCTTGGCAGCAATGACGTTTGGCCAAATGAAGCTCAGGCCGAAAATAGTACCCTTTCCCCACGCGGCACAAACGAAGGGAAAGATTCCATCAAATAAAAAAAAAGCGACGGGATCGAAGCTCGTCGCTTTTTTTCTAGTGCTCCCTGCCGGACTCGAACCGGCGACCCACTGATTAAGAGTCAGTTGCTCTACCAACTGAGCTAAGGAAGCGCGGCAAATATGCGCCCACGCCCCCGATAGCACAACAGGATTTTTCGCAAAACAAATGTTCGTTACAAGGTTGGGGGATGCACTCAACCTCAACCGTTCTCCACCCCTGTCTGCAAGGGACGGCCAACGGAGTAGTAGCGGAAGCCGCGCTGGGCAACATCTTCGGCAGTGAACAAGTTGCGGCCATCGAAGATCACGTTGCCGCGCATTCCATCGCTCAGCCGCTGGAAGTCTGGGTTGCGGAACTCATTCCATTCGGTCAGGATCACCAGTGCGTCGGCATCGCGGATGGTTTCGTACATCCCGGCCCCGTAGCGGATGCGGTCGCCGTAGCGTTGCCGCGCCCCTTCCATCCCTTCGGGGTCGTAGGCGGTAACGTCGGCACCGGCCTCGATCAGCAGGTCAATCACCCGGAACGCTGGCGACTCGCGAACGTCGTCGGTGTTGGCCTTGAACGCCAGCCCCCATGCCGCAAAACGGACTCCTTGCAGCTTCCCATCAAAGTGCGCCATGATTTTCTCAAAAAACAACTGCCCCTGTTTCTGGTTCACCCGCTCCACAGCGTTGATAAGCTCCAGTTCGGCACCATGATCGGTGGCGGTTTTCAGGATTGCACGCACGTCTTTCGGGAAGCAGCTTCCGCCGTAGCCGATGCCGGGAAACAGATACTTCTTTCCGATGCGGGAATCCGAACCGATCACCACGCGAATCTCATCAATATCGGCCCCAACTTGCTCGCAGAAATTTGCCATCTCGTTCATAAAACTAATCCGCATGGCAATGAAGGAGTTGGCAGCATACTTGGCAACCTCGGCACTCCGTTCGGAAACCATGTAAATGGGATTGCCGCTGCGGACAAACGGCTCGTACAGATCCATCATCACCTTGCGTGCGCGGGGGCTGCTGGTCCCGACGACCACACGTTCGGGCCTCATGCAATCTTCCACGGCGTGCCCTTCGCGCAAAAATTCCGGATTGCTGGCAACGTCGAAATCGGCGTTGGGGGCGTGCTGGCGGATGGTGTCGCGGACAAGCTCGGAGGTCCCGGCCGGAACCGTGCTTTTGTCAACAATCACTTTGTAGCCAGCATCGGGGTTGCGGTGCAATATCTGGCCGATGTCGCGGGCCACTTGCAGCACATATTTCAGGTCAGCCGAGCCATCCTCGTCGGGTGGGGTTGGAAGGCAGAGGAAGATAATCTCCGATTTCAGAACGGAGGTTTCCAAGTCCAGCGTGAATCGGATGCGGCGTTCGCGGATGTTCCGTTCCAGCAGAAGGTCCAGCCCCGGCTCGTAAATCGGAATCCCCCCCGATTCCAGCATCTCAATTTTTTTGGGATCAACATCCACGCAAAGGACTTGATTCCCCGATTCAGCAAAGCAGGTCCCAGACACTAACCCGACGTATCCGGTCCCAACAACAGCAATGGTATATGGCATGATGTTCGATGTTGTTTAGTAAATGAATTGTTCTGAACTACGATTTCTCTGTTGGCCTACGTTCCGCGCCTCCTCCATTCCGTGCTATCGCAATCCAGCAGTAGGCCAGCAGCAAGAATACTGCCATTCCGACCGTCAGCGCAAGCCCCTGGGGAGTGGTGGCGGGATGGGCGATGCTGGAGAAAATATCGGCAACCAACGCCACTGGCTGAGTGACAATATCCCAACTGTTCCACCGCTGAAACCGCCCCAAGTAGATTCCATAACTGGAGACCACCATCACCACTACCACAAAGCTCCACCCGATCCGGCCCCCATACTTTTTGGTGATGAGCCCCTGCATCAGCCAAAGTGATTGGAAGCCAAGCATCAGCCCGGCCCAAGCGAAACTCCCAATCATCACGGCATCGAACCAGAGCGGGATTGCATCGCGCGAGCCAAGATGAACAAAGTCGGTGATGATGTAGGGCGCGTTCGGAAAAAAAAGGAGCCACAACAGCGACCAGAGCATCGCCCACCAGAGCCCTTTTCCCGATGCTACGCTTCGTGCGGCAGCGTGGGCAAACAGCAGTGGAAGCAAAGCCAACAACAAGTTCCAACAAAGAAACAGGAATGAAGAATGCCCAACAATGATTGAGCGAATCACCACCAACCCAACCCCTGCAACGGAAACCACCGCCACCCCACGCATCCCGCGTTGTGATTGAAGGCTTGGCGGCCAGTTTGGATAGGCTGATGTTGCGGCCATTCAGGATTGGACTCTGGTTTTGGGGGCTATGCCTCCTCTTCCTGCTTCGATAAGGTGCTGGCGGCTTGGCGCGCAACATCACCCAACTTGCGCAGCACAATTTGCAGCGGCAGCCCACGCTCGCGGGCGATTCGCTTTGCTTCGTCATACTCCGGTATCACCCGCAGCTCCCCCGCGCTGTTGATTTTTTTCATCCTCACCACTCCATATTCCGATGGAGTTAAAATTTCTTCGCGGATCAGTTTGCGTCGGGTAAGGGTTTGGTAGCGCACCCCGATTGTGGTGGTCTCGCGGTACATCACCTTTGTCAGCTCGTCAACCGCACCGTGCGGCGCCAGCACCGACAACACCATCCCGGGCCGCCCTTTTTTCATGATGACCGGAGTCAAGTAGGCCTCCACCGCCCCCGATTCCAGCAACCGCTCGATTAAAAACGGATAGACCTGCGGATTCATGTCATCAATGTTGGTTTCAATCATCGTCACGGTGTCGAACTCCTCCTCGCCGATCATCTCACCAATCACCACCCGCAGCAGATTCGGGCGATCGGCAAGCTCACGCGTGCCAGCACCAAACCCCACCCGCTCCACCTGAAGCTGTTCAAGCTCAATCGTCCCATGCGACAGCGCCTTCAGGATGCCCGCGCCGGTTGGAGTTGTTAGCTCCATTGGGATGTTGGTAAGGGTGATGGGATAGCCTTTCAAGATTTCCAGCGTCGCCGGTGCCGGAAGCGGCATCACACCATGCTGAGTTCGGATCATCCCCCCCGACCCCAACGGAACCACCGAAGAATAGACCTGGTCAACCCGCAGATGCTCCAAACAGAGTGCCACCGCAACAATGTCGGCAATGGAGTCCAACGCGCCAACTTCGTGGAAGTGAACTTCGCTCAGATCCATGTTGTGGATGCGCCCTTCGGCAATGGCGATCGTTCGGAAAATTTTCCGCACCCGCTCCTTCACCCCCTCGGCTAAACTGCTTCCATCAACCAACTCCATGATCTGGGCATAGCTGCCGTGATGATGATGAGCGTGACTGTGGCCATGGCTATGATCGTGATGATGGCTCTCACCTTCCTCCTCATACTCACCCACAACGTCGGTTACGGCGTGGCTGTGAACGTGCGAATGACTGTGAGAATGGCTGTGGGGATGATCGTGACCGTGATCGTGGGAATGACCGTGATCGTGGGAATGACCGTGATCGTGGGAATGACCGTGGTCGTGGGAATGACCGTGGTCGTGGGAATGGTCGTGGTGATGATGCCCCCCGGCTCCAGCATCGAAGCTCCCTCCATCGGTCCCAAGGACATCGAACTTTATCGCGTGGATTTGGCTGCGAACAATCGGGCGGGTGCGCACCGTCAGTTGGTTGGGGGAAAGGCCAAGCCGTGCAAGCCCTTCTTCCACCACGCCAAGCGGCACACCGGCATCCAGCAATGCACCAACGGCCATATCGCCGCTGATTCCCGAGAAACAATCGAAATATGCAATCTTCATCCGTTAGCTCCGAAATTGGAGGGCAAAGATAGAGATTTCAGAGGAGGTTTACGCGGGCCACCCCTTCTTCAAAAGTGTTGAAATGATTCGTTCGGTGGCGTTTGCACGCAACTCCACAAACTGGCGCGCAGCCTTTCCCAACCGGGCGCGTTCGGCGGGATCATCCAGCAACCGCAGCAGCACACCCCGCAGCGAATCGGCATCACGCACCACCACCAACGCCCCCGATTTCTGCATTGCCACAGCATCGCGCGAGCGGCCAATGTTGGGGCCACAAACCACCGGAATCCCGTAGGCCGCTGGCTCCAACACACTGTGCACCCCCGCGCCAAACCCGCCCCCAACATAGGCGATTTCCCCCTGCCGATAGAGTCCAGAAAGGATTCCGGTGCGGTCAACAATCACCGAATAGAGGTTGGTTTGGCTGGCTGGTTCAAGCTCCGATAGCAGCCGCGCAGCGGGGAATTGCTGGCACAGCGGAGCCAGATGTTGCGGGGTAGGCTCGTGCGGGACCAGCACAATCCGGAGGCGGGGGTCGGTGGCTTCAGCAATCAGCCGTTCGTCATCGGGCCAGGTGCTTCCGGCGATTAGGGTGATGCCATATTCTGCCAGATGCGGAGCAAGCAGCGGTGCGGTTGAGATCTGGGCGGTGCGGGCAAGAACGCGGTCGTAGCGGGTGTCGCCGGCAAGATGGAGTTCAAGGCCGGGAGCAAGTTGTTGGAATGCAGCGGCATCATCCGCGCCAACCACGCAAGCAAGGGTAAGCTGGCCGTACAGCCACCGGAAGAAAAACCGAACCACCGGAAACATCCGCGCCGAACCGCTATGCAGCACACCACAGACAAGCACCACCGGGATTCCCCGGCGTTTCGATTCGGCCAACAGTTCCGGCCAGAGGTCGTAGCGGATGATGATGATAAGCTGGGGGCGAAGGCGATCAAGAAACTCGCGGATTTCTTTCGGGCGGTCGGGGGGAAGGGCACAGGCAGCATCAATCCCGACGTAGCCTCCCTGCTGCTGCATCCCACTTGATGAAAAGAAGCTGGCGGTGATAACGCTTTGCTTGAAGTGAGACCGCAGCCCTTCAATAATCGGCTTTGCCTGCTCGAACTCACCCACGGAAGCCGCATGGAAATGCACCCGCACCCCTGCCGTTTCCGAAAGCCGTTGCAGCCCCGTTCTCCACCCCCTTCTCCCCTGCCACGTCAGCCGTGCCTTCGGGGACCAGAGGGCCATTGCCCGAAGCACAGCATCAAGCAGCGGGCGAATCAGACAGCGGTAGAATAGAAGCATGGCAGGATGGCCAGTCTCTGTTGTGGGTGTATCTCACTCTACTTGGGTGGCCATTTCTTCATACTTCCGATTATCGAACGTGAGGTCGGTGGCAAGCTCAACGCCACGCTGATCTAATCGGTAGAGCGGCATGATTTTACTGGCGTGGACAATCGCCATATCCAACCCCGCCTCCACGGCATGATGGAGGAAGACGGAGTTCAGCACTTGGCGCGTCAGGGGGGATAATCCAAAGGAGCAGTTGCTGAGGCCAAGCACAGTTTTCACCCCCGGCATCCGCCGCTTAATCTCACGAATGGCGTTGATGGTATCGGCTCCGCTTCGGCGCAGTTCCTCCTGTCCGGTTCCCAGCGTGAACGTAAGCGCGTCAAAAATCAGGTCTTCTTCGCGAAGCCCGTGCTGCTGAACGGCGTAATCGCGGATACGCTGGGCAATGGCAACCTTGCGGTCGAAATCCACCGCTTGCCCCTGTTCATCAATCACCAGCGCGATCACCGCCGCGCCAAATTTGCGGGCAAGCTCCAGCACAGCATCAGCCTTTTCCGTTCCATCCTCAAGATTGATGGAGTTGATGATTGCGCGCCCGCCGTACAGTTTCAATGCAGCTTCCAGCACGTGGGTCTCGGTGCTGTCAATGCAGAGCGGAAGCGCGACTTGGGTTGCCATTCGCTTGACGGCTTCGGTCATGTCCTGCTGTTCATTGCGGCCAACGTAGGCCACGCACAGGTCTAGAACGTGCGCCCCTTCGCGAACCTGCTCTTTGGCCATTGCGACCATCGCGTCGTAGTCCTGGCGGGCAAGCAGTTCGCGGAATTTTTTGGAGCCGTTGGCATTGCAACGCTCGCCGATCAGCAGCGGCGCGGGGTCCACCCGCATCGTCACCGCCGAGTAGAGCGAGGCAACCGAGGGGGTGTACTCCCATTGCCGGTTTGCGCGTGGGGTGGTGTCAATCAGTTGGCGCAGTGCCCGGATATGTTCCGGGGTTGTGCCGCAGCAGCCACCAATCATCGCAACGCCGAAATCCCCCACAAACTTCTTCATCCACATGGTCATCTCCTCGGGCGAAAGGTGGTAGTGCGCCTTGCCGCCGATATTCTCTGGAATGCCAGCGTTCGGCATCACAAAAATTGGTTTTGGGGAGTTTTGGCAAAGGTAGCGGAGGTTCTCCTCCATCTCCTTCGGGCCAGTGGCGCAGTTCATTCCGATCACGGTGATGATGTCGTACGGCTCAAGAATCGCCAGCGCCGCAGCAATCTCGGTTCCCATCAGCATGGTTCCAGTGGACTCAATTGTCACCGAGGCGATGATGGGAACTTGGCGACCACTGTGCTGGAAGTAGTTCATGGCTCCGTACAGCGCGCATTTGATTTGAAGTGGATCCTGGCAGGTTTCGATGCAGAGAAGATCCGCACCACCATCAATCAATCCAGCAATCTGTTCTTGGAACGAGGCGGCCATTGTGTCGAAGTCAATTTGGCCAAGCGATGGAAGTTTGGTGGTGGGGCCAATGGATCCCGCAACAAACCGGGGGCGTTCGGGGGTGGAGTATTCATCGGCGCAGGCGCGGGCAATCTGGGCGGAACGATGGCTTAGCTCGTAGGCACGGTCGGCAAGGTCGTACTCGGCAAGAACAATGGAGGCCGAACCGAACGAGTTTGTTTCGATGATGTCGGCCCCTGCCTCCAAAAAGCCATAATGCACCTTGCGAACAGCGTCGGGATTGGTGATGCAGAGGTATTCGTTGCACCCTTCAAGGTTATGTCCGCCAAAATCTTCGGGGGTTAGATATTGGGTTTGCAGTGAGGTCCCCGTTGCGCCGTCGAACAGCAGGACACGTTCGTTCAGAAGTTGGAGGAATTGTGTGGTTGTCATGATTTTTGCCGTTATATCCAGTAGCCCGCTTCAGACTCACCTTCCGGAAGGGTTTGGCAGCAGAGCTTGCTTGCCCACCCCTATCCCCCACAAACTAACGTGCCGAACGGGACACGTCAACCCGTTCGGCACGTAACGATGTATCGCTAATGAAGAGGATACACCGGAGAACAATGCTATTTGTCTTCTGTCGCCTTTCCTTTTTTCGTCACCGTAACTTCCCCCTGCTGCGAGGTGGTGGTTGATTCAAGGCGGTACACCTCGTTGCCGCTGTTAAAGTGTTCGGAATTTTCACTGGAGTTTCCACCTTGCTTTGCCGTATGGCTGGGAACTCGATACCGTTTTGCTGGCTCGGCAGCCTGTTGCGACTGTGCAGGTTGTTCCGTCGCTGGTGCGGCTGGCGGTTGAAGCTGCGGCGGCAGGGCTTCAAGTTGACGTTGAACTGGAGCAGCGTTCGGGGTTGCAGGTTGGTTGCTGCTGCTGAGTTGATCGGCAACGTACAGCGTTCCACCAGCAAGGGATAGCCCGACGGCGGTTCCAAGTATCACCTTGGTCAGCACGGTTCCTGTGACGGCTGATCCGGCAACCGATCCCGCAGCGGCCCCCGCGCCGGCAGCACCCGAGCCAGACGCTGCCCCGGAAGCCCCTGCACCAATCCCTGCCCCGCCAATCACCTGGGTGGTGGCAAGCAATGCCATGATACTGGACCGGTAGGCCGCCTGCTGTGGAACAGCGGTCTGCAGATCCGCAGCAAACGCACGGCGTAGCGTGTGCTGTGCCCGAAGGGTTTGGCGTAGGTTGTTATCAAGTGCCACGTTGATAAAAAAGTCGCTCTCCTCGGCGGTGTTCATATCGCCGGCAAGGTACTTCTCAACAAGCATCTCGTGTTCATTCTGTGTCATCGGTCGTTCTCTCCAAGTATATCACCAGAGGGAGGCCGTTCCTCCTCCCCCTTGCTGATGTCAATCACTGCTGAAATCATGCGGCCCAGTTTTGTGCGTGCCCGCATTGCCCGCATTTTCACCGAGCCAAGTGTCTCCCCTCGCATCGTTGCGATTTCTTCGTAGGGGTATCCCATGTAATGATGCAGCACCAGGACTTCCCGTTGGTCAATCGGCAGCTTGGGGACGTACATTGCCACAAGCTCTTCAAGGTGCGATTGCTCGTGGTGTTCGGCGGCTGGGTGCTCGGCTTCCAGAAGATCATCCAGCGAAGTATGGCGGCGGGTGCGTTGCACATATTTCAGGCAAAGATTGCGCGCCATTGTCATGAAGTACTTCCCCGGCTCGTTAATCTGCACTGGCTCGCGCCGCATTCGTATCACCCGCTCCCACAACTCCTGCACTAAATCCTCGCTCACCTGTTGGTCGCCAACGATTTTGATGCAGTAGAGCCGTAATCGGCGGTCGTAGCGTTCAAACAGCTGCACAAACGCTTGGTCATCGCCTCCCAAGAATTGTTGGAAGATTTCCAGCTCCGAAGCATTGGCGTATTGTGCGGTTGTGCGGGTCATCAATGCGGTTGATCCGATGGTTGCACCAAAGGTAACGCCACAGCATTTTTTCTACGTAGCAGTTCTTGTCGTTACTTTATGTGGTGCAGGGTGATCTTCTCTGCAATGTGATAGGAAGCAGCCTTCTACCTTTCCCACTATGAACACACCTTCTATCGGCGGGCGTACTCTGGCTTTGCGGGGCTTGGCAGCTGCATTGCTCCTTCTGGCCGTGGGGATGTTGGATTCGGCAACGTGTGTTGCACAGTTAGCCATTCTGCCGGATCAGATAGAGTTCGCCGGATGTATCCAGGCGGGGAAGGATACCGCTACCAGAACCGTGCGGCTGGAGAATCGTTCGCTGACCGACTCCATCCGCATTGATGGCCTGTTCACCGAGAAGCAAGTGGGGTTCCGCGCAACCCAAAAAACCCGCAGCATTGGCCCCCGAGCGTTCACCGATGTGGAAGTCACGTTCACCCCAAAATTCTCCGGCAAGTACACCGATAAACTCATCATTCGGTGGTCGGTGAAAGGGGTAGAGAAGGTTGCTGTGCAGGTGAATCTTTCGGGGCAGGCGCAGATTTCATGGCTTGAGCTTTTTCCGCCTCCCCTCCCCGGCCCCAAAAAACCAATCTTGGATACGGTACCGTTAGGGGACACTACCTTCCGCCAAGTTGTGTTCCGGAATCCTTCCAGCTGCTTCCCTTTCATTGTTCATTCGGTTGCGCTTGACGACAGCAACGGCCAGTTCTATCTGGAACGTGCTGGCGCAATCCCACGCACAATCCCGCCGAACGGTTTTGATACCTTGCTGATCAGAATTGTGCCACGGCAAACAGGCCGGATGTTCACAAAATTGTGGCTGAACCACCATCACGATGATCGCTTTGAAGTGGAGGTGTGGCTTGATGTTGTTGTGGTTCGCTCCAAGTATCTCATCCGCCCCCGTAGCCTTCAATTTGGCGAGATTCCTGTTGGAGCCGTCGGGCCAGAACAGCGGGTTGCCATCTCTGTTCTTGGAGCCGACGACAAACGATTCACCAGCATCCAACTATCAGGGGCTGATGCCCGGGATTTCCAGATCGCCCCGCCGCCGCCGCCGCTCCCCTACCGCTTGAAGCGTGGTATCCAAGATTCGCTGATGATTGGTGTTGAATGCGCGCCCTCGGCTGTTGGGCTACGCTCGGCAGAACTTCAGTTGCGAGCCGAGGATGGCGACCTTATCCGTATCCCACTTTCGGCCACCGGAAAGGATGATGGTTTTGCGGTGTTGCCACGGTTGATTGATGTTGGCCAGCTTGCCATTGGCGACACCATCACCCTTGCCGATACCATCCTTATCAGCAAACTGCTCCCCCCCCCGGCAACCATTGCACGAGTGCGGATTGATGGCTCCGATTCAGCAATGTTTGCTGTGGTCGGCAACCTTCCGGCCAACTTCAATCCAACGAATCGAAGCCACCGTTTCGGCGTGCAGTTCACTCCAAATCGGACAGGGAACTGCATTGCACAAGCCAACTTCTTGCTTCCGAACAACAACCGTATCCGTGTGGAGCTTCGCGGGGAAGGGATTGCCACCACCCGGCGGCTTGATTGGATTGCGCCAACAACCAATTTCGGCAACGTGCGGGTGGATTCCTCACGAACGCTCCGGGTTGGATTGCTCAATCGGGGAAATACGCCGGAACGAATCGCCACCCTGGCGATGGAAGGAGCCGCTTCGGGAGATTTCACCATCCTTCCGCTGAACCTGCCAGCAACCGTGCGCCCCGCGACTGATACCCTGTGGGTCGATATCCAGTTTACTCCAACAGCCTCCGGTTCCCGCACTGCAAGCATCCGCGCAACCGCTGCATCGGGCACAACTGCGGCGTTGCTGATGCAGGGGACTGGGGAAATTCGGGACCTTCAAGTAACCCCCGCCGAGGTTGATTTTGGAGATGTCGAGAACGGAAGCTCTATCACTGCAACCGACACTATCACCCTGACCAACAGTGGCAGCGCAACCATTGCGATCACGAGCGCAACCATCCACGGGGATGCCGACAACGTGTTTGCAGTAAAGGGGAACATTGGTGTGAAACTGGAGGCGGGAGATCAATCCAGCTTCAGCCTGACGTTTGCCCCCAACAGCGTGAAAAGTTTTTCTGCAGAGGTGGCGATCACTTTTTCCGATGGCGACCCGATTCGGATTCCAATTCGCGGTCGCGCACTTCCGCGCCCGCCGCAACTTCGGCTGATTAACGCCCCTGCCGAGTTTGGGCCGGTGCAGATCAACACGATAAGCCAGCCGATTCGTATCGGAATCACCAACGTTGGGGAAGCAGTTGCAACCGTCAGCTCGCTCAGTTTCGCCAGCAATCCCGAGAACGTTTTTGCGGCCCAGTTCCCGGCAGCAAGCCAACAGCTGGGCGGACTGGGAAGTGATACCATCTGGATTTCGGCAACGTTTGCTCCGGTGGCTGCGGCCCCCTATCAAGGGGAAATCTCACTGGTTGGATTTGGCGGAACAACCGCAATCCAACTGCGCGGCGAAGGAACCACCAACGGCGTTGGTGCCGACCCCATCCGACTGGATCTTGGCGCGGTGATGAACAAAACACACTTGGCGGCCACGGACGCATTGGTGGTCAGCAACCGAACCAGCAGCCCAACCGAAGTCACCGGTTTCCGCTGGCAAACTGGCGACAGTGCTGATTTCACGGTAGCGGGACAATTCCCCGTCACGATCCCGCCATCGGGGGCAACGCGCTACTCAGTGGAGTTTTTCCCGAAGGAGATCAGAAGCTATCGGGCAGAAGGGATGTTCCTGCTGAAGAATGGCGGCACAATTCCCGTGACCATCACCGGAAGCGGCAGCACACCTCCGTTTGTCTATCTGGATACCGCCTACCAGAAGGTGAACCAGACGTTTGACCTGCGATTGTACGCGTCCGGCTCGCCCGGCACAACAGCGGCTGGCGGCGGTTACCGGGCGCGTATCCGGTTCAATCCAACCTCCCTTCTTCTCAGCAATGTTACCGGGCGTGGCGTGACGTGGCAACGACGTTCGGCGGGGGTGATTGAATTAAGTTCCACCGATCCTTCCGCGCTTGCCAGCATTGAGCTTGCACGGCTAACAATGGAGGGCTTAGTCACCGGAAAGCCGCAGAATGAGGTTGTGGTGGAGGAGTTCGCATTGCTGGAATCGGGAGCCGCGCTGGCGACCTCACCCGGGAAAGTTTTTCTTGATGGGTGCCAGATTGACCAAGCTGAGTTGTTCGGAAGACCAGCAAAAATCAACGGGTTGTTCCCCTCACCAGCCAATGCCGCCGGGGCAACACTCCGGTTCACCGCCCCGGAAGGAAGCCACCCCGTGGCAGTGGTGATTGACCCCACAGGCCGCGACGTAGCCACCCTCCCGCTGCCGGAAGGAACCGGCAACGAGGCAGAAACGGCACTGACGTTCAGCACTGTTGGATCCGGCTTCTACTTCCTTGAACTACGGCTTGGAACGCAGCGAAGCGTGATCCCGGTGATGATCTCACGGTAATCGAAAAAAAAGACTTTCCGCACCAATAAACGGGCGTGGGGGGGGGGGGGGGGGGGGGG
>JADZEY010000071.1 GCA_020850315.1 Armatimonadota bacterium | reverse complement strand
TACATTGAGGTCTTTTACAACCAACGGCGGCGGCATTCAACGCTTGGCTACGAAACACCAGCCGAGTTCGAACGCCGCCACGCCTCACCCTCCTAACTCCCTATCCACTTTTTCGGGGGAATATCATAGATGCTCATACCGGTGAACCAGGAAACCCTCTGGTAAGCATAGGTTTTGCCTTGCTTAAAACCATCGCCTTCGTTCTGTTGATGCTGTTGCTTGGTGGGCGATTTCTTCCGTGGTTGCTTACGCTGATTGCCCACACACGTTCCCGTGAACTGTTCCTTCTGGTTGTTGTTGGATTGGCACTTGGTGCAGCCTACGCAGCCTATGCTTTGTTCAATGTTTCGCTGGCACTTGGTGCATTTCTTGCAGGGGTCGTGATCGCCGAGTCTGATATTAGCCATCATGTAGGGGCAGAAGTAACACCTTTCCGTGACATCTTCTCTGTCCTGTTCTTTGTTTCTGTAGGCATGCTGGTGAATCCTGCAGTTGTGTGGGCAAACCTTGGCCAGGTGATTACACTGACGTTGTTGGTTGTTGTTGGCAAAACAGTCATCACCGTCTTGCTAGGAGTGTTCTTGCCTGCATCTGCACGAACCATGACAGTGGTTGGGGCGGGGCTTAGCCAGATCGGGGAATTCTCCTTTATAGTTGGCCAAGCAGGGGTTGGATTGGGGTTGCTTACCAAGGAACAATACAGTCTGATTCTGGCGGCATCCCTTCTGTCAATTGTGATTAACCCTTTAATGTTCCGTGCAATTCCGTGGATGGAATCCTCTCTGCAGCGCCTTCCATGGTTGTGGAAGCGTTTAGATTCGGCTGTTATCGTGCCTCAACCTTATCCCAAGGATGAGCATTTCATGGGCCATGTTGTCATTATCGGCTATGGCCGCGTTGGAAAACATATCGGGCGTGTGTTGCAGCGTTTGGGGCTATCGTATTTAGTAATTGAGAAAGATGTTGTCTATGCAACAGAAATTCAGCAGGCTGGAATCAAAACTCTGTATGGTGATGCAGCAAACTCTGAAATTCTGACCCATGCCGATCTACAGCAAGCGCGTGCATTAGTGATTACTGTTCCAGACCAAACCACCGCCGAACTGATTGCCACTGCTGCCCATGATATTGCTCCGAACCTTACCATTATTGCCCGCGCAAGCGCGGAATCGGGTGTAGCTCGGTTGATTGAGCATGGCGCTCAACATGTTATTCACCCAGAATTAGAAGGGGGCTTAGAGCTTGTGCGCCATACCTTGCTAAGCCTGGGTTATCCCATGAGCCAGATTCAGCCCTATGTTGATAGTGTGCGGCGCGACGCTTATGTGGGGGCACAAGAAAATCAGAACCCTGATAGTAAATACACCCATCTGGATCAGCTACTGAATACTGTCCGTGGCTTAGAGATCACATGGCAACCAGTCACCGAGAATTGTGAAATGATCGGAAAGGCACTGGCCGAGTCGAATATCCGTAATACTGTTGGAGCCTCGGTTATTGCGTTAGTACGTGACCAGCAAGTTATCCCCAATCCTAAATCCGATATGCACTTTCAGCAAGGCGATCTTATCGGTCTGATCGGTAGCCCGGAAGAACTGGAAGCTGCTGCGCGATTGTTCAATCCAGCCATTACAACTCCATCGTTTCCCAATCACCAGACTTCAAAACAAAGCACGAAAAAAACGTGACCTGCGTCAGTGTTGCTGGCGCGGCTTGGGGCGTATGTTTATTGTAACGGTTGCGATTCCCGCACCAGCTTCCTTCTTTGCGTAACTTGCCCGCCGTCTGAAAATTTTCACATCTGAAGAATCTTCAGAAGCAAACCTAATCCAGCATCCAACCAGCAATTCCACACGGAGCACCTGCGATGTACGGAAATCTTTCGATAGTTGACACACCAGCCGGCCAGCAGGCCGCCGACGACCCTGAACTTCTTGCCGCGTTCGAGGCACGCATTGATCGTGGGGAAAAGATTGAGCCGCACGATTGGATGCCCGCCGAATACCGCCGCCAACTGATCCGAATGATCGAGCAGCACGCCCACTCCGAAATCATCGGCGCGTTGCCGGAAGGGACTTGGATCACCCGCGCCCCCGGCTTCAAACGGAAAATGGCGTTGATGGCAAAAGTGCAAGATGAAGTTGGCCATGCCCAGCTTCTGTACAGCGCGGCCGAAACGCTGGGCAAACCGCGCGAAGCAATGATTGATGACCTGCTGAGCGGCAAATCCAAATACTCCAACGTCTTCAACTATCCCGCCCTCACTTGGGCCGACACCGCCGTGATTGCTTGGCTGATTGATGCCGGAGCAATCATCAACCAGCACACCAACGCCAAAGGGAGCTACGGCCCCTACTGCCGTGCATTGGCCCGGATCTGCATCGAGGAATCGTTCCACCTGAAGTATGGCTACGACAACGTGGTCACGCTTGCCACCGGTACGCCAACCCAACGCGCCATGCTGCAAGAAGCACTGAACCGTTGGTGGGGGCCAATCATGCACTTCCATGGCCCGCCCGATAAGGTGTCGCAGCACACCGAAAAACTGGTGCGCTGGAAGGTGAAAATGGCGACCAACGACGCAATGCGGCAGGAGTTCCTTGATACCTACGTCCCCAAAATTTGGGAGTTGGGGCTGACCGTCCCCGACCCCAACCTTCGGAAGAACGAAGAGACCGGCGAGTGGGAGTTTAGCGACCCCGATTGGGATGAGTTTAAGCGGGTTATCAACGGCGATGGGCCGTGCAATGCCGAGCGGCTTGCTGTCCGCCGAATGGCCGAAGAACAAGGCCGTTGGGTTCGCCAAGCACTCCGCAAACCGAACCATGCGTACGTCGCGCCACTGTCGTAACAGCACCTCCGTTCCGTAAAAAAAGTAGGCACGGGGAGTGTCCACACACACGCAGAGCATTGCTCGGTATTCGGTGTGTTTCCTCTCTGTGCCTTGTTCTTGTTCACTTGTGTTCCATTGGAAGAAGCCAACGAACAACCATCCAGCATGACCATCCAATCGCTTGACCCCCGCATCACGCGGGCCGGAATTCCATCCGAAGATTCCAGACCATTAGAACCGAAAGAAGACCTTGACCAGTTCGAGACGTGGGAGGTGTTCCACCAGCAGAAACGGGGTGATTTCTCGGAGCATGTTGGCTCGCTACACGCGCCCAATGCCGAGCTTGCACTGGTGATGGCCAAGGAGCAATATGCCCGCCGGTTCAAGTGCGTTGGCATTTGGGTGGTCCGCACTGCCGACATCCTAACGTTAAACACCGAAGACGAAGACATCTTTGCCACCAACGCCGAAAAAAAATACCGCGACGCTGGGGGATACCGCGTTGGTAACCGGGTAAGCGCATTTAAGCAACAACAAGCACAAGCCAAGTCCGAGGGGGCAGCATGAACGAAGCAGCGATCACCGACCTCATTACCCGATTAGCTGATGATGCCCTTATCATCGCCCATCGCAACTCCGAGTGGACCGGCCTGGGGCCGATGTTAGAAGAAGACATCGCCTTCTCCTCGATTGCCCAGGACAAGCTGGGGCACGCGCAGGCGTTGTACAACATCCTTCACACCAACTTCGGCCAGCCGGACCCCGACACCGTCGCCTTCACCCGCAACGAAGCGCAATTCCGTTGTTGCCACCTTGTTGAGCTTCCCATTGGCGACTACGCCTTCAGCCTGATCCGCCACTTCCTGCACGATGCCGCCGAGTGGGTTCGGTACGAAGCATTGGAGCAATCCACCGTTGTGCCGCTGGCGCAGCTTGCACGCAAAATCAAAGGGGAGATCAAGTATCACTTGTTCCATGCAAAAACATGGGTGGTGCAGCTTGGCGCGCAGGGGAACGAAGAAAGCCACGCGCGAATGCAATCGGCATTGAACGAGACGTTTCCGCTGGCGTTGGGGATGTTTGAACCATCCGAGTTTGATGGCGAGCTTGCGGCGGCGGGGATCTATCCGGGGGAAGGACAGGTGCAGCAACGCTGGCTGGAGCTGATTGCCCCAGTGTTGGAGCAAGCCACATTGCGGATGCCCTTGGTGGAGGGGGCCGACCTTGCCGCAAGCTACGGTGGAAGAAAAGGATACCACACCGTGCATCTTCAGCCGATGTTGAACGAGATGGCCGAGGTCTATCGGATTGATCCAGCCGCCGAATGGTAAGCAAGGGGGAAGCAATGCCTACGATAGATGAAATCTGGGAAGCGTTGAAATCGGTGAAAGACCCTGAGATACCGACCATCTCGCTGGTTGATCTTGGGGTCATCACCGCCGTCAGCCTTGACGATGCTGGAATCCCGCACGTTCGGATGACCCCAACATTTGTGGGCTGCCCGGCAATGGACTACATGCAGCAGCAAGTGCGCGAACGCCTTGCCCAGCTTGGCTTCCCGCAAAGCGACGTGCAGATGACGTTCCAGGACGAATGGAACACCAACAAGATCACCGAAGAAGGATTACGTGCGCTGGGCCAGCACGGGCTTGCGCCGCCACCCCGCTACGAAGGGGGTCTGGAATTAGAGGTTCTGAACAACACTCCCTGCCCGTATTGTGGCAGCCACAACACCACGCTTCACTCACCATTTGGCCCCACACTTTGCCGTTCGCTGCACTACTGCAACAACTGCCGCCAAGCGTTCGAGGGGTTCAAGCCGGTGTAAGGTTACGGCTCAATAAAAAATCATTGTAGCATCATGCAGCCCAACCCCACCACCCGATTCTCCAACCGCGTGCATGATTATGTTCGGTATCGCCCGGGGTATCCATCCCAGATTATTAATCTTCTGTGCCAGCAGTATCGGGTATCACCAAACACCGTTGTTGCCGACATTGGAAGCGGAACCGGATTGCTGGCGCGGCTTTTTCTGGACAACGGCAACCCGGTGTACGGGATTGAGCCAAACCAAGAAATGCGGCTGGCTGGGGAAGAATTTCTTGCTGGCTACCCAAACTTCCACAGCGTTCCCGCAACTGCCGAATCCACCACACTTCCCGATCACAGCGTTGGACTGATTACCGCCGGACAAGCCTTCCACTGGTTCAATCCTGCCCCAACGCAGAAGGAGTTCCGCCGCATCCTTGAACCCAATGGCCTTGTTGCCCTTGTTTGGAACGTCCGCCGCACCGACGCTACGCCATTCCTCCGCGAGTACGAATCGCTGCTTGCTACGTTCGGATCCGAATACACCACGGTGATTCACCGGACAATCACCGATGGCGGCGCGCGCGATGTTGAAGGCTTTTTTGCCCCAGGATGCTACCGCAAGCACACCATCCTCGATAACTTCCAGTATTTCGATGCCGATGGACTGATTGGCCGGGCCCGCTCGGCTTCCTACATGCCGGCGTCGGGCCAGCCGCGATTCGACGAAGCAGTCCAGGCCTTGCAGAATCTTTTCAATCGCCACCAACAAGATGGAACCGTGCGGGTGGAGTACGACACCGAAATCCATATCGGATGGTGGGGAAATGAACCCACAGAACAGGAGGGAATAGTTTGAGCAACGGAAAAACCCTTCACACGGCTGAGTTCCTGATTCAGCCCGGTGAGCCAAACCCCGTGCGGAGTGATGTTGGTGTGCTGCGCGATGCCAGCGGAAGGATTCTGGCGATTGCCACAGTAAATCAGCTTCGTTCGGAAGCCGATGCCACCGTGCATCACCAAATTTTAATGCCGGGGGCTATCAACTGCCATGTCCACCTTACCGATGCCGGTATCCAACAACCAGTGGGCGGGGGGGAAGGATTGGCCCGATGGGTGCAGGGGCTGCTTGCTTCGCGCGGAAGCGAACCGCAACCGGAGGAGCTTTTTCAGCAGCAGGTCAGTGCCGTGTTGCAGCAGATGATGCGGGGCGGGACGGTGGCCATTGGTGAGGTGGCAAACAACTTCCGGACGCTTCCGGCGATTGCCGAAACCGGTATCCGTTGCCGTTTCATGCACGAGCTGTTGGGATTCCCCGAACACCGCGCTCACCAGGGGATGCTTTCTACACTGGACGATACGCAGCTTGCCGAGCTTCCCCACGCAATCGCCTACACGGTTGCTGCCCACGCGCCGTACTCAGTTTCGCCACCGCTGATGAAGCTGATCCAGCAGCGCAACGCCCAGCATGGAACGTTCACCTACCAACACCTTGCCGAGGACCCCGCGGAACGCTTGCTCTACCAAGAATCTGCCGGCCCATGGCGTGAATTCCTGGAGGCGATTGGCGGCTGGGAACCAACATGGAAAGCGTTCGGAATCTCGCCGATTGAGTTCTACGACCGGATGGGGATCATTGATGAAAACTATGTTGGGGTTCACCTAACCGATGCTACCGAGCAGGAGCTTGCCTTGCTGGCAAGCCGGGGGGCGTGGGGGATTCTTTCGCCAGCTTCCAACCTCCATATCACCGGAAAACTGCCCGACGCGATGGCAATGGTTCGGCACGGGTTACGGTTTGCGTTCGGGACCGATGGCCGCGGATCCAACCCCAGCATTGATGTGTTCGATGAAGCGAAAATCTTGTTGGAAGGCTTCCCGAATCTTCCTGTCGGGACGTTGCTGGAAGCCTTGACGATTCATGGCGCGGAGGTTCTGCAGTTCAGCGATCTTGGCAGAATCACTGTTGGCGCAACCTCACCCTTGCTGTCGGTAACGGTTCACGGTGCGCCGAACGACCTGCGCAGCCTTGAGCATGGGATTGTGATGGATGCGGTGTGGCGGCGGTGTGTGTGATGTCCGGTGGTGGGGTAAGCATCACCTATTCATAACACAATTTCCCCGAATCAACCCCGATTGCCGATTGCCTTGCATTCTTATTTTTGCGGTCTATGTCGAAAACCAAGAAAGCTACCCTCGAAGAGCAACTCTTTTTCCCCCCGTCGCTTCAGCACACCAAAATCCTTTGCACGCTTGGGCCGGCAACGGCAACAAAGGAGCGGATTCGCCAACTGATACTGGCTGGTGCCGATGCTGTTCGCCTCAACTTCTCGCACTCCAAATATGAAACCCACCGGAAGCTGGCCGAGATGACGCGGGAAGTTTCTGCCGAGCTTGAGCGGCACATCGCCATTATCCAAGATTTGCAGGGGCCAAAGATTCGTGTGGGGACGCTTCCCGATGGCCCGGTGCTGCTGCGCCCTGCCGAGCGGATCATCCTTACCACCGATGCCGTTGCCAGCGGCGATAAACGGATACCTGTCCAGTACAAAAAACTTGCCGATGACGTTCGCACCGGCGATAGCATCTTCCTGGATGATGGATTGCTGCGGCTGCGGGTGGTGGCCAAAAGTGGGCGCAACATTGCCTGCGACGTTATCAACGGTGGGCTGCTGAAGGAGCACAAAGGGGTGAACCTTCCCGGGGTGAACGTTAGCGAGCCAAGCCTGACGGCAAAAGACCGGCGCGATTTGGAGTTCGGTTTGTCGCTTGGGGTGGATTATGTGGCGTTGTCGTTTGTCCGTTCGGCAAAAGATATTTCCGACCTGAAGCGGCTGATTGCCAAGCATGGCAAAACCACGCCAGTGATTGCCAAGATCGAAAAAATTGAGGCGATTCGGGAGCTGGACGCGATCATCATGGCCACCGATGCTGTGATGATTGCGCGCGGTGATTTGGGGGTGGAGCTTCCCAGCTACGAGGTCCCGTTGCTGCAAAAAAGGATCATCCGGAAGTGCCGCGAGCTTGGCAAACCGGTGATTACTGCAACGCAGATGTTGGAGTCCATGGTCCAGAATCCGCGCCCCACCCGTGCCGAAAGTTCGGACGTTGCCAACGCCGTGTATGACGGAACCGATGTGGTGATGCTTTCGGCGGAAACCTCCGTTGGTGCGTTCCCTGTCGAGGCGGTGATGACCATGAACGACATCCTTCGCTCCACCGAAAGCGTCGTCCGGTTCGACCCCAACTGGAAGCGTTCAACAACAGGGGAGACCGAGACGGAGATGGCCGAAAATGCGGTAGCTGTGGCGGCCTGTGTGTTGTCGTCGCAGGTGAACGCCAGCGCGATTTTTTGCCTATCCTACACCGGAAACACCGCCCGAACAATGTCGCGCCAACGCCCCGATGCTCCGATAATCGTGATGACCCAGGACCTGGATGTTTGCCGAAGACTATGCCTGTACCGGGGCATCTACACCATCACCATTGAGCAGCCGGACGACACCGAGGACGCTATCTCGATGATGAAGCGCGCAGCAATCGAAGCAGGTGTGGTGGAGGAAGGGGACACCGTTATCATCACCACTGGCTACCCGTTGGATGAAAAAGCCAGCACAAACATGATTGTGGTGGATCGGGTGTAGAAGATTTCTGTGTAGAAGAATCCTTCGCCGTAGCAGAGCCGCGCCCCAGCCGCCGGCCAGAGAATTCCGTAACTTCGCGCCGTTTCAGGGCCGCCTCAATCTTGGTTATCCAGCGTTCAATAATCGCGGTGGCTGGGGGCGGCCAACCTTGTAGCACTCTTGCAACCAGCATGTATCTTTCCAAACTCGAAATCGTCGGCTTTAAGTCGTTTGCACACAAAACCATCCTCCGTTTCAACGACGGCATCACCGCAGTGGTGGGGCCAAATGGTTGCGGGAAATCTAACGTAATTGATGCAATCCGCTGGGCGATTGGCGAGCAGAAAGCCTCGGTGCTGCGCTCCGATAAAATGGAGGAAGTGATCTTTAACGGGGCCGGAAAACGCCGACCGCTTGGCATGGCCGAGGTCTCGCTCACCATCGAAAACACCAAAGGAATCCTCCCGACCGAATACAGCGAAGTAGTTATCACCCGCCGATTATTTCGCAACGGCGATAGCGAGTATCTGCTGAACAAAACCCAGTGCCGCCTGCGCGATATTGTGGATCTGTTCATGGACACCGGAATGGGAGCTAACGCCTACTCGGTGATCGAGCTGAAGATGATCGAAACAATCCTAAGCGACCGCGCCGACGAACGCCGCCGATTGTTCGAGGAAGCCGCCGGTGTCACCAAGTACAAAGCCCGCCGCCGCGAAGCACTCCGCAAACTGGATTCCACACAAGCCGACTTGCTCCGCGTTCACGACATTGTGAAGGAGGTGGCCAAGAAGGTTGCCGCGTTGGAACGCCAAGCCAAAAAAGCGGAAGAATACACCACCCTTGATGCCGAACGTAAACGGGTTGAAATAGAGGTGCTGGAACGTGAGTACGCCGCCACCAGCGCACGCATTGCTCCGTTGGAAGAACGCCTTGCCGAGGCCAAATCCAAACGAACCGAACTGGATTCCGTGCTGGCTCAGGAGGAGACAATCCTGCGCGAGTTGGAGCGCGAGCAAGGGGAGATTGAGACCGCCGTGATAGAAGCCCAGAAGGACCTAAACGCCGTCACCGAGCGGATTGCCACCGTTGAGCAACGCCAGGCCGTCACGGTGGAACGCCGCCGCTCGCTTGCCTCCATCATCGAAAATTCCCAGCGCGACATCAAGGAGGCAGAAGGGGGGATTCAGGTGCTGATGAAGGAGCATGGTGAGGTGGAATCATTGATTGAACGCCTGGCCGAACAGAACCGCGTTGCCGAAGCCGAATACGAAGCAATCCGCGCCGAAGTGATGCTGAACGAGGCCGCGCTTGCTGGCCGCCGCACCGAAGCCAAGCGTTCGCAAGACCGGGTGATTGAGGTAATCAACCGTTTGGCCGCGTTGCGTGGCGAAGAAGAACGCACCCGCGCCCGAATCGAAGTGATCCGCCAACGCCTTGATGAGTTCGATGAACAGGACGACGAAGCCCGATTAGAGCTTGAACAGATCGGGGAAACGCTGGCCCGGCTAACTGCCCAGCTGAACCAAGCCACCGCTGACTTGGATGAGGCGCAACGCCAGTTTGAAGAAGGCCAAGCCGAAAAGGGGACGCTGCGAACTGAGATAGATGATCTTCGCACCCAAACGATTGAGCTTCACAACGGCATCAACAGCCGCAAATCAAAAATTGATTTCCTGAACGGCTTGGTAGATCAAGATGAGTCAGTCCGATTCCTTGTTCAGCAACCCGATTGGACTCCGGTTGAGCGGATCACCGTTGCCGAATCAATCTCCACCGATGAGCAATACCGCACAGCCGTTGCCGCCGCGCTGGGGAACGCTGCGCGATTCCTGATTGTCCCCACTGCCGACGACGCGTTGCGCGGCGTGCAATCGCTGCAATCCAACCGGAAGGGGAAGGCTACCTTTGTCTGCCTTGACCGGATTCCGGCAGCCACGCCACGCTTGCTGCCCGCCGGTGTCCAGGCAATCGGATGGGCTTCGGATCTTTGCACCTCCGCTTCAAATTTCAGCCACCTTCGCCAGCATCTGCTTGGGGGCACTGTGGTTGTCCAGACGTTGGAGCAAGCCTTTGCTGCATCGGTTCACAGCATGGTGGAGCAAGCCGTGACGCTGGATGGTGTGCTGATCCGCAACGGCGGCTTGATCCGCGGCGGCGGGCGCACCGCCGATGAAGGGGTCACCATCGGGAAGCGGGAACAGATTGAACGATTGGAAAAAGAGGCAGCAAAACTCACGGCCCAACTGGAGGCACTTACCCGCACGATTGCCGAAAAGACAGAGCAGCACAACGCCATCAATCTTGGAACCCTTAGCAACGCAATCCGCGAGGCACAACAGCGGGTGGGGAATCTGGAAAAGCAGCGTGGCCAGGCCGAGTACGAGCAGGAATCCGCCAACGAACTTCTGGACGATCACGAGAACGACCGCGCACGCGCTCACGAAGAAATCCAACGCCTGGAAGGAGTGCTGCAAGGGACTGAGCCGCGCAGGAACGAGCTGACCGAGCAGCAATCCGCCGCCGAACAAACGGCACGCCAACTGAACACCGAACTGGAACGAATGGAGGTGGAATTTGCCGACCAGTCGCGCCAGATGAGTGAAAAACAGGTGCTGCTGGCTGGGCTGCGGGGCGACCAACGAAGCGCGCGTGCCGAGCTTGAGCGGATGGTCCGCGACCGCGAAAACGCCGAGCGAACAATCCAACGCCGCACCCAAGAACAGGAGCGCGCCCAGGATGAGCTTGGGCAGCTGGAAGGGGAGCTTGAGGAGTACACAGTGCAGCTGCAGAGCTTCCGCACCGAGCTTGCCGAGGCGCAAGCAAAGCGGGAGGGAGTGGTGCAACGCCAAGCCGCAAAACGGGAGGAGATTGCCCGCCACGGCGAAACCCTGCGCGAGGAACGCCGCGACTACGAACGCTCCATCGAGCAAATGCACGAGATAGAGCTGAAACTTGGCGAGCTGAAACTAAAAGCCGAAAGCCTTCTCCAGCGGGGTCGCGAGGAGTTGGAGATTGAGCTTGCGCTGAAAGAATTTGGGGAAGACGATATGAAGATGGGGGAGCTTCGCGAGGTGCTGCGGCAGATAAAAGGGCGGTTGAAAATGATGGGATCGGTGAACCTTCTGGCCTACGATGAATGGCGCGAAGAGAACGAACGCTACCAATTCCTACAAGGGCAGCTTGACGACCTGAAGCAAGCCGAAGACTCCTTGATGAAGACCATTGCCGAGATTAACGACACCGCACAGCGGAAGTTTGTTGAGACCTTCGAGCAGATACGAACCAACTTCCAGGACATCTTCCGAACGCTGTTTCTGGAAGGGGATGAGGCCGATCTGAAAATTGCCGAAGGGGACCCGTTGGAAGCGCAGATTGAGATCATCGCCAAGCCGCGCGGCAAGCGGCCCCACTCGATTGACCTGCTTTCCGGCGGCGAAAAAACGCTGACGGCGATTGCCTTGCTCTTCTCCATCTATCTTGTCAAGCCATCCCCCTTCTGTATCCTTGATGAAGTGGATGCCCCGCTTGACGACGCGAATATTGACCGGTTTGTGCAGCTTATCAAACGCTTCGATAACGAAACGCAGTTTATCATCGTTACCCACAACAAGCGGACAATGGGGGCTGCCGACACCATGTACGGCGTTACGCAGGAGGAGGATGGCGTGTCGAAAATCGTCTCGGTGAGGTTCACCGAGAGCAAAAAACAGGAATCAAACAATAGACTTCCACAAACGGAGATAGCATGAAACAACAACTGATTATCGCGACAATGCTGCTAACGCTTGGCATGGTTGCTTGCAATGAATCCACAACCGAGCCAACCCCCCAGCCAACTGCGGAGACGATGCAGTTCAAGTCTGGTGCGCGGTACGAGTACACAACCTACAGCACCGACACCACCACCCAGGCCACAATAGAAAGCACACGCCGCACCAAAACCCGCACGTTGATAGCATCCAACGCCAGCGTGAACGGGCGCACAGGGGTTGCCGTTTCGATTGACAGCTTGTTTGCAACCGCCGGCGGATTCCTGAGCGTCACCGACTCGGTGTTGTTGCAGCAGGGGGCGGGGACGAACGAAATCTACCGCTACTCATCGTTAGCCCCGGAGCTGGATTTCAGCGGGATTGCCGGCTTGTCGTTGGACATCGGCAGCGACTGGCGGCACGAGGCCACGCTTGGCGCGACCACCGCAAAATGGTTCTTGGGTGAGGTGGCCGACACATTCCAAATTGATGGGCTTCCGGCACAAGTCAAAGGGGTGAAGGTCTCCGTTGGCGATTCGGCAATCGCCTCGGCAGCGGAGAATCTGACGATTGACGGGGTCAGCTACAAAACCACAAAAACCACCCACCGGCTCGATCTGAAGTTTAGCCTGATTGTCAACTTGGGAATCGGTGGCGACCAGGTTATTGCACTGAACACAAACTCCATTCTGCGGACAACGTGGATCAGCTCCGAGCTTGGCGCGATCATCCGCGAAGAGCGCGAAGCAAAGGTCATTAATCTGGGAAGCTACTCCGGCATCGCCCTTCCAGTAATCCCGGCCTACGGCTCGGTGACAACCATGACGAAGGTGATTGCCAAAGGAACGTAGGCGCAAGCGATGATGTGATGATGAACGACAGTCGCACAACGGCATGTTGCTTGATTGCAAGATGCCGTTGTTGTTGTTTATACAGGGTCTTGGGTCTGCATTTTCCCCGCGATAGTTTATTGATCTGACGTAGGTGTTATGCGTTCGCCAGCAACCAGTTTTTCGAGGATTGTGTCAAGTTCCTCCGGCGTAGAGTGTACAGCTTGGAACGTTTCAGTTTTATCAATAACGTATGTCTTAGGAACTCCAGCCACATAAAATGATTTCAGTATCTCAGCATTAAAGTCTGGTAACACGCTGTTGGGCCATGGAACGCCATTCGTTGTGACGTACTCTTGCACAAGTTTAGGGTCATCCGCGACAGCAATGCCCACAAACTGAACCCCGCGATCTTTGAACTTGTTGCTGAGGCTGACGAATGCGGGAGTGAATTTCCGGCAAGGTCCACACCACGTGCCCCAGAAGTACAACGCAGTGATCTTCCCGAGGATGGATGAATTGGTTAATCTGGTTCCATCGGTGAAGTCTATCTGAAAAGGGGGGACGGTGGAACCGGGGTGCGGTGCGTCCTTGCTCCAAACCGAAGCCGCCCTGAAGGCCCAACGATTACTGCTGTAATCTGTCAGAAGCCGCCCCAACAACTCTTGCGCTCGTTTTTCATTCTTTGCCATTTTCTCACGGTCAATTGCTCGGAACAGCAAGTGAGCGATAAGATTTGAATCCCGATGAGTATCGAACAAAGCGTACTCGAACGAATCGCGTTCGGCTTTTGTGAAGCCAGCGGCTAACTGAATACGGTACAGCCGTTCTGCGCCAAGCGACCAAGCAAGGGATGCCGGGCCAGAGCGATCCAACACCGCCCGCGCAACTGGCGCAGGAATGGTGGTGTCGCCAAGCCGTGCCAGCCGCATCACGTTCAGCGTTACAGTCTTCGTATCTAATGATTCATAGGCTGTGATGCCAGCATGTAATGAGTCAATCAGCAAACGCCGCCGCTCCGGTGTGCTTGCTTGGTAAGCGTCCATATCCTGAAGGTAGCGATACGCCAGCGGAGCAATGCAATCGCCACAATCAAATTCTACGGAAGCGGGCTGCGACTCTGGCGGGAGCAGTGCCGGATCGAAGACGATCTGAACCGAGTCATCATCGCTATGAAGAACCGAGATAAAATCTCCGCCGCCGTCGTAGATGTAGGAATCCGACTGCGTGCCGTTGAAGGTGCGAACGTCAGATTCACGAATACCTGCGGCCACATTGGCAAGTTGATACTGCACCATACCGTTTTCCACAGCCACCATCGCTTTCCATCTCCCTTCGGAGGTCTTGGCCATCGGTAGCTCTACAGTATCAGCTTGCCGATACTGCACCACCACAGGGTTATTGATGGAATCCTTGTAGTTAGCTGTGGGCAACCGAAGATGCAGCCGAATGGTATCCACATCGCCAAGCGTCACCCACACCCTGGTTGTTGTGTGGTTAGCACCGGAAAACCACAGCGACAGCGTGCCAGCTTCCTGCGAAGATAATTCAAATAACCCATCTCTATCGGCATTGTATATGTGACGATGATCGGAGTCTTCCCTCCATAAAGCCAACGCAGCCGGTGGCACAGTGCCATCCCAATTGGAAATGGAACCGATAATTGTGGCTTGTGAGAGTAAGTTCCCGCATCCGATTCCAAGCAGGAACATCGCCATCAAAAACAACTTCTGAAGCCGCTGGAATTTGCTGATTCCAGTGGGCTTGATGTTCATACGAGCGTGTAGGTAGTGTTTCATTTCTCAATATTGCAAAAATCCTCCTTTCTTTGCATAAAAGCTATGTCCAACAACCCAATCCTTATCATCAGCGGTGAACAATCGGGGGAGACGTACGGGGCGATGATCGCTCACGAATTGCGCCAGATCAATCCCACGCTCAGTTTTTACGGAACGGGAGGGGAGAAGATGAAGGAAGCAGGGGTTGATCTGCTGCATCACATCAGCCAAATGGCGGTGGTGGGGATCAGTGAGGTTCTGCGGAAGTACCGGACGCTTCGGGGCATCTTCAACGATGTGGTGGAATCCATCACGGAGCGTTCACCACAGTTGGCAATTTTGGTGGATTATCCCGGCTTCAATCTAAAATTGGCAGCCGCCCTGAAGCAGCGCGGTATCCCCGTTGTCTGGTTCATGGCCCCGCAAGTCTGGGCCTGGAAGGAGTCACGCGTGAAGCAGATGCGCCAGACGATTGACACGCTGATTGTGGGGTTCCAATTTGAGGTTGAGTATTTCCGCAAGCATGGAATCACTGCCCACTATTTCGGGCATCCGCTGGTTGATCTGCTCACTGAGTTGGAGGTCCAAAAGCGCGCAGCTTCGCCAAACGAACAAACCACCATTGCATACTTGCCAGGAAGCAGGAGGGGGGAGGTTGCGCGCCACTGGCCGCTGGTGACAGAGGTTGCCAAGCTGCTGGGAAGCCAATTCCGCCACGTGGTGCAGCGCGCACCTTCGATACCGGAGGGGATGTTGCAAAGTGCGGGGATCGGCATCGAGGTTCTTCACCAACCTCACAGCGCGCTGATGCAGGCGGATGTTGCGTTGGTGAAATCGGGAACCTCCACAATGGAGGCAACAATCTTGGGCGTTCCCTACGCGCTGTTTTATCAGACTTCGGCAATCAACTATGCAATTTTCAGCAGGCTTGCAAAGGTGCGGCAACTGGGCATTGCAAACATTATTGCCGGAAGGGAGGTCGTGCGGGAGTTTTTGCAGCGGGAAGCCACCCCCCAGCGCGTTGCTGCCGAGCTACGGAAGTTGGCCACCGATGCTGAGTATCGCCAGCAGGTTGCCGCAAACCTTCGGCAGGTGCGCGACAGCTTGGAGCAACCTGGCGTGCATTCCCGAATTGCCCAGCATATTGCCCACAGCTACGGCTTGCTTCCGGTAAATCCTTGCTAACCTTCCGCAGTTCGTGCCATTTTGTTAGCCGTTGTTTTTTGCCAAAAAAACGTTTGGCAGCCCCTATCCGCTTCGCCTATATTTGCAGGCTCTTGAACAGAGGGACACCATAATCCCCCTGAGCCAAGGGCAGGTGGCCGAGTGGTTAATGGCGGCAGACTGTAAATCTGCTCTCTTACGAGTACGGAGGTTCGAATCCTTCCCTGCCCACTTCAGTTCTTTGTCAGGTTCATTTGCGAGTGACGTTACGGCTCCGGTGGTTATCAACCGGGGAAGACTACCGTTCAGCGCGGGTTCACATGTTGGACCTGCCGGCTGGGAAGCCATGCGGGAGTTGCTCTTCAGCACGATGTTGGGATCAACACATCCCTGTGAAATTCCACCATCGTTTCCTCCGTCAATCCCACCGCCATTCGTCACATCTCTCAGCCTTTGAACAATAAGCTCACGTAGCTCAGTTGGTAGAGCACGTCCTTGGTAAGGACGAGGTCACCGGTTCAATCCCGGTCGTGAGCTCTCTCTATAAATTGCTTTACCAAAAGCGGGAGTAACTCAGTTGGTAGAGTCACAGCCTTCCAAGCTGTTGGTCGCGGGTTCGAGTCCCGTCTCCCGCTCTATCTCATGTACCATTTCGGAATCGAATAACCATGCGCGACATCATTACACTGGAATGCACCGAGTGCAAGCGTCGTAACTACACCACGACCAAAAACAAGAAGAAGCAATCAGGGCGTGTGGAACACAAGAAATTCTGCAAGTGGGATAACAAGCGGACTGTTCACAAAGAAACACGCTAACCGCCCACAAGAAGCGAGTTTACGGGCGTAGCTCAATTGGTAGAGCGCCGGTCTCCAAAACCGTAGGTTGCGGGTTCAAGTCCTGCCGCCCGTGCAAGGAAGATAGTGGGGGAGAGCGCCCCGATTTCCCATCGTGGAGGTTGCGGGTTCAAGTCCTGCCGCCCGTGCAAGCAAAAGGAATCAGTTATTTCAGATAGACGATCCTTATGAAACAGACAATCATCGGTTTTGTTCGTGATGTCAGCAGCGAGATGAAAAAAGTCTCGTGGCCGACCAAGGAGCAATTGCAAGAGTCAACCGCCGTGACCATCATCGTTTGCTTGTGTGTGGTGGCGATGGTTGGCGTTGTTGACTTTGTTCTGACCAAAGTTTTTGAAATTCTGTTTTAAGGCCTTCTTCCGATGTACGAACCCGAACATACGGCAGCTGCTGGCGGCGAAATGGCGATTCAACGCCGTTGGTACGCCATCCGAACGTACTCCGGCCACGAAGCGCGCGTCAAGCAAATCCTTGATAGCGAAATCAAACGGCTTGGTTTGGATGAGCTTGTCCCCAACGTCCTGATCCCCCTTGAAAAAGTCTTTGAAGTCCGCGACGGCAAAAAACGAACCCGCCAGAAGAATTTCCTCCCCGGCTACGTTTTGGTGGAAGCGGTGCTGAACAAAAAGGTGAAGGATTTGATCCAAAACACACCTTCGGTGATCAGTTTCGTTGGAACAAAAACCGAACCAACGCCCCTTCAGCCGGATGAAATCAATAAAATTTTGGATCGGGTGGAGGAGCGCAAGCATGTGGAGACGATCATTGATGCCTTCCGCGAAGGGGACCCAGTGAAAGTGATAGAAGGGCCGTTCAATAACTTCAGCGGCGTTGTCCGCGAGGTCAACATGAGCAAGCAGAAGTTGAAAGTGGAGGTCTCGATCTTCGGTCGGAAAACCCCAGTGGAATTGGATTTTTCGCAAGTGGAAATGGAGCGGTAACGCTTCCTGAGGCAACAGCACAGAGCAGCAGAAAGAATAGCAACAGCAAATAGATAGAGTTCCCGTTATGGCAAAGAAACTACTCGGCACGTTCAAGCTCCAGATTACCGCAGGCTCGGCAACAATGGCTCCGCCAGTTGGCCCCGCCTTCGGTCAGCGCGGATTGAACGGCATGGAGTTCGTGAAGCAGTTCAACGCAAAAACGCAAAAGGATGGGGGGATTCTAACCCCGGTTCTTGTCAGCTTCTACTCCGATAAGACCTTCACGTTCGTTGTAAAAAGCCCACCTGCTGCGGTGCTGATTATCAAGGAGCTTGGCATTCCAAAAGGTTCCGCCGAGCCGAACCGCAACAAAGTTGCCACGGTCAAGCGTTCGCAGTTGGAGGAGATTGCCAAAATCAAGATGAACGACTTGAACTGCGACACCATCGAAAGCGCGGTCACCATGATGGCCGGAACCGCACGCTCGATGGGCATCACCGTCGAAGACTAATCCCCTTGTGCGTGTGCAAAGCCACGTTGGTTTTGCACCCCCCAAACAGGGTATCTACTTTTCGCTATCAACAAGGCGTTTTCCACACAGTCACCATTTGACTTCCCCGCAACAACGCGGCGGATGGATTGAAGATTTTAGATATGTCAAAGCATAGCAAACGATTCAGCAACGTCAATCGCAAGGTTAATAAGGACAACCAGTACGAGCTTCGCCAGGCTGTTCAACTTGTGAAAGAGAACGCCACGGCAAAATTCGACGAGTCGGTGGATATCGCCATCCGTCTTGGTGTGGATCCACGTAAAGCCGACCAGATGGTGCGCGGAACGGTTTCGCTGCCGCACGGTATCGGCAAAACCGTTCGTGTTGCCGTCATCACCCGCGAAACAAAACAGCAAGATGCCCGCGATGCCGGTGCCGACCAAGTCGGGTTCGAGGATATGCTGGAGAAGATTAAAGGGGGGTGGACGGATATTGATGTTATCATCGCTACCCCAGACGTGATGGGTGAGCTTGGCAAGCTGGGTAAAATTCTTGGCCCGCGTGGTTTGATGCCAAACCCAAAATCGGGAACCGTCACCACCGACGTTGGCACAGCAGTCCGCGAGGTGAAAGCGGGTAAAATTGAATACCGCGTTGACCGCGCCGGTGTGGTTCATGCCTCGGTTGGCAAGGCCTCCTTCGAGCTTGATAAGCTGATGGATAACATCCAAAGTTTTGTTGGAAGCATCCTTCGCGCAAAGCCACAAACCGCCAAAGGGAAATACGTTCGCGGTATCACACTAAGTTCCACGATGGGGCCTGGGGTTCCGGTGCTTGAGGCAACCTTCACTGGTGTTGCCGACCACCACTAACCCCCTCACAGTTCGATTACGCACTCCCTCTTCTGTCGGGTGGCAAGTTGGCCACTATCATCGAAGGGGTTCCGCCTACTCCGGCATTCCCGATGTTTGCTTTCTGTTGTGTTCGGCTTGCGCCTGTTGTGGCCGCAAGGCTTCTCCAACACAACCAACGCTACCATTCATCGGTTCTGATCGGAATCAACATAGATCACCAAGATTGAAGTGGATCAATCTGTCCACCGAAGACTATGAACAGAGAACAGAAAGCACAAGTTGTGGCCGAAGTAGCCGAGATGGTGGATGGAGCCAGTGGCATCTACTCCATTGACTTCACGGGGCTGAATGTAGCCGATACCATCCGCCTGCGTCGCGAATTCAAGAAGGCGGGGGTGAAATACAAAGTGGCCAAGAACACGCTGATTAAGCGTGCCTTGCAAGAACGGGGTGGATACGATCACGTCCTTGATCGCTTTGTTGGGCAAACCAGCATTGCGCTGGGATACGACGATCCCGCAGCCCCAGCCCGCATATTGAAGGAGTTCATTGATCCAAAAACGGAACGCCCGTCGCTGAACTTTGCCGTGTTGGAAGGGGAAATCTTTGAAGGCCAACGCCTTGCCGAGATTGCCGCCATGCCGTCACGCAAGGATATGCTGGCCGCCATCGTTGGCTCAATCCAAGCTCCAATCTCCGGCATTGTTGGCGCGTTGAACGCCGTCATGCGCGACCTTTCCTCGGTGATTGAAGAGGTTGCAAAAAAGAAGGAAGAGGTTCCGGCGTAACTGGGATCATGCTGCAACAGCGTGAGTGATACTCGCTCTTTTTGTTGCGCACATGAATCCGCCGAACATCGCTTCCCCGCATTTGAACATCGAACAAACAACTCACACATTCTTAGGGAATACAGAAATGGCAAACGTAGAAGAACTGGTCGAAACGATTGGCAAGCTTACCCTTCTTGAAGCCTCCGAACTGAAGAAGGCTTTGGAAGAGAAGTTCGGCGTCACAGCCGCTGCACCGATGATGATGGGTGGCATGATGCCAGCCGCCGCCGCAGCCCCAGTTGTTGAAGAGCAAACGGAATTCACTGTTGAGCTGACCGACGCTGGCGCACAGAAAATCAACGTCATCAAAGTCGTTCGCGAAATCACCGGCTTGGGCTTGAAAGAAGCCAAAGACTTGGTAGAAGGCGCACCGAAGGCAGTCAAAGAAGGGATTGCAAAAGCTGAAGCAGAAGACCTCAAGAAAAAACTTGAGGATGCTGGTGCCAAGATTACCTTGAAGTAATTCTTGCCGGGGTCACCGCTGTTTGCGGGCATTGCCACGGCAACGTGATCCCCATCGGAGCGCGCATCTTGAATCTCCCCGATAGTTCGTTTGGCCAGCAACGCCGACATCTGTCGGGGAGAATTCTATCCTTGATAGTGAAGTGAAGGGATGCCAACTATGGCAGCGGGGCAATACAACGGCTGTTTGCTTCGTCAACCGTTCACCGTATCTTCACAACCGTGATGACACAACAGAAGGGGAGCCCAGCATCCGCAATGCCAAAACGGCGGTGGAGTGGTTCCTTGCCCGCTGTTGTTCGCGGCCCAAACGCTCATGTTCAGCGCACACACTCATCAAGATCGCTCTCAACACACACACAGAAGTTTTCAGGATTCTTCGCGATTCAACCAGAATCGGGACGAGTCCTTTTTTTGTCTGACGTGACCTTGCAACTATTCTGATAGATCGGAGGATCATACCTGTGACAACCAACGCACCAACGATCAGCCACAACGACGGGCGCATTACTTTCTCCCGCATTAAGCATTTGCTGGATATGCCAGACCTGCTGGATGTGCAGCTTACTGCATATCGGGAGTTCTTGCAGTCGGAACTGCCCCCAGCCGAGCGCAAAATGATGGGGCTTCAGTCGGCATTTGTTGGCAATTTCCCCATTAGCGATGCCCGCGAAATTTTTACGCTGGAGTATCTGGAATACCGGATTGAACGCCCAAAGTATAGCGAGATTGAATGCCGCGACCGTGAACTCACCTTCGCTGTCCCGCTGAAAGCGCGCTTGCGTCTTAGCTCCAAGGCCGACCCAGATTCCGATGATTTTATCGAAACAGTGGAGCAGGAAGTCTATCTGGGGAATATCCCGATGATGACCGACCGCGGCACGTTTATTATCAATGGTGCCGAGCGTGTGGTGATCTCGCAGTTGCACCGCTCCCCTGGTGTTTTCTTCAGCGATGCCATGCACCCGAACGGCACGCGCATCTTCTCGGCACGTATCATCCCGTTCCGTGGTTCGTGGGTGGAGTTCACCACCGACATCCAAAACGTGATGTACGCCTACATTGACCGCAAGAAAAAATTCCCCGTCACCACACTGCTCCGTGCGCTTGGCTTCAGCAGCGATGATGACCTGCTGCAGCTGTTCGACCTGACCGAGGATGTGGCCGTCTCGGATCTGAACACAGAGTTTGTGGATCGGGTGATTGCCGGCGACGTGATTGACCTGGAAACCGGTGAAATTATCATTGGCCGTGATGCCCGAATCACCGAGGAGCTGATTGCACGATTCCAAGCATCCGGCGCGGAAACTGTGCAACTGTACACCGTTGAGGCTTCCCAGAACGATTCGATTATCGTCAAGACGATTCAAAAAGATATTTCCCGCAGCGAAGAAGATGCGTTGGAGGCAATCTACCGCCAACTTCGCTCCAGCGAAGCCCCAGATCTGGAAACCGCCCGTGCACTGATCGAGAAACTCTTCTTCAACCCAAAACGCTACGATCTTGGGGAAGTTGGGCGGCATCGTATCAATCAAAAATTGGGCGTTGGAATCCCTAGCGACCAGACAACGCTGACCCGTGAGGATATCGTCTCCATTATCAAATACCTGATTGATCTTCAGCAAGGGAAGCGCCAAGTGGATGACATTGATCACTTGGGGAACCGCCGCGTGCGAACCGTTGGCGAACAGCTTGCCGCGCAGGTGAACATCGGTATGGCCCGAATGGGGCGGACGATTAAGGAGCGGATGAACATCCACGACGTGGAAAACTTCACTCCATCGGAATTGGTGAACGCCCGCACTATCACCTCGGTTGTGAACACCTTCTTTGGCACCAACCAGTTGTCGCAGTTCATGGACCAGACCAACCCGCTGGCCGAGCTGACCAACAAACGGCGTATGTCGGCATTGGGTCCGGGCGGCCTTACCCGCGAACGCGCCGGGTTCGAGGTTCGCGATGTTCACTACACCCACTACGGCCGGCTTTGCCCGATTGAAACCCCGGAAGGTCCCAACATCGGCCTTATCTCATCGCTCTGTATCCACGCACGCATCAACGATTTCGGTTTCCTTGAGACACCATACCGCAAGGTGATTGACGGCAAGGTGACAGATGATGTTGAGTATATCTCGGCTGATCTTGAAGAAGGTTCAATCATTGCCACCGCAACGATTGAAACCGACAAGAACGGAGTGATCACCACTGACCGCGTTCGCGCACGCCAGTCGGGGGACTTTGTGATGGTGGAGCCACACCAGATCCAGTATGCCGACATCGCGCCAAACCAAATTGTTTCGGCTGCGGCGGCAATGATCCCATTCCTTGAGCACGACGACGCAAACCGTGCGCTGATGGGATCCAACATGCAACGCCAAGCCGTTCCGCTGTTGCGCCCAGAACGCCCAGTGGTCGGGACCGGTATGGAGTGGAAAATCGCCCGCGACAGCCGCACACTGGTGCTTGCCGAACGCGATGGCGTTGTCAAATATGTTGACTCCACCAAGATCATTGTGGAGTACGACCAGACCCTGAGCAAGGACGACCAGTTAGTCAGCTTTGTTGACGACCGGGTGAAGGAGTATCCCCTCACCAAATTCTTCCGCACCAACCAAGACACCTGCATCAACCAACGCCCGCTGGTTCGCGAAGGGCAGCGCGTTGCTGCCGGCGAAGTGCTTGTGGATGGTTCTTCCACAAAAGATGGCGAGCTGGCGTTGGGGCGTAACCTGTTGGTGGCATTCATGCCCTGGCGCGGCTACAACTTCGAGGATGCTATCGTTATCAGCGAGCGGGTGGTAAGTGAAGATATCTACACCTCCGTCCACATCGAGGAGTTCACAACACACGTCCGCGACACCAAGCGGGGTGAGGAAGAGCTTACTCGCGAAATCCCGAACGTCTCGGAAGAAGCTGTTCGGAATCTTGACGAAGCGGGCATGATCCGTATCGGCTCCGAAGCTACAGAAGGGGAGATCCTTGTCGGCAAAATCACCCCAAAAGGGGAGACCGACCCAACACCGGAAGAGAAACTTCTGCGGGCAATTTTTGGCGATAAAGCTGGCGACGTAAAGGATGCCTCGCTGAAAACCCCGCCAGGAATCAAAGGGGTGGTGATTCAATCGCAGCTCTTCAGCCGCCGCGTTATCAAGAAGGACACCGATGTCCGCAAGGATGAAAAGAAACGGCAGGAGATACTGGATCGGAAGCTGATTGAGGAACTGGACCGCTACAGCAAAATGCTTGCCGAGAAACTTGGCTTCCTGCTGGATGGCGAGACCTCGCTGGGCATCCGCGACGAAAGCGGAACCACGGTGATCCGCTCCGGCACCGCGCTGAAAGCCGACACCTTCACCGCAAAGCTTGCTGATGGTTTGGATGTTGGCCTTTGGGGCACGGAAGACCCTTGGGTGGAGAACAAGCGGAAAAACAACCTTGTTCGCAAAGCCTACCAAAACTTCCGCGCCATTGTTGACCTAGTGCAGGATGATATCCGTATCGAGAAGAACAAAGTGGCGCAGGGTGATGAGCTTCAGCCCGGAATTCTGCAGATGGCGAAGGTCTATATCGCCAAAAAACGGAAGCTGCAAGTGGGGGATAAAATGGCTGGCCGCCACGGAAACAAAGGCGTTGTTGCCAAAATCGTTTCGGTGGAGGATATGCCATTCCTTCCCGATGGAACCCCGATTGACATTGTGCTAAACCCGCTTGGTGTGCCGTCGCGTATGAACTTGGGGCAGCTGTACGAAACAGCGCTTGGCTGGGCCGGAACCCGACTTGGTGTCCGGTTTGCCACCCCAATTTTCGACGGTGCACGTTGGGAAGATGTGATGGATTGGCTAGAAAAAGCCGGCCTTGACCGCTCCGCAAAAACCGATCTGTACGATGGCCGCAGCGGCGAACGCTTCGACCAACAAGTGACCGTCGGGGTGATCTACATGCTGAAACTGTCGCACCTTGTCGAGGATAAAATCCACGCACGCTCAATCGGCCCGTACAGCCTTATCACCCAGCAACCGCTGGGCGGCAAAGCGCAATTCGGTGGGCAGCGGTTTGGCGAGATGGAGGTCTGGGCGCTGGAAGCCTACGGCGCGTCGAACGTGCTGCAGGAAATCCTGACCGTGAAATCGGACGATGTCCATGGCCGCTCAAAGAGCTACGAAAGCATTGTGAAAGGGGAGAATCTGCCGGAGCCAAACATTCCGGAATCCTTCAACGTGCTTGTGCGCGAGCTTCAAGGGCTTGGGCTTGAGGTCAAGATTGACTAACTAATCCCCCTGAGCCTGAGCATCGCATTTCGCGCCGACGCACGCTGGCACACACCGTGCCGCAGCACATCAACTGAATAACTGAAGTACTGAACTTATAAAACCGGGAGATCATCGTGTTCACACAACCGAATCAGATCGTCGGGCAGAACTTCCGCCGGATCATGATCAAGCTGGCATCCTCCGATGACATCTTGAACCGTTCCCACGGCGAAGTCACCAAGCCGGAAACCATCAACTACCGTTCGTTCCGCCCCGAAAAGGACGGACTGTTCTGCGAAAAAATCTTCGGCCCGGTGCGCGACTGGGAATGCCATTGCGGCAAGTACAAACGCATCCGCTACAAAGGGATCATCTGCGACCGTTGCGGCGTGGAAGTAACCCAAAAAGCGGTTCGCCGCGAGCGCATGGGCCACATTGCCCTTGCCGTTCCCGCCGTCCATATCTGGTATCTGCGGTCGCTCCCTTCCAAGATTGGCGCGGTTCTTGGATTGCCCACAAAAGATGTGGAGCGGATCGTGTACTACGAGTCATATGTAGTAGTCCAGCCCGGCTTCACCGGGTTGCAGGTGAACGACTTGCTGACCGAGGAGCAATACCTTGACATAAAAGCAAGCCTTCCGCCAACGAACTCCGATCTGGATGATGAAGACCCAAAGAAATTCATTGCATTGATTGGTGGCGAAGGCATTAAAGAGCTTCTCCGCCGGGTGAAACCGGATGAGCTTGCCCTTACCCTGCGCGAGCAAGCCGCCACCGAAACCTCCATGCAGAAAAAGGCCGATGCCTTGAAACGGCTTCGGGTGCTGAACGCCTTCCGCGAACGCCCAGAAGGGGAAGGGGAACCAAACAATGCCGAGTGGATGGTGCTGGATGTTATCCCCGTGATCCCCCCGGAGTTGCGCCCGCTGGTTCCGTTGGAAGGTGGACGCTTTGCCACCAGTGATTTGAACGACCTCTATCGTCGCGTCATCATCCGCAACAACCGTTTGCGCCGCCTGATGGACATCGAGGCACCAGAGGTGATCCTGCGAAACGAAAAGCGGATGCTTCAGGAGGCCGCCGACTCGTTGTTCGATAACTCCCGCCGTGGTTCGGCAGTCCGTAGCGAGTCGCAGCGGTCGCTGAAATCACTGAGTGATATGCTGAAAGGGAAGCAAGGACGCTTCCGCCAGAACCTGCTTGGCAAGCGCGTTGACTACTCCGGACGTTCGGTGATTGTGGTGGGGCCGGAACTGAAACTTCACGAGTGCGGCCTTCCGAAGGATATGGCGGTGGAGTTGTTCAAGCCCTTCATCATCCGCAAGCTGATTGAGCGGGGCCACACAAAGACGGTGAAATCGGCCAAGAAGGTTGTCGAGAAAAAAACCAACGAGGTCTATGACATCCTTGAGATTGTGATTGACGGCCACCCGGTGCTGCTGAACCGCGCCCCAACCCTTCACCGCTTGGGTATCCAGGCCTTCCAGCCTCGGTTGATTGAAGGGAAGGCTCTTCAGCTTCACCCACTGGTCTGCACCGCGTTCAATGCTGACTTCGACGGCGACCAGATGGCCGTGCACGTTCCGCTAAGCCACGATGCACAGCTGGAAGCAATGCTGCTGATGCTGTCGTCGCACAACATCATCAGTGCCCAATCGGGCGACCCGATCACTGTGCCATCCCAGGACATGGTGCTTGGCTGCTACTACGTCACCAAAGCACGCCCGGGCGTTGCTGGCGAAGGGAAAATGTTCGCTTCGGCAAAGGAAGTTGTGGTGGCCCATAACACCGGCCGCCTGCATCTTCATGCACGTATCAAGGTGCGGATTGATGGGAAAATAGTGGAAACCACAACCGGCCGCCTTCTCTTCAACTTCATTGTGCCGAAGGAGTTGGGATATCTAGATATTCTGCTGACCAAAAAAGAGCTTACCCGCCTTATCAGCGAGTGCTTCCGCAAAGCGGGGCTGCTGAAAACCGTGAAATTCTTGGATGACTTGAAGGAGATGGGATTCACCTACGCCACCAAAGGGGGGCTGTCGGTCTCCATCTCGGATGTTATCATCCCAAAGGAAAAAGATGAGATCATCCACAAAGCACAGAATGAAGTTGACCGTATCGAGAACTTCTACTTGGAAGGCGTTATCACCAACGGCGAACGCTACAACAAGGTGATTGACATCTGGTCCAACGCCACCAACCGGGTGCTGTCGGTGGTGGTGAACGAACTGAAAAATGCCGACGACGGGTTCAACACCTTCTGGATGATGCTTGACTCCAAGGCGCGTGGTTCAACAGAGCAGATCCGCCAGCTTGCCGGAATGCGTGGCCTTATGGCCAAGCCGCAGAAATCGTTAAGCGGTGGTATTGGCGAGCTGATTGAAAACCCAGTGACGGCCAACTTCAAGGAAGGACTCTCCATTCTGGAGTACTTCATCAGCACCCACGGTGCGCGGAAGGGCTTGGCCGATACGGCGTTGAAAACTGCCGATGCTGGCTACCTTACCCGCCGTCTGATTGACGTTGCTCAAGACTCCATCATCAGCGAGCTTGACTGCGGAACCATCCGTGGTATCGAGATGCGCGCACTGAAAGATGGGGAGCATATCAAGGAGCATCTTCACGAGCGGGTTGTTGGCCGTGTGGCGTTGGAGGATGTGATAGATCCAATCAGCGGCAACGTGATTGTCCACGGAACCCAGGTCATCACGCCAGATATTGCCGCCGCAATCTCCGAAACTCCGCTGGAGATGATCGTCATCCGTTCGGTGCTGACCTGCGAAGCCAAGCGTGGCATCTGCGGGCGTTGCTACGGCGTGAACCTCACCACCGGAAAACTTTCCGACGTTGGCGAAGCCGTTGGCATTATTGCCGCGCAATCCATCGGCGAGCCAGGCACGCAGCTTACGCTCCGCACCTTCCACACCGGTGGAACGGCCTCGCTGATCTCGGCACAAAGCACCATCCAAACCAAGAACGAAGGGCGCGTTCAGTACGAAGGAATCAAGTTTATTGAGCGCCACCAAGAAGATGCCGACACCGGGGAAATGAAAATGGAGTCGGTAGTGACCGGACGTGCTGGCGCGATTGCCATTTTGGATGCCGACAATCGGGTGATCCACCGCTACGATGTTGCCTACGGCTCGCAGCTTCACGTAAAGGATGGCGACCGTGTTCAAAAAGGGACTATCCTGTACGAATGGGATCCGTACAACAGCGTCATCATCACCGATAAAGAAGGCTACATCCGCTACCGTGACCTTATCCCGAACGTTACTTACCGCGACGAGGCCGACGAGCAAACTGGCTACATCACCAAGCTGGTGATCGACTCCAAGGATCGCACAAAAAGCCCGACGATTGAAATCGTTGATGAGCAGGGGAACGTCTTGCAGCCCTACATCGTTCCGGTTCGCGCCCACATTAACGTGGAAGATGGCGAATTGGTGAAGCCAGGAACAGTGGTTGCCAAGATGCCCCGCGACGTTGGGAAAACACGCGACATCACCGGCGGTCTTCCTCGCGTTACCGAGTTGTTCGAGGCGCGCTCGCCACAGCAACCGGCGGTCATCAGCGACATTGACGGCATTGTCAGTTTCGACAAACCGAAGCGCGGCAACCGCGTGGTGGTGGTGACCTCGATAGACGGCTACACCCGCACCGAATACACCGTCAGCTTCGGCAAGCACGTTCTGGTGCAGGAAGGGGACTTCATCCGTTCCGGCGAGCAGATCAGCGATGGCGCGATTGACCCGCACGACATCCTCCGCATCATGGGGCTGAACGCCGTGCAGGAGTACATCGTCAATGAGATTCAGGAAGTCTATCGGATGCAAGGGCAGAACATCAACGACAAGCACATCGAGGTGATTGTCCGCCAGATGATGCAGAAAGTCCGCATCCAAGACCCCGGCGATACCCGATTCCTGGAAGGCGACCAAGTGGATCGCTTCAAGTTCCAGGAAGAGAACGAGGAGATGAAAAACCATGTGGTGATTACCGACAAGGGGGACAGCCGCTTGAAGGCCGGAGCATTGGTGTTGCGCCGCAAACTGAGGGAGATGAACGCCGAGCTGAAGAAGAAAGGGAAGACCCCGATTGAAGCGCGCGATGCCGAGCCAGCAACATCCGAACCGTTGCTGCTTGGAATCACGCAGGCCTCGCTGACCACAGAATCGTTCATCTCGGCAGCCTCCTTCCAGGAAACGACGAAGGTGCTGACCGATGCCGCAATCGAAGCCAAGATTGATAATCTCCATGGTCTGAAGGAGAACGTCATCATGGGCCGATTGATTCCGGCAGGAACGGGCCTGAAAACCTACCGTGACATCCTTGTCACCAGCAAGAACGAGAACGCGATAGACACCGCCGACCGGAAGAAACTTCTTCCCGAAACGGCTCCGTCAAGGGTCTCCAAGGTCTTGTTCGGGGTGTAATCCTTCGCACAATCAAAACCAACAAAAGCCCTCGGCAGCATTGCTGCCGAGGGCTTTCTGCTGTTGCTGTTCTCAGCATAAGCGGATTGCGGGATGTAGTGGCAAGGCGAACGTTGGCAACCTCACGAATCACGTCCATTCTTCATTCGCCATTTCCTTCCTGTCCCCCTCTCCCGCCGGAGTGCAGCGTTGCTCAGTTCGGCGAATCGGGAGAGGGGTTAGGGGTGAGGGGAAGGCACCGGTTTGTTCGGTGGCTCCGCCGGCATTCCCCCTTATCCCTTCGCTACCACTGTATCGTACAGCCCATAGCGTGCCAACCCCTCGTGGCTTTCGATTCCGGTGTAACGGAGCGAGGCATCTTCGTATCGCCGGAAGGCGAACACTGCTTGGTTCATGTGCTCGGTGTTGAACACCCGTAGGCCGACAAGTAGCTGGAAATCCGCTACGGTTAGGCCCGTGACCGTCAGGAATAACTCCGGCTCCAGTTTGGTGATGACATCCTGCAGAGTGTTCTCCCGAAAATCGGTCAGATACATGAACGCCGGAATGCGTGTGGCGAACTTGATCAGCTTTTCCTGAATCAGCTTCCGCTTGGATTTGTACTCCTTTTCTGCATCGGTCAGTTCCTGCTTCTCCTTCCGTGCCAGCTCTCCATTCTGATCCTTCGCCCTTCCCCTCAGTTCTTTCACCTGCTCGCTCTTGTTGATGATCGTCTCGATGATGTTATCGCCAAGCGAGCGCCAGCCTTCGATACGTTCCACGGCGGCCATCGCCTCGGGGTTATCAAGGATGCGGCGCAGGGTGTCGTTATCTACGTTCACCAGCAGCGCGCTTTCCCATTTGCGCGCCAGAAGCGTGGCCGAGGTTCCCGCCATTGCGATGTCAAGAATGCCCCCCGCATCTATCTGCGTCATGTTTGCACCGTCGAACGCCAGCACCGGCAGGAACGACACCAGCTCCCTGACGGCATTCTCCGGGTTCGGCTCGCTGGGCGAAAGCCCAATGCCGTACTCCGAAAGCTGCCGCAGCGCGCGGGTGGGGGCGAAGTCAAAAACGAAGCAGATAGGCTTGATGATCTCTTCCTCGTTCGGGTTGTCTCCGTTCGGGTTGTTGATGGACCACGGCGACTGCACACGGAACGCTGCCTGGAAGTAGGATTCCGGCGACTTCAGATTGCGAAGCATCAGGATAGAGGACCATTGCGGCACCGTCACGCCAGTTGTCAGCTTGCCGCAGGAGAGCGTGATCGTCTTGGTGTCGAATCCGCTCCCGATTGCTTCCCGCACTGGCAGCAATGCCTCAATCCCAATCCCTGCCGATGTTCCCGCAGCCACAACAACCGTGTAATCGCGCCAGTAGGTGTTGTGCTTGTTCCCCAGCAGGTTCGCCATTGCATGGCAGGCCGCAACGTTTGGCAGAAACCAAAACGAGTGCTGAAGGTAGGGGAGCAATCGGCTGTCGGAGTACGGAAACGGCGGGAGTGTTCCGGTCTTCAGGTTCTCCACCCTTGTTGGCGCGTATCCCCCCCGGATGATATTCAGCCACTGCTGCACGTAGCTTTCATGCCTGAACCGCGCGGAACTTCCGGTGCCGGAAGCTGCGAAGAACTCGTTCAGATCGAACTCATCGAACTCACCCGCGCTGGCAATCGCCAGCAACTCGTCCGGCATCTGGTAGGTCAGTAGGCGCAACTGCGGAAGCGCGCCGTAGGGGTTCCTTCGGTCAGGATTCTTCGCGGCAAACTCCTCCTTGGCGCGTTGCTCGTCGGTGTAGGTCCAGTTGAAGATCTGCTCCTCGATGAACTCACCCGTGGCAAGTGCCCTGAACGGTGTGCCGGAAAGATAGAGGTAGGCCCTGGTGGTGATCGGCAGAAACTCCCTCTCCTTCTCGGCAAGCACCACAAGGTCTTCGTTCAATTTCTCCAAGTTCGCCACGTAGTTCAGTTCCTTCTTGGCAACCGCATCTTCTTCCCCTTCAAACAACTCCTTTGCCGATTCCCGCCACGCGCCAAAGTGATATTCATCGAACACCACAAGGTCCCACTCCACATTGTGCAGCCACTCGTTCTTGGATTTGATGTTCCCTGCCGCATCGCGGCCAAGAAGGTCCTGGAAGGAGCCGAAATAGACGACAGGTTTGCTGCGATCAATGGCCGTGGGGGCGATGCCGGATTTTTTGGAAAGGTACTGCCAGCCCTCAAAATCGGTATGGGATTCCAGATCGTTCTGCCACGCATCCTCCACCGCTGGCTTGAACGTGACCACCAGCACCCGCTTGGCCTTCAGCTTCTTTGCCAGCTGATAGGTCGTGAAGGTTTTCCCAAAACGCATCTTCGCGTTCCAAAGGAACCGTGGAACCGCGTGCATATCCTCCCGCCAGATGGAATGGAAGTAGGCGTGGGTCTTGCGGACCGCTTCGGCCTGCTCGCTGCGCATCGGGAAGGTCTGGTGGTGCGTGCCGCTATGCTGTTTGCCAGTGCGAAGCTCGGTCAGCACAGTCCGAACATCGTCAACGGTGCAGCGCATCCACTCCAGTTCGGTGTTTGCAAAACCTTTCTTTGCCAGCGAGGCCCGCACGGTGTGGTCGCTGAAGATGGCCCCGTCGTCGCGCACGGCGGATTCGTCCAGTTCAATCGTGTAGTTCTTGATTGCTGCGGTCTTCAGTTGCTCGGCAACCCGCTGCCGAACGTCGCGTGTGGTTTGGCCAACTTTCAGCAGGCCAGCGTGGGCCGCGTCGGCAATGGAGTAGGCGTAGATGCGCGGCCGGGGCTGGGGCCGTGGCGCAAGGATTTCTTCGATTGATTTACTCATCGGTATGCTCCTGTCGGGTGGTCTCGATAAGCCGCCGTTCCTTCTCAATTTCCCGGCGGAGTTGTTCTTCGGTTGGCAGGCACAGCATGTATTTGGAGGCGAATATCTGCTTGCGGTCGTTCAGCACCGAGTAGCGCGCCACCGTCTCGTTGTGTTCTGTGCAGAGGATCAGGCCAATCGTTGGGTTGTCGTCCGGTGCGGTGAACAGGCCGTCGTACATCCGCACGTAGCCATCCATCTGGCCGACGTTCGCGTGGGTTAATTCCCCAACCTTTAGGTCAATCAGCAGGTAGAACTTCAAGCGGCAGTGGTAGAACACCAAGTCAATGTAGCGATCCTGTTCCTCGATGCGGATATGCTTCTGCCGGGCAACAAACGCGAACCCGTTGCCCAGTTCCAGCAGGAATCGTTGCAGATGGGTGATGATTGCCCGCTCCAGGTCCGACTCGTGAAGCTCCGAAAAATTCGGATAACCAAGGAATTCCAGCACATAAGGGTTCTTAAGCGTCTCGATAGGGGCTTGATCCGCTGTTTGCAGTTGCCGACCATCGGCAAGAATGCTCTTGGGCTGCTGGCTGTGCAGACAGCGGTCGTAATACTGGGTGTGTACCTGTCGCTCAAGGGTTCGTTTGCTCCATCCCCCCGCTATCGCTTCACGCTCATAAAAATCGCGGGCTTCCTTGCTCTCGACTGCCATCAAAACCCGATAATGAGACCAGGAAAGTTGCGGGGAAAAACCTTGAACTCCTTCATCACCGATCAAGTAGGCTTCTGGACGACCGGATACTGTTCCACCCACTGTCTGGAGTTTCGGGGATTGTTCCGATTCTCCACCCACTGTGTGGAGAATGTTCCCTCGGTGCTGATATGCCACATAGAATTGCCGGAAATACCAGAGATTCGATGCCGAGAACCCCTTGCCGTAGTTCTCATTCAGCCGGAGCGACAGTTCTTCTACAATCCGCTTCCCGTACTCTGCCCGCCCTTCGCCCCCTTGCAGTTCCTCCACAATCTCCCGCCCAATCAACCAGTAGGCCAGCACCATCTGCGTGTTTACCGCCCTGACGACGTTCCCCCGCGCTTGCTCCAAAATGGAAACAACACGCCCGAACAATCCATCCGCCGCCGGTGCATCGGTTCCTTCGGTTGATCTACTCATGGGTGCGTTCCTGCAGGTTTGTTGTGCCGCCCTTTCAGGGCTGGTTGATGGGTCGCCCCGTTCCCCAGGGCGCTGCCCTGGGCTTTGGTATGTCGCCCCGTTGGGGCTATGGAGAGGCGGATGGTTTTTTTCCCATTTCCCAGTGCGTTGGCTTGGGTATGGACACGGATACCGTGATTCTCTGCCGCCCTGAAGGGGCATTGTATGCTAGCCCAGGG
>JADZEY010000070.1 GCA_020850315.1 Armatimonadota bacterium | reverse complement strand
TATACTCGCGTGTGTTGAGATTGCGAAATTCTATTCTTGTCAGGCCCTGTATAGGCCTCGTCTTCGCCCCGATCAAATCGGGGTAAACAGGGTGACAATTTCGCAAACTGAAAGCACGCGAGTATAATATAGTGTTGGAATATTAGATGTAAGTAACGTTTAACGTTGGGAGCGTTATTTACTATAAACAAAATTAATATTATCAAAAAATTTATTACGATCTGCATTTTTATCAATTTCTACTTTATTTGAAACCACCCAAAATAGCAACCAAATAGGCAAAGACACACGTGCTATTTCCATATAATTATCCAATGGAAAAATCAAAACGAAGTATGCTGATGATACGAATAGACTTGTAGATAGAGGTATTAAAATTTCATCTTTTTTGAATTTAGCATATTGTAAAAATCGAATATTATGGCGAATCAGCATTCCATATAAAATGGATATAGCTATCAGTCCAGCAATACCCACTTCCGCTAAATTCGCAAGTATGCTTGAATTCGGGTTATTAATCTGTACAGAACCAAACAGTGCTTCCATGCCATATAATGGCAGTATGTAATCAATTTGAACATCAGTATAGTAATTTTGATTTCCAAAAACAGATTGCAATATAGCACCAACTCCTTTTGACTTTGAACTACTCAATTCAATAGTAAACGTATAATTAGCTCTACTAACAAAAGTCCCCGGGCCACTTCCAATTACTGCCATATATGGGTATTCTTCAAACATTGCCCATGTATTGACATAAGATTTCACCTTGCCATAGTTTAAGACTACAGAGGGATTGGCTGCTAGAACCAACAAGTCATCATACTTTAGGTCAACTTCTGAAGAGCTTATATAATTCATACCATATCCTAAGCCAAGTCCAATGATCATTAAAATCATAGACAACCTAATAAATTTTCGACCATAAAGTATAATGAATCCAATCGTAAATGATATAAAAAAAACTGGTAATGCTGTCCGGTATTGTAGCAATATAAATGTTATCAAGAATAATAATAATGCGACTAAATAGAAGAGGGATTTTTTTCTTTGAAGATAATATTCGCCTAAGCAAAATCCTCCCATGATAGTTAACAGTACAGAAAACTGATAGCAATTATTTCCAAAAGTTCCTGAAACTTTATCCGGATCTTGAGTAAGAATAAAAGCAGGCATACTAACAGAAAATATGGTTATTATTTCTATAATAATAATTAATTTATAAAAATTAAATATTTTAATTATTAAATCATTCTTGTCTTTTATCAATAAATTTAAAGTTATATAGAGTAATGGACCTTCAAGAATACCAAAAACAAATAGATACACAGGACCCAGATGTACTCTATCCCAATTGACTATAGTAGAAATACAAGATATAGCAGCAAACACAACAATTAAGGATCCAATTTGACGAAACACTGTAGATTTATTTTCTTTTATCCGCTGAACAATACAGAGTATCAAGAAAAAAGGGATTATTATAATATCAACAACGTCTATCGCCTTAGGGATAATGCTAAAAGTTTCGGAGAACAATCGACTAACTAGTAATGTTCCGATAAAGAAGACCACGATATTATTCACTTAAAATCTCATCGATTATGTTAATGACCTCTTCAACTAAAATATCATTGATGCTATTCTTAGCTATCACTATCGCTTTATCTGTATAAGGTCCGATATGTAATGGATTTGTACTACCAAATAATGATAATATTTTTATTTTAGTTGTTGCGGCAACGTGCATCACCCCCGTATCATTTGTAAGTAGCAACGCGCCGTGCTGTAGAAAAACATGCAATTCATTTAATTTCAATTTTCCAATTAGATTTACAATTTTCATATAATTATTAATTTTCATTTTCGAAATAAGATTCCGCTCCTCATTTCCGCCAACTATTACTATAGTTTTATTTTTATCAATAAGGTAATTTATTACCTTAGAATAATTTTCAATAGGCCATATTTTTTGCTTTCTTCCAATTCCTAGATGCACACAGACATAATTTATTTTGAATGGATATAGATTTACTTGTTTTTTTTTCTCATTAAAAAATATTTCACATTTCATATTAGATGATACATGGGTTATTAGGTTAACCGAATGAACGATATCTGCATTTAGTTGAACTCTATGCCGTTTTTTATTATTAGAAATTAAAATATCATAAAGAAAGTCATAATCTAAATATGCGTAATCAATATTTTCTTTATTAACTTTAGCTTTAGTTTTGGCCAAACTCATAAAAGCAAATATAGCATGAAGTGTTGTATTCGATGGCTGAGTACCAATAAAGACATCGCACCTATTACAAAGGACGGAAAGGCATGCTTTTAGACGCGAATAATAGGAATTAGAGTAAACAATGTGTTTTGATATATAAGGGTTAAATTTAAAGACATCTACATTCGCATTGTTGGAAACAATTGTTATTTTAATTTTTTTATTATTTTTTTTGATAGCTCTAATAATTGGGGTTGCCATAATAGCATCTCCAATTCCAGCACCACACAAAACAAGGACTCTACTATACAAATCATCGCTTATTTTATGTTTTCGCAAGAAAAAAATAGAAAACGACTTAATTATTAAATAAATTATATGACGCATGTTTTTTAGTGGAATTCTATATTCTAAAGTTTATTCAAAATATCATATTTTTTTACACCACGCAATTACCATACTCAAGCAAAAGTATATTGTAAAGTTATAGCGGAACATAGATGTGTTGCACAGTTCCGCTGAATCCTGTGTTTGCGGGAATGGTAAATTGATTATTCATAAATCCTTTTCGTTACTGAGTCCAGAGGGTTGTTGTTTATTTCTGAATAAAATGCATATTTTTTATTTAAGATTATATCCATAAAATTCATATATACTATTAATAACCGTATTCACCTCTTCATTGCTAAGTTCTGGAAACATGGGTAGAGCAATAACACTATTCGATGCCTCTTCTGCAACAAGAAAATCACCTTTATTGTATCCAAGATAATTATTTGATTCTTGAAGATGTCCCGGAATCGGATAATAGACGTTTGCTTGAATGCCATTAGATTCAAGATGATTCCATAATTCATCTCGCTGTTTAGCACGGATCACGAAAACATGATAATTCGATTTATACCCTTTAGGTATGATTGGTATTTCAATCTCGGGTATAGTTAATTTTTGATAATAAATTTCAGCTATTTCTTGTCTTCGTTTATTCCATTTATCAAGATATGGTAGTTTAGCAAGTAGCATTGCTGCTTGTAGATCATCTAGCCGGGTATTAATTCCATTAATTTTTGTTGTATATGGGGAGGTTTGCCCATAATTACGAAGTAAAAATAATTTTTCTGCTATTTTCTTATTATTTGTTGTAATTAATCCACCATCACCAAAAGCTCCTAGATTTTTGGTGGGATAGAAGCTAAAACACCCCATTAACCCTATAGAGCCTGCCCGTCTTTCATGTGATTGGCTTCCATGAGCTTGAGCCGCATCTTCAATAATAGGAATCGTGCGCTGTTCCGCTATGTCAGCAATAGCATCCATATCGGCCATTAACCCATAAATATGTACTGGGATAATCGCTTTTGTATTGTTGCTGATAACTTTAGCAATAGACTTTGGGGCAATTGTAAATGTAGTGGGATCAATATCAGCAAATACAGGTCGTGCACCTGTCATAATAATAGCTGATATTGTTGGAACAGCCGTAAATGGGGTTGTAATAACTTCGTCCCCAATACCTATATCAAGGACACGAAGGCTTAAATATAGTGCTTCTGTACCCGAAGCCACTCCTACAGCATATTTAGTCCCCACATAGTTAGCAAAAGATTCTTCAAACGCTTTAAGTTTTTCACCTAAAACATATTTGCCACTTTTTAATACAGATGTCGCTGCTTCGATAAGCTCTGGAAGCAACGTATCTACCTGTCGAGTCAAGTTACATCGTTCAATTTTATTTTGAGATTTCATGCTTTGCTTTAGCTAATTGGAGATAGTTTATTGTTGTGATTAGACCAGTTTTAAGATCAACATTAGGTTGCCAGTCTAATAATTCAGCGGCACGACGTGTTGATAAAGGTGAGATTGTTTTTGTTGGCAAGTCAAGGTACTCATAATTTGTCCATCCTGTTATTTCGCTTACATATTCAATAATGCTTTTTGTTTGTACCCAATCACCACCTAAATGAACAATAGGGTCACCTACTTTTTCAAGCATTGCTATAGATAAGAGTGCATCAACTACATCCTCAACATAATTGATATCACGCCTTGCCATACCGTTTTGAAAGACTTGATAAAAACTATTATTGAGAGCCGCATACAGGATTTCACCAACTAGCCCCATCTCGTCACCTGACAAACGTTGTCTTGGGCCATAAGTATTAGTTAATCTTAAAATTCGGACTTGCTGAGGCGATAATAGCAATTGAAAAAGCCGCTCTGAGTTAAAGCAATGCGTGCTATAAACATCTTGAGGAAGAATTTCGGACAGCTCAGTAATCAAAGATTTTTCTATGTCCTTATAAACCGTTCTTGTGCTGCAATATATCAATTTAACGCTTGGACCTACTGCATGAATTGCTTGGATAATTGAAAATTGAGGATAGTAGTTTATTTCACAATCTTCCCTTGGATGCAAATTGCACCATTTATGAGTATTTTTTGCAGCGCAATGAAAAACTATAGAATTAGGTTCTATTGCATCTTGCCAGTTGCTTATATTTTCAATGCGAGAGCGCACTAGATTTACATTAGCATCTTTTAAATTACAAGGATCCCCCCCTGTTCCGTAAATGAAATCATCAACAACTACAATATCGGCGTATAATTTATTTAAAGCTAAGGCCAAATTGCTACCGATAAAACCACCTCCACCTAATATAATAATTTTACGATTTTCATAAAACCTTATTAGTTTTATCAAATTATTATACATACCTATTGTTAAATTGCTTTTGGTTATTATTTTTCATGATATTTCGTTTTCACGTGAAAAAATCCCTTGTGCATAAAGTTCTTGCGCCCGCTCATAATCTTCCATCTGTCCAATATCAAGCCAATAATCATGCAAGGGATAATGATTTATTAGCATTTGATTATCTAATAGGTATTTTATTACATCAATCATACTATATGTTGCTCCTTCAGGGATTACTGAGATAACAGATGGATTGCACACATAAATTCCGGCAACAACTTCTGCATACAAATTAGGCTTTTCGCGCACACTACAAATACGTCCCTGTTCAGTATCGATTATTCCGTAACGTAGTGGAAGAGTAATTCCTTTAGTAGCAACTGTTAAAATAGCACCAGAATCAATATGATTTTTCATAATATCCCGAAAATCCAAACTTGTTAAAATATCACCATTCATAACAATAAATGGTTCTGTTAGCCGATCAGCAAAAAGCCTTAGCGGCCCTGCAGTTCCTAATGGTGCTTGTTCTTGTGAACAAGATATTGTAAGCTCCCAACGGCTACCATCTCCAAGAAAAGCACGAAATAGTTCCGATTGATAATTTAACGCGATCAGTATTTCTTTAACTCCATAATTTTTCATAGCGAGCAATGTTATCTCCAACACAGATTGCTCCCCAACTGGTAATAATGGTTTAGGAATTATTTTTGTGAGCGGGCGCAAGCGTTCACCGAGTCCTCCAGCTAATATAACTGCTTTCATAATTAAATTAAATTATTTTCTTGAGTAAAAGAAGATTGGTTTTCAGTAAACCATGAAACTGTACGTTGTAAACCTTCTGTCAAAGAAGTTTCAGGAAACCAACTAAGTAATTGATGTGCTTTATGCGGATCACATAATAGCCTCATTACTTCACTGGATACCGGGCGAAGTCTTCGTTGTTCTACATATGTTTCAGTATATTGACTCATTAATTTTAAAATCTCATCCCGAACTCCATGAATTGTTGTTTCTACGCCTGTTCCGAAATTAAATTCTTCACCGTTCATTTCTGCTGCTGCATTACCACAAGCAAGGAATCCCCTAACTGTATCGTCAACATATAAAAAATCTCGTGTAGAATCTATCTGCCCTAAACGAATAGAATTCCCCGACAATGCTTGTAATATAATTGTTGGGATCACTGCTCTCGGAGACTGCCTTGGGCCAAAAGTATTAAATGGACGAATAATAATAACAGGAACATCGAAAGAATGCCAAAAGCTTTTAGAGAGTTGATCAGCTCCTACTTTTGTTGCTGCGTATGGGGATTGCGGCCGCAATGGATGTTTTTCATCCATTGGTACAGATTGTGCAGTCCCAAAGACTTCGCTTGTTGAAGTAATCACCACACGACGCAGGCACTGGCTGTCCTTTGCTGCAGCTAAGATATTTAATGTACCATTTATATTAACTTCAGTAAACTCACGCGGATTTGTATAAGAATACGGAATACTGATTGCAGCAGCAAGATGATACACCACCTCTGCATTTTTTATAAGGCAGCGAACAAATTCGGTATCGCGAATATCCCCGCGAATAATTTCTACTTCGCGTAACAGAGTGGGATCGTTCCAAGCAAGATTACCGATACCTCCGTGTGATGCATAACGTACCATTGCACGAACTTTTTTTCCTTGGCGTACTAACGCTCCAACAAGATGGCTTCCGATAAATCCACCCGCTCCTGTAACCACAACAACTTCAGATAGATTGCTCATGCTTTGTTTCCCTGTGTAGTAAGAATAGATTGGTATATCAGTTCAACTGACTGTGCAATGGCCTTCCAATCTAATGCTGGCGCAGCCAGCAAAGCATTATGGTGCATAGTAGAGCGAAGCTGTTTATTGATAATTATTGTACTAAGTGCGTTCGCGAAAGCAGCAATATCATTCGTTGGCACAACAATACCAGCGGAAGTATCTTCAATGAAATCTTTGCTACCGTTTTCATCAAAAATCACTGTCGCTAATCCTGCCGCTATAGCATCGGCACTAGAAAGTTCAAATCCACCGCTTAATGCAGGCGCAGCGTAAATATCGCTGGCAATCAATAAATCAGCTATTGCCGGGGAAGGTATTATTGGAATACCGCTATCATCGAACTCAAACGGCAAATTCGGTATTAATCGCACTTTAGCTGTAAGGCCAGCTTCTTCTATTTGTGGCGCAAGATTCTGAACATTGCTTCCAGCAATTACAGCTTGCCAGCGTGGCAAATTAGAGGGTAGCCTGTTTAGTGCTTGCACAAACTGCACCAAGCCTTTAATTGGCGAATACCGACTAACCGCCACAATCACTACCGAATCATCAGCAAACCCAAACGAGCGTCGCAATTGTTGGCGTCGCTGGTGATGAAAACGCCCAGTAACAGTGCCATTTGGTAAGTAGTACGCATGATTTCCACGGAACCCATGAACATACAGAAGTTTTTTCATTAGCCGACTAGAATACGTTACTGCATCTAATCGCTTTAATAATGACTCTATTTTGAATTGGTACTTAGGGTTTAGCAATAATCCATAATTCATTGCTGGAAAAGTATGAATATCTGCTCCTTGTGGAGAAACCAATAACGGAATGTTCATAAACCTAGAATAGGGAAATATTCCAATTCCAGCTGGAGCTATTAGTTGGGCATGAATAATATCTGGTTTGTGAAAGATTCCTGATGTTGCCACAGCAATAGAACGGGCTAAGACTGAAGGAAAAAAACGATTATTGATATATCGAATTATTGAATAATTTGTTTTTGGTTCATTTTTTTTTAATTGCGGAGCAACCACGGTGATTTGATGCCCACGGTCAGCTAACGCTGTTGCAAGACAGTGGCTTGCATATTCTGCCCCTCCAATACGAGGCAAGAAATGGTCAGTAACAATTGCTATTTTCACAAAAAAACTAAAAGCTCCAAGAATAGCGATTAGACCAAATCGCGACATTAACTATCATCCACTGTACTAACGAAGATCGGGTATCGGCCATTTTAATACCGCGCCATGAGAAAATTCCGTTACGGACAATCTGAGATTCTCGAACTTGTTCAACCCACCGCATCCCTAATTGCTTTGTCCATTCATTAAGTGGAATGCTAAAACCCTGCTTTGGTCGATTAATAAGCGAGGCTGAGACGTAACGTTCAAGCACTTCGCGCTCTACCCACTTTCCCCCTTTCTCTGGATGCCACTGATAATTTGAAGGAAGACGGAACATAAAATCAACGAGCAGATGGTCTATCAACGGAATACGTACCTCTAACGAATGTGCCATAGATGCTCGATCAACTTTAGTTAACATTTTTTCGGGTAACCATGAAAGCATATCCATCTCCATTCGTTCTCTCACATAATCATGTCCACGCTTTTTTTGGAAGGCATGAAACTTCCAAGCATCATCATACTTTGTTGGATCCAAATTTGATGCTTGCAAAGCATCTTGATTAAAAATCAACCGTTTTTGACCACGGCGCAACAGCATCGTCGACTCAATCATTTTTTGCTGTAGTGAAAGTTGTCTATAAAGAATTGAAGAGCCGAATTTTACTGGCATTGTCTGAATCAATTGATGAGCTATTCCAGAAGCGAATGTGCGCTTTGTAGAATTTAACATAGGAATATAATTGGCAACATATCCGCCGAATACTTCATCACCACCATCACCTGAAAGAGCAACCTTTACTGATCGCGCAGCAGCTTGGCACATCAAGTAAGTTGGGATTCCTGATGTATCACCAAATGGTTCATCATAAATATCTGCAAATTTTTCTGTAAACTCCTCAAAATCCATTCTTTGCATAGTAATTATCTGATGTCGTACACCAAACGTATCTGCTAGTTGTTTAGCATAGACTCCTTCATTTCTATGATTTTTTTCATTAAAATTCACTGTAAACGTTGCAAGATCAGATTCTTTTTTTGCCGCAATAGCAACCACAATTGATGAATCTATACCACTACTTAAAAATGCTCCAACAGGAACGTCACTAATAAGGTGTAAAGCCACAGACTCCCGAAGAATCTCATCAACTTTATCTACTACTTGGCAGCTTGTTAGTGCAACGCTATGATTATCTTTAGGTAAATTCCAATAGCATTTTGTGATTTTTTCTTCCGTTTTTGTATTTATAATGACATAATGTCCAGCCATTAGTTTTTGAACATTGCGGAAAATTGATTTTGGTGCAGGAATATACTGATAGCTAAAGAAATCAAATAATGCTGATACGTCTATTGTTTTATCAAAAAAGGTTAATGCTTGAAATGCGCGAACCTCGGAAGCAAACGCAATTGTTTCTGAATCTTGATACACATACAATGGTTTAATGCCTATACGATCACGCGCAAGCAGCAGTTGGTGGCGTTTAGAATCCCACAATGCAAAAGCAAACATCCCGCGTAAGTATTGTAGGCATTCAACACCATAGCGTTCATATAGTGCGATGATGACCTCGGTATCAGTTGTCGATTTAAAGCGATACCCCCAAGTCTCCGCTTGTTGACGTAGAGTCCGATAATTATATATTTCGCCGTTTAGTACTAATGCTATGTCTTCATTAGTATTCAGCATTGGTTGCTTGCCAGCTTCGCTTAAGTCAATGATGGCAAGACGGCGATGTCCAAGTGCAACATTAGACTGCCTATCTAAATAAAGACCAGCACCATCAGGACCGCGATGTCGCATAGTATCACGCATCACCTCAATATCGCTTTCTACTATCCTACTATGTTTCCTCCAAAGCCCAACGATCGCACACATGTTATACGGGATCAGGATAAATTATATGATAAGCATTATATCTTTGGCCGTACAGCTGTACAGAAAATTAAATGCCCAAATTTTGCTGAAAAAGGAAATTTTGAAAACATTACGTCAGTCCACCATAACCACTTAGGCAACCGCGAACGAATAAATCCTCGAAAATTCACACATCCACGAACTTGAATATTTTCGAACCCTGCTGAGGCAACAATATCCATTAATTCTTTCGGGGTAAATCGGTACGAATAGTACCCACCTTTTCCGCGGTTATCTGTTATTTTTAAGGTACTTCTTTTAGTAAAAGGTACAACGGCAATCACTATCTTCCCTCCGGGATTAAGCGTATCAAATAAATTTTTCATTGCGTCCACACGCAATTTTTCCGATGGAATATGAAGAATTGCCTCCGTACATAATAATGCATCTACTGGATGGGGCAATTTAAAATTGATCAAGTCACCGACAAGGGTATTAACTTTACTTGTATTTGTAGCTAATTTAAGCACATTGAGACTTTTTACTGAAAAATCAACGGCCCACACTTGATTGTTAGGAAATCGTCTTACTATTTCACGAGTATATATCCCAACTCCGCAGCCAGCATCGCATACAATATCATTTTTTTTAATCTGGAGTTCATTAATTAATGTTCGTTGCGCTATCCACCACCATGCTTCACCGCGTGTAGCAACCATAGCTGTGTAATCTTCAGCTTGTGCGTCACGAACCAAAATTTCCAACGATTGTCCATTATCTATTGACATCATGGTTATTTTTTATTTTTCGCCTTATTGCAGATAAAATAATTTTGTCGTCATTATTGATATTTACTATTATAGCATACAAATAAATTGTTAAACTTATTACTGTTATCAATAACACATTAACAACATCTGTTGGTTTTTTTATTATTGATTGCATTGTTATTCCAACAAACAAACTCATCACCACTGCCAATATAATTTTAATTATCGCAAAACTGAACGGGTGTATTTTTAATGCAAAAAACACATAACCTACGCGTATAATGTTATTCATAAGTAACCCACTTCCATATGCTATAGCAGCACCGATTACACTATATATAGGTATCAAGAATATGAACATAGTACATGTAATAACAGCAGTAATTATAGAATTAATCATATTTATTTTGGCTTTACCCACCATATTAATAATGTGACCAGATAAGCCGATTAAATTTACAATAAAACTTATAGAAATCAGTATTATTAACGTTGTTGCTGCATCAACATAGCTGCTTCCAAATAGCGAAAGAAGAAAATTGGTGTGTAGTATAATAACAATGGCTATAGGAGCACAACATATTAAAGACCACTTAGTAACTGCTTTATATAAATGATGAATTTCATGCATTTCATCTTGAGAATAAAGCTCTGCTATTAATGGATTAAAAATCACAGATAGCGCATTTGCAGGTACAAAAATCAACTGCTGAAGGTTAATAGCGACTGCGTATAGACCTACTTCCAAAGGAGAACGATAGTATCCTAAAAATGGCATAGCCAAACCGAAAGAATATTTATAACTCAAGCTTGCAACGAACATTGTCAATGCAAATGACCATATTGTTTTTTTTTCGACTTTCGATTCGATGTTGGGATTAAGAAATTCAGGAAATATCTTCCATGCAAAATATATTCCCACAAATAAGATAGCAGCATCTTGTATTAAACTTGAACCTAGTGCTGCGTAAATACCATAACCAAGCCACAAAAGTAAGGTCAAAGAGAAAATATTGAAAAAGTTACCTGTTATAGCAGACGATAATACAGAATATTTTTGATTCTGCATTCCATCCAAAAAACTAATAACACTACCATATAATGAAGTTAATAAAATTGCGGGAGCAAAAAAACGAAAATATGGAGCTGCTACTGGTTCATTCAAAACAGCATCACAAAATTCTTCTGCCCATATCATAATACAAAAACACAACACAAATGAAAGCAATAATTGAATTTTAACTACATATAAAAAAGTACCTTTAATGAATTCCTTTTTTCCGGCTGCGTTATAAGAAGCCCCGAATCGAATAATTACTGTCCCAAAGCCAAGCCGCGAGTAATCAGCTAGTAATCCCATCCAGCTAGTTGCAAGAACATATATTCCGTAATGTGTTACGCCTAACGCATTTGTTGTAATAACACCTGATACAGCACCAAGTATTTGCGAAATAATGCTGCCACTTAGTGCTATTCCAGCCCCCTTAACAATCCGTTTTAAGTATTTTTCTGGTTTAGCACCTTTCTCCCCTCTATTCTCAGCATAATGATTCAGAGATTCATCTTGATTACTAGATATGGCCATATAGCTATCAACATCAAGGCATAGGTTGCGAGAACCACATCACTGTTTCAAGCAATTTATCTTGGAAATTTCCCAAAGGCTTCCAATTTAATTTTTCTTCAATTTTTGAGGGATTAATTGCATACCGCAGGTCATGTCCTAAGCGATCTGGAACAAAAGTGATTAGATTGCTATATCCACCGATAGGGCTATTTCCAATATAATCATCTAAAATTGAGCAAATCACATTGATTAAATCTATATTTTTCCATTCATTACGCGCACCAATTGCATAAGACTCCCCGGCTACCCCATGCTCAAAAACTTGTAGTAGAGCATTGCAATGATCTTCTACATACAACCATTCTCGAATATTGGATCCATCACCATAAACTGGGATTGGACAATGTGATAACGCTGTACGGATTACCGTAGGGATCAATTTTTCAGGATGTTGCCGAGGACCAAAATTATTGGCGCAATGGGTAGTAACTGTATTCATCTCATACGTGTGATGCCAAGCCCTGACAAGATGGTCGCTTCCTGCTTTACTGGCTGAATAAGGGCTATTCGGAGCATACTGGCTCTGTTCATTAAAAAAACCCGTTGTACCAAGCGAGCCATACACTTCATCTGTGGAAACGTGCAAAAAACGACTATCCGTTTTATTGTTCCAAGATTGACGGCAAGATTCCAGTAATTGGAAGGTTCCGATGACATTACTTTCAATAAAACACTGCGGATTACTGATACTATTATCTACATGTGATTCTGCTGCTAAATGAAACACTCCGCTTGGTTGATATTGATCGAATACTTTCTGTAGTTCAGTGCGATTCCGAATATCAACATGAGCAAAATGATACCGAGAGTCGCTTGCAATTTCTGCAAGATATACCGGGTTTGCAGCATATGTTAAAGCATCTACATTGATAATTTCCCAATTTGGGCGATGCTTCAAAAGGTATAGTATTAAATTCGATCCAATAAACCCACAGCCTCCCGTGACAATAACACGCTTAACAGAAGAATCAAGGATTTCGTGCTGTACCGTTTGCATAATTACTCTATTGCTTGTTTAGCAGACCACGTAATAGTACGCTGAATTCCTTCAGAAAAATTAAAAACCGGAGAATAATCAACTGTATTCTTTAATTTTTCAATAGATGCAAAGCTATGCTTGATATCACCAAGCCGCTCTTCTGTATAAATTGGTTCAACGTCCAATCCTAAATTAGAATTCAGCTCATTGACTAAAGCATTGAGTGAAATTTTATCATGGCAGGCGGCATTGAATACCTCTCCCGCTACACCACTCTCTACCGATGCAACCAATAAATTGGCCAACACAACATTCGCAATGTACGTAAAATCTCGCGTTTGCTCGCCATCACCGTATATAATTGGGCGGTTTCCACTACGCATTAGCTTAATGAATTTAGGAATGACCGCTGAATACTCACTTGTTGGATCTTGATAAGGCCCGAAAACGTTAAAATACCGCAATGCCACTGTCTCTACACCATATAACTGAAAAAATACACGGCAATAATGCTCTCCTGTTAACTTAGAAATTGCATAAGGGGATAAAGGTGAGGGAGTCATCCCTTCGTGCTTTGGTAATGTTGGAGTATCACCGTAAATAGACGAGCTGCTTGCAAAAACAACACGTCCAACTCTGCAATCACGGGCGGCCTGAAGGATATTTAATGTCCCTGTTGCCCCTACATCATGTGTTGTAATTGGGTCTTTAATAGATCGCGGCACTGATGGTAATGCCGCTTGATGAAACACGATATCCATCCCATCTACTGCTTCCCGAACGATATGGTACGACCGAATATCTCCCTCCACCAACTCAATCTGGCCTAGCACATCTCGTAGATTATCCCAGCGACCTGTGGAAAAATTGTCAAGGACGCGAACGCGTTCGCCACGCTCAAGCACTGCGCGCACTAAATTTGACCCAATAAATCCGGCTCCGCCAGTGACAAGAACAGCCATTTTTGGTTATCAGGTATTATTTGGAGGATTCTGGAATGAATATTATTTATTAACTACTTCAATTGCTGCCCATTCATGGATGGCAGATGCTACGTAGCGGACCATTTCTTCGGTCAATTCGGCATACATTGGCAATGAAAGAAGCTGCCCCATTTGCCCATTTGCTACCGGAAAATCATCTACACAATGATTAAAATGCGAGTAGGCATCTAACATCGGTAGCGAAATTGGATAGTGAATCCCAGTTGCAATCCCTCGCTCGCTTAAAAATTGGATAAGATCATCACGCTCTGCGGTGCGGATGACATACAAGTGAAAAACATGCTCTCCCCAGTCAGCCGTTGTTGGGGTTGAGATACCTTCAATACCAGTAAGAAGGTGATTGTAGAGTTTTGCATGATTTCTGCGTGCAGCATTCCAGCTATCTAAGTGCAGCAATTTCACTGAAAGAACCGCCGCCTGAACTCCATCTAAACGACTGTTGCGCCCTTCAATTTCGTGAATATATTTTTTACGGCTGCCATGGTTAGCAAATAATCGCGCTCGCTCGGCAATTTCGGCATCGCGGAACACAATGCCACCAGCGTCACCGTAGGCCCCAAGGTTTTTTCCAGGATAGAAGCTGAACGTAGCGGCATCCCCGATTGAACCTACCATCCTCCCCTTATAGTGTGCCCCGTGCGCTTGCGAAGCATCCTCAATTACGGCTAATCCATGTTCATGGGCAATAGCCATTATTGGATCCATATCTGCCGGATGCCCGTAAAGGTGAACTGGCAGGACGGCTTTTGTCCGAGAAGTGATTTTTCGGCGAAATTCTTCAGGATTCAGCGTATATGTTGCTGGATCACTGTCGGCAAACACCACCGTTGCCCCGGTTGCTGTCACCGCTTCCGAGCTGGCAATGAAGCTGTTGGCCGGCACAATCACCTCATCCCCTTTACCAATTCCGAACGCCCAAAGAGCAATTTCAATCGCTTCGGTTCCGTTGGCTACCGAGACGCAATACGGCATCCCCACGTAGCTGGCAAATGCTGCCTCGAAGTCGGAAACGCGCTTTCCACCGATAAATGCGGTGTTAGTAATCACATCGGCAATCGCAGCGTCCATGGGCTGCTTGATGCTAAGATATTGCGCTTTTAAATCAACAAATGGGACGTTCATGGATGCTTTGTTTGGAAGAAATCGGCGATTGCCTGCACAACATACTCAATTTGATCGTTTGTCAACTCAGGATAAATCGGTAATGCCAGCACTTCGTTAGCGGCGCATTCCGCGTTCGGGAAATCACCGATAGAGTAACCAAGATCAGCAAAACACTCTTGCTGGTGAAATGGAATAGGGTAATAGACAGCAGTCCCAACCCCTTTTGACTCCAACCAGCTTTTTAATTCATCACGGCGTTCGCTCCGGATAACGTACTGGTTAAAGATATGGTGATCAGCATGGCCAGAATCGCCATGGGCAGCAACAGGAGTAAGCACCTGATTACCATTGCTGTAATGCTGAACACCTGTTCCGGTGCTTAGCCCAGCTTCCGTGAATAACCGATTGTAGAGTTCCGCGTTCTTTCGCCGAGCAGCACTCCATGAGGGCAAATATGGCAATTTCACCGCTAAAACGGCGGCTTGCAAGGCATCTAACCGAAAATTCCCCCCAACCACCATGTGGTGATAGCGTGTTTTTTCGCCGTGCATCCGCATGATGCGGGCTCGCTGATAATAATCGGAATCATTGGTGGTCAGAAGGCCACCATCGCCGAAACCGCCAAGATTTTTCGAGGGGAAAAAGCTGAAACATCCGGCAAACCCGATCCCCCCTACCCGTTGACCGTCACGATACTGGGTTCCGATAGCCTGCGCGGCGTCTTCAATAACTGGAACACCCCGTTCGGCAGCCACTGCCATCAGCGCATCCATATCTGCCGACTGGCCAAACAGATGTACCGGTATGATTGCTTTGGTTCGCTCGGTAATCGCGGCTGCAACCCCAGCAGGGTCTATATTCCACGTTTTTGGGTCAATATCAACCAAAACTGGGCGGGCATTCAGGCGGCTAACAACGCCAGCGGTGGCAAAAAAACTGAAGGTAGGAACGATGACTTCATCACCAGGACCGACCCCCAACGCCATTAACGCCAACAACAAGGCATCGGTGCCGGAACTCACCCCAAGCGCGTGACGCACCCCCAGATACTCCTCGGTCATCCGCTCAAGCCGCTCCACATCGGGGCCAAGGATGAAGTGCTGGCGTTCGATCACATCCAGAACGGCAGCATCTAACTCAGCTTTTAACGCATGATATTGCGCTTTTAGGTCAAGCAGTGGAACAGTCATCACTTGGTGCAGGTTGCTAACAAGGTTGCTAACAATAGGCCAGAACCGAACGGAACAGGCCACGCAAATATAGCACGGCAGTTCGCCAACCCTTCATCGCTGAAAATTCGTTGCAATCGGCATATAGCTGATGTTTCTGCCCGCGAATGAATCTCTCTGTATCGGCTTGCTATCGGGTCGCGCTCTGCGGAAACGACTGTTGTATATTTGCGCCCCTTGCCATAAGTGTTGGCTATCCAACACCGGCAAGCAACTGCGGATGTGGCGAAATTGGCAGACGCGCCAGACTTAGAATCTGGTGCCGCAAGGCGTGTGGGTTCAAGTCCCTCCATCCGCACAACAAACAACCACTCAATTCTTGTTTCTGCATGGAATCAACAGTCCTGGAATCTTCCGGCGTTCGCCGTGAAATAGAGTTCTCACTGACGAAAGTGGAGTATGATGCCCACTTCAGCAAAACCCTCCGCGAAGCCCAAAAAGAAGCCCAACTGAAAGGCTTCCGCAAAGGGATGGTTCCGCTGAACCTTGTGAAACAGCTGTACGGCAAGCAGCTTGAAGCCGAGGCAATGGAAGAAGCTGCACAGGAAAGTTTCCGGGGATATGCTGAGCAAGTGCAACCAAGAATTGTTGGAATACCAGCCGTTACCGAGCTGCGCCGAACCGATGATGGCGGGTTGTACGTGAAAATCGGGTACGAAATCTATCCAGAGTTTGAGCTTGGCCAGTATAAAGGGCTGCAAGCCCAGCGCATTTTCCACACTGTCACCGGGGAAGAAGTTGATACGGAGTTGGATAATCTGCGCGAGCGGTTGGCCACGCTTGAGCCAGCCGAGTCGGCTGATGACGATGACCATGTAGTGACAGTTGACATCCAGAAATTGGCCGATGGATTGCCCGTGATTGGCGAGACTTCTCGCGATATCCGGATTTTCCTGAAGCATGAGAATGTCAACCCAGAACTTCGCCGTCTGCTGCGTGGAACCCGCGTTGGTGATGCCATCCGTGTTGATCTACCAACTGGCGATGGTGGCCAGACAAATATCCCCTACGAAGTCACCGTGAAGGAGGTCAACCGTGCGGTTCTTCCCGATGCCGACAACACTTTGGCAATGAAGGTGCTGGATGACACGACCGCCACCATTGATCAGCTTCGCGAGCAAATCACCCTCTCGATTAAGCACGAATACGACAGTCAGTATAGCCGGATATTCCGCGATAGCGTGGTGGCCGCACTGGTCAACAGCCACGATTTTGACGTTCCCCACACGATGACCCACATGGTGCTGGACTCCTTTGTTGAGGACTTGAAGCAGCGTGACAAAAAGAAGGAACTCCCCGCTGGGTTCGACCGCAAAAAATTTGAAAGCGAAATGCACCCCACTGCCGAGCGCACCGCAAAGTGGATGCTGATTCGCGAGCAGATTATTGAGGCCGAAGGAATCACGGTTGAAGAGGCTGACTACGAAGATTTGGCCGAATTTGAGGCGAAACGGATGGGCATTCAGTATGACATTGTACTCCGCTATCTGAAATCGCTGGACACCACCCAAGAGCGGATTGTGGCCGAGAAAGTGATGGTGCTGTTGGAAGATTACGCCGACGCACAAGAAATAGAGGATATCGTGCTGAAGCAACAAGAAGAGGCCAAAGCAACCCCCAATGGTGAAGATGGAGTTGGGCAACAACAAGAGGGAGCCGAAGCGGACTCCGATGAGGGAAGCACCATAAAGCTCTAGCCCCCACGGCAGACCCAGCAAGTAGAAAAACGCGATGGAAAGTGCGGAAGCGCATTCCGTCGCGTTTTCCGTTTCAGCCCATTTATCCCGGATGAGGCTATCAACACAGTTTTCTTGCTCTATTTTCTTGCGCTATCATCTACTTCATTCGTCTGAATTCTTAATTTCACCACATGAAGCCGCCACGGTGTTCGTCATACTGGCGAACCTGAACCCCATAGGCACGGTGGATCAGCAACCAACAGAACAACCTTTCCACAGAACGTATCAACAAGGAACGCAATGATCGTCCCAACAATTCGCGAAAGAACAGCAATGGGCTGGGAAGCCTGGGATCCATTCAGCCGACTGCTGAAAGAACGGATCATCATGCTTGACTCCCCGATCAACGATGAAGTCGCCAGTATCGTGATTGCTCAGTTGATCTACTTAGAATCAGAAGACCCGAACAAGGATATCATCATGTACGTCAACTCACCCGGCGGATCCGTCTCGGCTGGGTTGGCGATTTACGACACCATGCAGTATATCCGCCCCGACATCTCCACCATCTGCCTGGGGCTTGCCGCCAGCATGGGACAAGTGCTGCTGTGCGCCGGCGCGCCGGGCAAACGGATGGCACTGCCCAACAGCCGAATCCTGATGCACCAACCGTCGGGCGGGTCGCAAGGGCAGACAACAGAGATTGAGATCTACCTGAAAGAGATGATCCGCATGAGAGAGCAGCTCTACAAGATCATCTCACTCCATTCCGGCCAGGGCGTTGACCGCATCCGCCGCGATGCCGACCGCGATTTCTGGATGTCGCCACAGGATGCCGTGGAGTACGGCCTGATTGACCGCGTGCTGCTAAGTCGCAAAGAAATCAGCCGCGACATGCCACAAATCCCCAGCACCACTGCCGACCAACGGATCACCATCGAAGAAACATCGGTGAAGGCAGAAGCAGAAAAGTAGAAGAAATGTCGAATGTCAAGTGTCGAATGTCACGTGCCAAATGAAGAATAAAAAACACCCTCTTCACCACTGACTACTGACCACTGACTACTGACCACTGACTACTGATCAATAACTTTCCTCCCCACCCCCCCACTTTTCCCCGAGGGCAGCCGCCAATGGCTGCCCTCGGCTATTCTATGCGTATATTCGCAGCCCAGACTTGAGGAACACTGGGTCAACCACGTACACACACGCCGCTATTCTGGCAACCACAGTTGCCGGAAGGGCTTGGCATCCATTCCCGCTTATGTCCGACGACAAAAATTTTGCTTCCGACTTTGTTCGATGCTCCTTTTGCGGGCGCACTCCCGATGAAGTCACCTCCATCATTGCCGGCCCCACCAGCTACATCTGCGACATCTGCGTGCAGAACTCGGTGGAACTTCTGCGCCGCAACTCACGGATGTTCCGCCCATCCGACCCCAACCAACGATTAACTCCAACGGCCATCCGCTCGGCACTGGATGAATTCGTTATCGGCCAAGATTTGGCGAAAAAATCCCTTGCGGTTGCGGTCTATAATCACTACAAGCGGATTGAAGCCCAGCAAACCCTTTCCGGTTTCGATGATGTGGAGATTGAGAAATCGAACATCCTGCTGATTGGCCCCACCGGCGTTGGCAAAACCTTGCTAGCACAAACCCTTGCCCGCTTGTTAGATGTCCCGTTCGCCATTGCCGACGCAACCACCCTAACAGAAGCTGGCTACGTTGGCGATGATGTCGAGACGATTCTTGTGGCCTTGCTGCAAGCTGCCGAGTTCAATGTTGAACGTGCCGAGCGTGGCATTATCTACATTGATGAAATGGATAAAATCTCCCGCAAGGCCGACTCCCCCTCCATTACCCGCGACGTATCGGGTGAGGGGGTCCAGCAAGGGTTGCTGAAAATTCTGGAAGGAACAAAAGCGAATATCCCACCAAAAGGGGGGCGCAAACATCCCGAACAGCCGCTGGTCCAGGTGAACACAAAAAACATCCTGTTCATTTGCGGCGGCGCGTTCGATGGGTTAGAGGAGATCATCGCCAAGCGAATGCGAACCACCACCATGGGGTTCGGAACCGACGTGCAAGATCGGGTGGAGGCAAAAAAAGAGCTATTCCGCCACGTAGAGCCGGAAGACCTTATCCGGTTTGGGCTGATACCGGAGCTTATCGGCCGCGTTCCGGTGATTGCGCCACTTGAGCCGCTAACCGATGAGGCAATGCGGGAAATCCTGGTTGAGCCACGCAACGCAATCGTGAAGCAGTACAAAAAACTGTTCGGGATGGAAGGGGTAGAACTTGAGTTCCGCGACGATGCCGTTGCTGCAATCATCGAAAAAGCCAAGCAGCGGAAAACTGGCGCACGCGCGCTTCGCGGTGTTGTGGAGGAAGCCATGCTGGACGTGATGTACACCCTTCCCGACCGCGAACACTTGCAGACCGTGGTTGTCACCGAAGAAACAATTATGCGCAGCGGCGAACCGATTTATATCTATTCCGAGGAGAAAGTGCAGCAGAAAGCGGCAGGATGATAGAGAAAGAAGGTAGAAAAAACACCCGTGGGTTAGGCCAATCGTACTGATGACCTAACCCACATTTTTTTGCGAAGTATCTGGGGCTATCCCTTGTTGGAGCAAGCCCGCACATCACCTCTATTGTTCCCTGCTCATCTCTTCCAGCACTACCTCCAGCCGATTTAGCGTTTCCACTGCACCCCACTCCATTCCGGAAGCAAGGTGGCCATTGCGTGCTTCCACCGATTCGTGCTGGATTCGCTCAATCATTCTTGTCTTCCCATCCTCCTCCCGAAACGTCACGGTGACAACCGCCACAATGTTGGAGTATGGCTCGACATCGTAGATCATCGTGTGAACCAACAATTCCGGCGAGGCAATTTCTTGGAACACCCCTTTGAACGGATGAACAGCTCCCCCCGGCTCCTGAAGCACCGTCCGCCACTGGCCGCCAACCCGCAGATCGCTTTCGCACACCAGCACGGTTTGCGCGCAGCCGCCCCACCATTTGGCAACGTGTTCCGGGTTAGTCCAAGCCTCAAAAACCAGTTCGCGTGGGGCGTTGAACAAACGGGTCATCACAATCTCACGATCGGACGGCAACGCCAGTGCGAACGTTGTGCTGGGGTTGGTGGTGATCTGGGCCAGCGCGTCGCCAAGCCGATCCAGAGTTTGCGCGCCCCCTTCCAGCACCCCAAACTCAACTTTGTTGTTTCGCGCTTCGGTGCTGGCAAACCGCATCGTGAGCGTCAGCCGCGTGTTCTCTCCTTGATCCTCAAACTTTGCTTCCACTTGGAAATCTGGGTCGTTTTCTTCCCCAGGGCTGTGGGTGTAAGCAATCCGTTCGTGGGGGAAAATTTCATCGAACACCACAAGGTTTGGATAGTCGGTTCCGTCGGGGCCGTGCATGGTGAAACGCCACTGGCCACCGGCCCGCACCTCAATGTGGTGGAATGTGTTGGTGAACCCTTTGGGCCCCCACCAGTGTATCAGATGCTGCGGATTGCTCCAAGCCTCGAACACCAGTTGGCGCGGCGCGTTGAACACGCGGGTGAAGACGATCTCTTGATCCTGGCCAATGGCCACTTCATTCAGTTCCTGGCTCATCTTTTTTCTCCTTTCGTTGTAGTTCTTGAAGGTATTATTCCAGCCGGTCGAAGCTCTCGCTCCAGAACCGCTCGTATTTCGTGATCCAGTCGTACATCGGCTTTAGTTCCTTTCCGTTCAGGCTGTACAGCCGCTGCTGGCCACTGCCCCGCACGGTGACAAGGCCAACTTCTTTCAGGACTTTCAGATGCTTGGAAGCCTGTGGTTGATTCATCTCAAGCATCTCGGCAATCTGGTTCACCGACCGCTCCCCCGCCTCCGATAGCAGAGCGATAATCGCCCGCCGCTGTGGTTCGGCAACCGCGTTGAAAACATCAGATGTTGTTGGTGCTCTTGGCATGGCACAAATATATGCTTATATGGGAATATAAGTCAAGCAAAAAAAATAGCACGCTGATATAATCATAGCGTGCTATCCCTTTTTTCTTTGGCTGCAAACCGCCAGACCAACTATCCAGAACTCACGGACGCCGGCCAATGGTGACGTTGGTGTTGATTCCGTACTTGCGCACTTCCTCAATCATCCCACGGGCGTTTTGCAGGGTCAGCATCAGTTCGTTGGTCAGGGTGCTGTCGTTTATCAGCTTGGCAACAATGCCGTTGCCGTTGCGGATATCCCCCACAAGCGCATCCACATGGGCAATCAGCGAGTCGGCGCGGCGAATCACTGATGAGGAGGAGTTGATGACCGTGCGCGCATCGGCGGCGGTCTGCTCCACCGCCGCAAGCGAGCGGTCAATGCCGGGGGATGAGCGTTGCACAAGATCCCGCAGCTCGGTGATTGTTCCATCCAAATTGCCAAGCATCCGCTCCAGCTTCCCCCGGTTGTCGGCCACCAGAAGGTTCAGCGAGCGGGTAAGCTGCTCGGTGTTCTGGATGGTTCGCTCCACCCCGCCCCGCAGCTGTGGCGATCCGATCAATCCGTTGGCAAAACCAACCGTGGTGTCTATTCGGACTAGCAAGGCATCCACCTTCTGGGCAATCTGGTCGAACGTTCCAACCACCGCGCCCAAATCACCGGCCACCACACAGGGGATTGCGGCATCCGCCGAAAGGGGCCGTTCGGATTTCCCGGTACTCACCTCAATCTTCTTCCCGCCAGTAATCTCCAGCATCTGGATTGTTCCGGTGGCATCTTCTTTCAGCAGGACGGTGGGGTCAATCCCTGCCTCAATTTTTACGCCGCTGGCAGTGGCCTCTACGCTCACCACACTCCCCTTCCGCACTCCATTAACGGTGATAACCGAACCAGCATCCACCCCCGAAGTATTGGCGGCAGTGAACGTGATGGTGCGTTGCTCGGCACCGAAAGCTGCGCGTTTCCCCCAAACAATCCCGCCAACAAGCAGAATAAGAGCCATGAGTGAGATTAACCCAACGCGGGCTTCCTGTGATGTTGTGGATAAGGCCATGGAAGTCGGAAAAGATTATCAGGATTGGTTGTTCACCTATCGCAAGCACAGCGGCGCTGCCGTACCCCCGAAAAACAGCGCAGCCCCGGAACCCGTCCGGGGCTTCGCGCAAGGTTGACACAGGAAGGCTGTTCAACGGAACAGCCTAGGGAATTTAGAATGGAAGATCGTCCTCGGCCACGGGGGCGTTGTTGGCTGGGGTTGGGGAAGCATAGCTTCCTTGCGATTCGCCAGTTCCGCTGTGCATTCCGGCTGCATCGCCGCCGCCGCCACCTTTGCTGTCAAGGAAGGCAAAGTCGGCACCAACAATCTCGGTGGTGTAGCGGGTCTGTCCTTCTTTGTCCTCGTACTTACGGGTTTGCAGGCGACCCTCCACAAAAATTTTGCTCCCTTTCTTCATGTACTGTGAGATGATCTCGCCAGCTCTTCCCCAAAAGACGATGCTGTGCCATTCGGAACGTTCCACCATGTTTCCTTCTTTGTCCTTGTAGCTCTCGTCGGTCACGACTTTGAATGAGCAGATGGGCATTCCGGTTTGGGTGTGGCGAAGTTCGGGGTCGCTCGGCTGGATATTGCCGATAATCATCACTTTGTTCAAGCTGCGTGCCATGGCTTACGCTCCGTTGTGTGGTTAGTAGGAATGTTGTTGGTGAAGGACTGGGATTGGGAACCACCAGTCCTACGTTGGTGTTTGCTGGTAAAAAAAACGTGGGTCGAAAATACACCGCAGCATAGCAAGAACCAACAGATAGACCGCAATGACGTGAAGTTTCTGTGAGATGTTTTGGCGCGCCAATCCGTTATGAAGGGTACTGGCGGCAAGAAGAACAGCACAAATGCAAAAAACTTGTTGCCTGCGTGGGATGATGGGTGTATTTTTCTGCCCGCTGCTTCCCACGCCACCAACGGCGCGGCAGCACGCAAACAGACAACCGATCAATCAGGTATCGCCAGCCCATAGGCTTCTTTCCTTACCTGCTACTTCCAGCAACATCCATCTTCTTCAGGCAATGCCCGGCCACATTGGTCCACAGGGTGGGCGGCATTTTCGCTGAATGGAAGCGTTTTGCACATAATCGCAGTATTAACAACAACGCAGTATGAGCTCACACACGGAAAAGTATAAGGGAAATATCGTCCAGATATTGCTCTTCTTCGGCATCTTGCTGGTGGCCGCTTACGGCTTCCAGAAGTTTGTCATCACGAACATCTTCTCTACGGCAATCATCGGGCTGTTTGCCCCTGATGAAGTGAAGAACCACCATCCCGACCCAACCACCAAAGCGGTTGTGGAATCGGAGTTCATCATGGATATGACCGGTAATGAGGTTCGTGCTGAAGAAGGGAAAGAAGCTGCCTACAACAAACCGGCGGGATCATGGGTGATTAAAGCCGAAAAATTAGGCGAAGAACCGATTGAGATCATGCCCGAACTCACCTTCGGCATTTTCTCGCTCTTCTTTGGCTTCATCTTCGCCATCATTGCCACTGCAATGCTCCCTGCCCCGATTGGCTACGTCTCCAACAAAATGGAGCGGGAAATCGAGCACACGATTGACCGCATTGATGAGCAAACCGGCGACAAAATCTCCCGCGAGGAAATTGAGCGCATCACTGCGGCAAGCTCCCGCGATGATTTAACGCCTATCGAGAAGGAGTTCGGCCCGGTGATCGTCAACGAAATCAACGACGTTCGCCAGGGGAACAAGTGGAAGCGGAACAAACTGCTGGTGACCAAAGGTCTGCGGCTGTACATGACCCGCCACTTTGCCGAACGCTACAGCAACAACGTACAAGGCTTCGCCTACGGTGGCGCGGCTATCCTTATCGTGGTTATCGGTATTCGCGGTCTGAAATTTATCCCACCAACACAGCCATCGGTGCTGCTTGCGGCTATCGCGCTAGAGTTCACCATGCTTCTGTTGTTGGCAACAACACTCTTCTACACCGAAGAAGAGCAGCGTATGGATAAGCTGATCCGTGACCTTGAGGAGAGCTCGGAAGGACAGAAATATGAGCTCATTAACTTGGTTCGCACATCACAACAACAGCAGCGCGACCTGGCCTCGATGGTGGATTACATCCAACGCCAAACGGAAAACTTGCAGAAAATGGCCGACGCGCTGACCGGCGCAAACCGCGAGTACATCATCCAAGTTGCACAGCGTGCGGTGGCCGAGTATGTGACCAAAGAAACCAGCATCGAAATCACCGAGAAGGTAATCCGCGAGCGGATTGATGAGGCGATGCGCCAGATGTTCGGCAGCGGCCCACAGCAGCTTGACCGCGGCTGATCGGCGTAGCCACAACTGGGTATTATGAAACGGGGATTGAGTTCTGCATAGAACTCAATCCCCGTCTCTGTTTTTGCTCCGATTCCTGCATCGGCGTGCTACATCAATTTCATCACACTTGCAACCGCTGCCGCCCCCCTTTCTTGCAACCAAAGTCCATCGGCTAACCGTCGGAACCACGTCACCTGCCGCTTGGCGTAGCGGCGGGTGGATTGCTGGATGAGCTCAACCATCTGCTGATACCCCAACTTCCCCGCACGGTGCTGCATTGCCTCGGCATATCCCACCGTTCGCATCCCCGCATCGTCCGCTGTGTAGCCGTTGGCAAGCAACATATCCACCTCCTCCATCAACCCCGAATCCAACATCTGCAGCACACGCTGGTTAATCCTCTGGTACAGCAGTTCGCGCGGCGGCGAAAGCACCACGTAGCGGGGAACGAACCGCCCCGAAGCAGACTTGCTGGCAGCAAGGAAATTGCTGTATGGCTCCCCTGTCTGAAGGTAGCAAGCCAGCGCCCTCAAGATTTTTGCGCGGTTGTTGGCCGGGTGGGCCGCAGCCGCCACGGGGTCAACAGCCTGAAGTTGATGGTGCAAAGCATCGTAGCCTTCGGCGGCCAGCCGCTGCTCCAGCAAAGCATAGATTTCTGGATTAACAGTGGGGGCGGTCAAGCCTTCAAACAACGCCTGCACGTAGAAACCGGAACCGCCAACAACAATTGGGATGTTGCCACGTGAAAAAATTTCCTGGATTGCAGCGGCTGCGTCGTCGGCAAATCGGCCAGCGGCATACCGCTGGCTTGGCGGAAGGATGCTGATAAGGTGATGTGGGATCTGGGCTAATTCCATCGGGCTTGGCTTGGCAGTGCCAATATCCATCCCAGTGTAAATCTGACGCGAGTCGGCAGAGATAATCTCCACCCTGCCGCTGATTCGCGCAGCTACCTCCAGACTCAGTGCGGTCTTCCCCGATGCAGTCGGGCCAACAATCGCCAGAATATGCTTGGCGGTGGTTCTGGCTCTGTTGCTCACTTCTTCACTCATATTTCATCATTCATATCTCACTCTTTCTCCCATCCTTCACGCCCAATCAATGGCACAAACTTAAAATCGCCGTGGTCAAGCTCGTCGAACTGTTCAGAATCCTGCTGGCGGATAAAGACCTTCATCCGCTGGGTTGCTTTATCGCCGATGGGGATTACCATCCGCCCGTTTGGGGCAAGCTGTTTCAGCAATGCGGGCGGTGCGGCAGGCGCGCCAGCGGTAACAATAATCCTATCGAAGGGGGCAAACGCACTCCAGCCTACGGTTCCATCGGCAACGCGCATGGCAACGTTGCAGCCAATGGCATCAAGGCGCTGGCGTGCTTGGCTTAACAAATCGGCGTGGCGTTCAATGGTGAACACGCGCAGTCCCAACGCCCATAACACCGCAGCTTGATAGCCGCTTCCGGTTCCAATCTCCAACACATTCATCCCGGACGTTGCTTCCAACAACTGGCTCTGGAACGCAACAGTAAAAGGCTGAGAGATTGTTTGATTGCAGGAGATCGGGAGCGCGCCATCCTCCCACGCACGGTGCCGAAACGCTGTTGGCACGAACTCCTCGCGGGGGATTTTTGCAATCGCCTTCAACACCGCTTCATCGCTGATTCCGCGCCCGCGAAGCTGATCCAGCAAATCCTGGCGTGAGGTTCGCAACGTGGCGGTAGCATTGTCTGATCTATTGAACATTCGTTGGTTATGCTGGTTGTCGTGGTTGTTTTGCTTGCTGTGAACTTTGCGGGCTTGCTCCGTTCCCGCTCAGGCGGGTTCGCAGGGTTTTGCGTTCGCGCCGCCGAATCGTGGTTTCCAGCGCGCTTAGCAGTGCCATTCGCAACGTGTCGGTGGATTGGTTGTAATGCAGCACCCCTTCTTGGGCGTAGCTGATGTTGCCGGTTTCCTCGCTAACAATCACCGCAAACACATCGGCTTGCTCGGTGATGCCAAGCCCCGCACGGTGCCGCGTCCCCAGCGAGAACTCCCCCGAACCAGCCACCACACTGAACGGCAAGATCACCCGCGCCGATTGTATCTGGTCGCCACGGACAATCACCGCTCCATCATGCAAAGGGGATTTTGGGTTGAAGATGGAGATCAACATCTCCATGGAAAGGCGTGCGTTCACCGGAACGCCGGTGTCAACCGAAAGTGAAATATCGCTGGTGCGGGGAAGGATAATCAGCGCGCCGTAACGGCGAAGCGCAAGTTCTTCGGCAGCGGCCACAATTTGGTTGATGGTGTAGCTGGGGTCGTACCGCTCGAAGGTGGTAAACAACCCATTGCGCCCAACCAGCACCAACAACCGGCGAAGCTCCGGCTGGAACAGGATAATCAGCGCAATCACCCAGATGTCGCCAACGGTGCGGAGTATCCAGCTTAGCAGCTTCATATCCAGCGTTTGGCTAACAAAACCAACCGCCATAATCAACAGCACACCCAGGAATATCTGCGCGCCGATTGTCCCCCGCAACACGGAATACAGCCAGTACAGGACAAACGCAACAATGACGATATCCAGCAGGTCAATCGCCCGAACGTGCAGGAATCCTATGGAGAAGAGTTCAACATCCATGCCGGTAGGTTGTTTGGGGCGTTCAGACGTTCCCCATCACGCCGTGATCCTCGTAGGCTTTGATGATTTCCTTCACCAAGCGGTGGCGCACAACGTCAGCTTTTTCGAAGTTGACAAAGCCAATGCCTTCAATCCCGCGCAAAATTTTCTCGGCTTGTACCAAGCCACTTTCCACATTTTTCGGAAGGTCAATCTGGGTAACGTCGCCGGTGATAATTGCACGGCTGTTGGCACCAAGCCGCGTTAGGAACATCTTCATCTGCATGGTGGTGGCGTTCTGGGCTTCGTCAAGAATCACAAACGCATTGTTCAGCGTTCGGCCACGCATGTAGGCCAGCGGGACAACTTCAATGCCACGGCGCTCCATCATCGCCTTCAGTTTATCGGCGGGGATCATGTCATCCAGCGCGTCGTACAACGGGCGCAGGTAGGGGTCCACTTTCTCCTTCAGATCCCCCGGAAGGAATCCCAGACTTTCGCCGGCTTCCACCGCAGGGCGGGCAAGCACCAGTTTGGTGATCTCACGATTGCGGTAGGCGGCCACCGCCATTGCCACAGCAAGGTAGGTCTTCCCCGTTCCCGCCGGGCCGATAGCGAACACGATGTCGTTCTCGCGGGCAAGCTGGTAGTATTTTTTCTGCCGCTCCCCCTTGGCTTTAATCACCGTCTCCTTTGCGAACAGAATCACTTCATCAAGGTCTTGGCCTTGCAGCTGTTGCTGCTGCTCGGTGCGGCCCCCCACCACAAGGTCAATGATTGTCTCCACATCGCTTGCATGAAGGGTTCCGTTGCGTTGCGCCATGTAGATCATCTCCTTGATGATCTTCTCAAGCAGTTGCGCTTCGGCTGGCTCGCCCCGCAGCACCGCCGCGTCACCCCTGACGGTGATGGTGGTGTCGAAACGATTCTCCAGTATCGTCAGGTTTGCATCGTTGAATCCCAGCAGCGCAAGCTGGTCAACGCCGTTCAGTTTGATTTTGCGTTCTACAGTTTCCATACGGTGGCGAAGATAGGCATTTGAAGTCGGGTATCGGGCGTTTGGGGTAAGGGTGATTGATATGAAGATGAAAGAAGAGATACGAAAATGCAGAAGTAATGACGGAGGCCGCTCCGGCATCCGCTCGGGCTGAGCTTGTCGAAGCATCGCAGCATTCAAGCCCCCCACACTCACTACTCACTCCGCTTGTGGCCACCAACAACGTCTCCACACACTCCAACCAACAAAACAAAGCCTGCCAGGGGATTACCCAGCAGGCTTTGAAGGTTTTGCGTTGCTTCTTGCGTGTGTGCGGTTGACTTATTTCTTTTCGCCGCTTCCGGCTTCTTGCTGGTCAACTTGCTGGGTACGCTCGGCGGCGGCGCGGCGAGCGCGGGCAGCGGCGGCGGCAGCAATTTTCTTTTTGCGGAAGTACAAGCGTTCGGCACGCATTTCTTCATCGCTTTTGGGCCCACGCGGCGGGATCGTCAGCTTTTGGCCTGGATAGATCACGTCGGGGTTGCGAATCTGGTCGGTGTTGGCCTGCCAGATTTTTGGCCACATGAAGGCATCGGCGTAAATCTCATTCTTCTCGGCAATGTTCCACAAGCAATCCCGATCCTTAGACCAGGTGCCAACTGTGTAGAATTTCTTGCCACGCCCGGCACGCTCGCGCAGTTGATTGATGTCCGATTGCATCGAGATCAGTTTGTTGTAGAACTCCGGCAACACAGCAATTTTGTTGCGGCGGATTTCGTTCATCTCGGTCTGCAAAGCATCAATTTGGGCGATGTTGTCGGCAAGTTGCTCATCGCTCATGCTCTTCATTTCGCGGATGCGATTCTCCAGACGGCCAACGCGCTCGCGGAAGGCGTTCACGTCGGCATCGGTTGCGCCAATCATTGCATAAATGGCATCGTTGCACGCCTTGACATCGTTGCGAATTTGGGCAAGGCGTTGCTCGTTCTGGGTTTTCTCGGCACTGAGTGCGTCGGCTTTATCCTGCAAGGCTTTCACCTTCAGCCGCCATTCGTTGATGCGGGTTTCGGCTTGTTTTTTGGTCAGTAGCGAATCAGCCATACTGTCCGGTGCGCGGTCGCCATCTTGGGCGAACACCGGGGCTGCCAGCAACATGGCGATCAACGCCAGGTATAGTGTCTTCATTGGTTGTTTCCTCCGTTAGTTCGTTGATGGGATCAGCGGCGTGGCTTTGATTCAGTGGGCTGTTGGGCCGGGACTTCAGTCCAGTCGGGCCAGACATTTGGCCATTGTGCCATCTTCCCCTCAATGAACTGCTTGGTGCTGTTGCAGCGGTCAAGTTCCGACTGGCGCGAGCCGATCTCGCTTTTTAACTGGCTGATTTCGCTTTCTCTCATGCGAATCTGCTCGTTAAGCGTGCGGTCTTCGGCCCGTAGTCGGCGCATTTCGGCAAGCTGTTCTTCGGTGATCATGCTGGTGCAGCCAGTTAGTACCGAGAAGCCAGCGGCGGCAAGCATTAGTGCTGCGGCCTTCAGTGTTCGGTTCATGAATTGTGCCTCCGTTATCCGGATTATTGTGTGGGATTGGAACTGTCAAAGTTATGGACAGACGATTGAGCCGGTAAGCATCAAGCGAAGGCGTTATCAATAATTCGGTGTGATCCTATGCGTGCGGATGCTGTGAGCATCACTCTCAAACCTTTTCATGTTCATCAGAAGGCCGCACCAAATTAGGAAAAAAACGCTGCAATGCTACCTGGCACGGTCGAACAACGGGAGAAAAATTGAAGAAGTTAGCGGAGGCCGCCTATGGCAACGCCTTGTGACGAGTCGGTAATCGGTAAAAGATTGGTCATCAGTAGTCCGTAGCGAAGAGGTTATCCTTCATTCGGCATTCGGTGCTTCCCTTACTCATACCGCAACGCTTCAATCGGGTCCAGTTGGGATGCCTTCCAGGCGGGGAAGCTGCCGAAGATGATGCCGATCAGCAAGCAGATACCAACGGAAATGCCGACCGATTCCCACGGTATCGGGGCCACAATGCCAAGCAGCGCGCCAACGCCAAGCCCAATCGCCACCCCAACCCCGATTCCGATCAGCGCGCCAAGCTGGCAGAGCGTCACCGCCTCGATGATAAACTGCGAAAGGATGTTCCCCGATGTCGCCCCAATCGCTTTGCGGATTCCAATCTCGCGCGTGCGCTCCTTCACCGATACCAGCATGATGTTCATAATCCCAATGCCCGCCGCCAGCAGCGCAAACGCGCCGCAGATTGCCCCAAACCAGGAAACGTACTTCGTGATCCCGCCGAAGGTCTCACTCAGCGATTCGTTGGTGATCACCTCAAAATCATTTTCCTGCCCGATATCCAACCGCCGGATAATCCGCATCAGCCCAATGGCCTGATCCATCGTCTCCTCCAACGTCTCAATCGAAGGGGCGCGGATTGCCATGCTAACGCTAGACCCCCATTCATCGAAGAATCGGCGGGCAGCACTGGTGATCGGAATCAACACAATATTATCCTGGCTTTGCCCAAACACTGCCCCCTTGCTCTGCAGCACGCCAATCACGGTGTAGGGGTAGCCGTTCAATTTTATCTGCTTCCCAAGTGCGCTGCGGTGTTTAAAGAATTTGTTGGCAATGTCGGCACCAATCACCACCAGGTCGGACCCGTTCTGGATATCCATCGGGTCAATCGAACGCCCTTCTTCCACGGTGTAGTCGTTGGTGGGAAGGTAGGATTCATCGCCGCCAACAATGAAGTATGTGGGGTCGCTCGATTTGTCTTCGAACTTGATGACCACCCCGCCAATGAAGTTGGTGAGCGAGACATTTTCGGCAGCGGCAAAGCGGTTTTTAAAATCCATTGCTTGGCGCAATGTGATCTGCGGGCGGCGGTCGCCAACGCCCCCCATCTCGAACGCAGGATCCCGCTGGATGATGAAGGTGCTGCGGCCCAGCGACTCCAACTGTTTATCAATGCTTGCGGTTAATGCACCCACGGCAGCAGCAACACCAACAATGGCAAACACACCGATGGAGATGGAAAGCAACGTCAGCCCGGCCCGCAGCTTGTTTGCGCGGATTGCGCCGATTGCCATTCGTACTGATTCGGTGACTTGCATGGTTGTTAGGATACCATCGTTGTTGTGAAATCTGTTTCTGTGGCCAAACTTACTCGGCCCGTAACGCCTCCACCGGATCCAACCGCGAGGCGCGGAAGGCGGGGATGATTCCGGCAAGCACCCCAACCGCCAGCGAAACCACCACGGCCAACACCAACTGCGAAATGGAGATTGTCGAATCCAACACATCAATCTCCCAATACTTTTCGGCGAAGTACGCACCAGCATATGCCACCCCCGAAGTCAGCAGCACGCCAATAGCTGTCCCGATCAAGCAGAGAAGGATGGCCTCCACCAGAAATTGCTGCAACACCGAGCTGCGGGTTGCGCCGATTGCCTTGCGAATGCCGATTTCCTTTGTGCGCTCCACCACGGAAACGAACATGATGTTCATAATCCCGATGGAGCCAACAAGCAGCGATAACCCGGTCATCACCAGCCCCACCCCCCAAACAATGGCGCGAAGCTGATCGGACTGCTTGCGGAACTGCTCTTGCGTGTTGATGCTGAAATCGTCACGCTGGCCGGGGGCTATCGAACGGACTTCGCGCATGGCCCCCAGCGTGGCATACCGAACATCCTCCAGATGCTCAACGCCCCCCGCTTTCACGTTGATGACTACACGAATACCGTTGCCGTACAATCCAAAAAAGCGCCTGATCGGAATCAATAATTGGTCGTCAACCATATCGGCAAGAAGCGACCCGCGCTTGGGCATCACGCCGATAATCGTGAATGGGATACCTTGAATTTTCACCACCCGGCCAATCGCATCACCTTTCGGGAAAAGGCTGTTTGCGACGTTCGCGCCAATCACGGCCACAAACCCGCCCGACTGCTCTTCAATCTCGGAGAAAAACCGCCCCTCCTTCACATTGCCACCATACATGGCAATGTACTGTGAGGTTGTGCCGAAGATTACTGCGGAGGTCAACTCTTCATCGCCGTGTCGGACCGACGCGCCGTTGGCACGTGCGGTTGGGATCACGTACTCGGCAGCGGATGCCAGCCGCTGGCGCACCCGTTCGAATTGGTCGAAGGTGATGTTCTTCCGGTTGCGGTTCTCGAACCAATCGCCCTCACCGGCCCAGTTGAATTTATCAACGTACAGGATGTCGTCGCCGAAAGTGGCAAGGGTTTCGTCCAGCACGTTATCCAACCCGGTAAGCAGCCACCCCATCAGCAGCACAAAAAAGATGCCGATCACCACACCAAGCGTGGTTAATGCGCCACGCATTTTGTTGGCAATCAGTGCCGCAACGGCAAGGCGGATACTTTCGAGGAACTGCATCATGGCGTTGTTGGCGCGGTTGGTGTGTTCATTTGGATGCGGTTCGGATTGGGGCCATCGCTCTCAATTTTGCCATCGCGGACGCGGATGATGCGGGCGGCGTTGCGCGCCACGTCTTCTTCGTGTGTCACCAGAATGATGGTGTTTCCCTTCCGCCACAAATCTTCGAACAACCGCATGATGTCAACCCCGGTTGCGGTGTCAAGATTCCCCGTTGGCTCGTCGGCAAGGATGATGGAGGGGCGGGTGACAAGGGCGCGCGCAATCGCCACACGCTGGCGCTGACCGCCGGAAAGCTCGTTTGGTTTGTGTGTCATCCGATCCTCCAATCCCACCTGCCGCAACGCCTCAACCGCCCGCTGGTGGCGGTCCTGGCGGCTTACGCCGGCATAGACTAACGGAAGCTCGACGTTCTTCACAGCATCGTTCCGCGCCAACAAATTGAAGGTTTGGAAGACGAAGCCAATCTGCTGGTTGCGGATTTGGGCAAGCTCGTTATCGCTCATTTTGGAGACCAACTCGCCTTCAAAGTAGTAGTCGCCGCCGGAGGGGGTGTCAAGGCAGCCGATGATGTTCATCAACGTTGATTTGCCCGATCCGGACGGCCCCATGATTGCCACGTACTCATTCCGGCGAATCGTCAGCGAAACGTCGCGAAGAGCGTGGATGGTTTCGGCCCCCATATCGTACCGCCGCGCCACGTGGCGGATTTCAATGATTGCTTCCCCGCCAGTGCTGGTTGGTTCCGAATGTAGCGGTGAGTTTGGTTCTAAAGTTGGCGTTGGGGTCATGCTATTTCTTCCCTCCCTTCTCGTTCTTCTCTTTCTTTTTTACCTCAAGGTCAATGCGGACCTTCGACCCTTGCTCAAGGTCCTTGGAGATTGCCTTGTAGCCGCCGCTGATAACTTCTTCCCCTTCGTTCAGCCCGCTTGTGATCTGGTAGTACTGTTCATCGCGGATGCCATACTCCACCTTGCGAATGGTGACGCTATCGCCAACTTTCACGAACACCATCGGCTGCGCTTTCTCTTCTTTTTTCGATGCCAGTTTCACGTTCTTCACGCTCCGCTCTTCTTCTTCGGCAGCGCGGATGGAGTCTTTCTCCTTGTCTTCATCGCGCGAGGTGACAGATTGCAGCGGGACGGAAAGAACGTTCTTGGCGGTTGCCGTTTTTATGGTTGCTGTTGCGGTCATTCCCGGGCGCAGCCGTGGGTCGGGGTTCACAAACCGCACACGGACCTCGAAGTTGGTTACTTGGTCGGTGGTTCCCAGTCCGCTTTTTTTTGGTGAGTTAGCGATTTGGCTGACGTAGGCTTTGAATTTCTCGTTGGCGATTGCATCCACCTCAACGTCGGCGGTATCGTTCAACTGCACTTGCACCACGTCATTTTCCGAGACATCCACCACGGCTTCAATCACGCTTAAATCGGCAATGGTCATAATCTCGGTGCCGGTCATCTGGATTGCGCCAACAACTTTCTCACCCACCTTGCTGTTCAGCTTCACGATGGTCCCGGTGATTGGTGCGCGGATGGTGGTTTTGTTCAGCGATTCCTGCACCATCCGCGAGTTCGCACGGGCTTGGTCAACAGCAAATCCGGCAGCATCAACCTCAGCTTCGGAGATTTGCACCTGGGATTTTGCGTTGTCAAGCTCCTGCCGGGTGGAAAGATTTTTGTCGAACAATTGTTGGATTCGTGCAAGCTCAGTTTGTTGGCGAATCAGCCCAGCTTTCGCCGAAGCCAGCCGCGCTTGCGCCCCAGAAATAGCGGCCTGCGCTTCGGATTGCTGCGCCAGCATGGACTGCGGATTGATCTTCACTAACACCTGTCCTTTCTGGACAACATCCCCTTCCTTTGCTCCCAGAAAAACGATCTCGCCACTGACTTCGGAGGAGATCACCAGTTGGGTTTCGGGGTCAATCGTCCCTCGGCCATAGACGGTTTGGGTGATGTCGCGGCGTTGCACTTTTTCGGTTTCCACCAGGATTCCTTCCCCGTCGCTATCGCGCAGCACCATTGCGGCAATCGCGCTGCCAAGCAGCACCGCCAGCACGATGCCAACGATCAATCCGGTGCGGCTTTTCTTTTTTAGGGGGCGGCGGTTGGTTGTGGTCTCAGCCATAGTGAAAATGCCTATCTGTGATTTCGTCAGTGAGTATGAAATGTTGAATGCCGAATGTCGAATGCCGGATGAGGGGTACTGGATTTGGTTGCTTAACGGATCTGCTCAGAAACTCCGCGTGTTCGGTTGCCGAGCAGACGCTCGGCGATCCCAAGTGCGGGTGATTATTCCTGGCCCAACTGATACTGCACTTCGTACAGTGCAAGGCGATAGTTGAACACTGCGTTGACTTGGTTGATTTGGGCGTTCAGATACTGGGCGTTTGCCAGAAGGTAATCGCTGTAGTTGCCAACGCCAACCTTGTAGCGTTCGTCGGCGGCGATGCGGCTTTGGCGCGATGCCTGCACCGATTTATTTGCTGCCAACAGCTGCCGCTCGGCTCCGTCCAGCCGGGCAATGGCCTGCTGAAGTTCGGCGTTCAGTTGCACTTGCAGTTGCTGAAGATCAAGCTCGGATTGCTTCAGTTGTGCTTCGGCAAGCTGCACCGATTCGCTGGTGCGGAAGCCATCGAAGGGTGAGTAGCTCAGGTTCAAACTAAAGTCGGCGTTGTCGGAACTGTAATCGGGAACTTTCTGCCAACTGTAGCCCAAGCTGGCCGAAAGGCTTGGATAATATCCCCCTTTGGAAGCCGCCACCGAAAAGCGCGCTGCCTCGATGTTCAACTTGGCGGCTTGGACCTCGCGCCGCTGCTCAATCTGCTCCCCCGCAAGCTGGCCGAAGCTGCGGAACAGTGCGCGGTTGCGGGCAATCTCGTTGGTGTCAATCGTTGCGGCAACCCCCTGGCTGGAAAGCTGAAGATCGTTCAGCGGTGAGACGTTCAGCAGTTGCTTCAGGGTGTTCCGGGCGATGGTGGCATCGGTGATAGATTGCTCTATCGCAAGCTCGCCGTTGGCAACTTCTGCCTCTTGGGAATAGACGCTGGTCATCAATCCCACCCCACCTTCCACCAACCCTTTCAGCCGTGCAAGCTGTTCGCGGGCAACCTCAAGATCGTTCTTCCGCACGTCCATAATCTGCTCGGCACGCAGCGCGTTCAGGAAAGTGCTTCGGGCTTGGAAGGCAACATCGGCGCGGGTTTTGTTCAGGTTTTCCAGCGTGGCATTGTAGGAGGATTGGGCGGCACTGTAGTTGGCGGAGTTGGCAAAGCCATTGAACAACACAACGCTGGTTGAGGCGTTCGCGCTCAGGATATTATCGGGTTGATTGCCGGGGATTTTTGTCCCCTGAATCACCACATCGCCCGAAGTCAGCGGCTTGGCATAGCCCGCCGAAAGATTCACCGTTGGAAGGAAGGAACCGAACGCGCTGGTGATGCGTGCGCCCGCAGATTCCACGCTCAGCCGCGCACGCTCGATCCCGATGTTACGCTCCAGTGCAATCTGCACAGCTTGGTCAATCGTGACGGTGGTTGGGATTCCGGGGGTCTGGGCCGCAAGCGGGATAGCAGTGGCCAGCAGCAGTGCGCAGCGAAGTGCTTGTAAGCGTTGTGGCAGTGTCATAGGTCGGCCCCTACGGGAGGTTTTTTTGAGAGTTGCGGAAACGATAAAAACAGCAGAGACCTGATTGTTCGGTTGGCAATCAGGTCTCTTGGTTATGCTCAATCAATTAGCCATCCGTTCTGTTAAAACGCGACCACCTGTTTTGCTTTTTGGTAGATATCGTCAGCGTTCAGCAGGATTGCTTTTTCTAACACTGGCGAGAATCCAACGGGCGTATCCTTGCTGCCAACACGCATCACCGGCGCATCCAAATGGCTGAAGCATTCGGCCATGATGGTGGCGATGATCTCCCCGGCCACGCCGCCAGTGATCTGATCCTCGTGCGCGACCAACGCACGCCCCGTTTTCCGCACCGCCGCAACGATTGCCCCAACGTCCATCGGGCGGATGGTCCGAAGATCCAACACCTCGGTCTCGATCCCCTCGGCGGCCAATTTCTGGGCGGCTTGCAGCGATAGGTGCACGGCGTTGCCGTAGGTGATAATCGCCAAGTGATTCCCTTCGCGGCGGGTGCGCGCAACGCCGAACGGAACCTCAAAACCGTTCGGGACAAGGGTCTTTGCCCAAGCGTGGTTGTACAGATATTTCGGTTCAAGGAAGATGTTCATCCCTTGCGAACGGAGACAGGTGCGAAGCAGCCCAGCGGCATCGTCGGCAAAGGCTGGATAGACCACGCGCATTCCGGGAAGCGATTGCAGCGTGGCCTCGATTGTCTGCGAGTGGTACAGCCCGCCGGTGATGTAGCCGCCGGAAGCAATGCGGATGGTGACGTTCGGCGAGAACTGGCCGCGTGTGCGCCAATACTCATGCCCCATCTCCACCGTTTGCTCCATTGCTGGCCAGAAATAATCGGCGAACTCGGCACCTTCCACCAGCACCCGAATCTTGCTGTTGAAACGGCTGAATCCGTTTGCCGAGCCGACGATGTAATCCTCGGCAATCGGGGCGTTGTGCACGCGGTCGTAGCCGAACTCCTGCTGCATCCCTTTCGTCACATTGAAGATTCCCCCTTTCTCCTTGTTGGCCACATCCTGGCCCCAAATAAACGTGTCGGGGTTGTGGCGGAATTCCTGCTTCATCGTTTCGTTCAACGCTTGCAGCAAGGTCATCTCTTCGCCGGCAGCGGCGCGGTTCTCGGTGGCGTTGTATGGCGGGGCAATAAAGAAATCTTTGTACGATTCCGGCGATGGATCGGGGGTTGCCTCGGCTTGGTCGGCGGCCTCCAGCATCTGCGTTTTGTTCTGCTTCTCCATCGCCTTCAATTCATCGTCGGTGGCGATGCCTTCGGCGATAATCAACTCGCGCAGTTTTTTCACTGGGTCGCGCAGTTTGGCTTCGGCTAATTCTTCGGGCGAGCGGTAGAGTTCGTGGCGGTCGCTGTTGGAGTGGGATCCGATGCGGGCGCAATCGGCATGGATCATTGCCGCCCCCGCGCCCGATTGCACGTACTGGATTGCTTCCTGCATACCACGCCACGAATCAATCACATCGGTTCCATCAACCTCAATGATCTTCATGTTCGGGAAGCCCTTGAAGTTGTCGCTGACCACCTGGTTGGCCATTGCCTCGTGCAGCGGAACCGAGATGCCGTAGCGGTTGTTCTGGATAACAAACACCACCGGAAATTTGCCATGCGTCGCGCCGTTGACTGCCTCGTAGAAATACCCTTCGGCGCAGGCCGATTCGCCGCCGGAATAATACACGATGGCATCGGACTTGTAGTATTTCACGGCTTTGGCCAGCCCCACCGCTTGTGGCGCGTGGTTGCCGGTGCAGCTTGAAACGTTCTGGATGTTGATGGATGGTTTGGCGAAGTGGTTCGACATATGCCGCCCACCGCCGGCAACGTCGCCATCTTTGGATAACCCGTTCAGGATAATCTCATACGGGCTGATGCCGGCAGCAAGGCTGGTCATCAGGTCGCGGTAGTAGGGGAAAAGGAAATCGTGGCCCTGGCGGAACGAATAACCAAGCGCAAGCTGGATTCCTTCGTGCCCGGCGCATGGTGCGTGGTAGCTCCAGCCTTTTGCTTGTTTCAGGTAGTTGGCAGCTTTTTCGTCAAGGATGCGGCCAAAGTGCATCAAGCGATACCACGCAAGAAGCGTTGCGTTATCGGGGCGGGGCGCAGCGCTCAATGCGCTGGTTCCGTTGGCCGTGCTGGCAACGGTTTGTGTGGTGTTGGCCGGGGCTGAAGCTGCGGCCACAGCAGGGGTTTTGCTCCCCCCTTTCCCTTTTGCCTTTGTCCGGCTTGCGTTCATAGGGCTATTCCGATTGAGAGATGTTCAGGCTGGTTATGCGATAACTTTACGGAAGCCAAATATACTTAGCCACTGGTGAAAGCCGCAGTAAAAGGGCCAATTTGTTACATGGTATTGTGGCCGTGCAAATGCCTTGTGTAGGTGGTTTCGTTCGTCATATTTGGCGACCTTTACTGTAACACTATCCCAGTAGTTGGTTTTCAGCAAAAACCTGGTATCCGATGCGTCCTCAATTCTTCACTGCAATTGCCCTTTCACTGCTGATTGCTACGCAAGCAATTCCCAGCCACGCGCAAGACTCACTCCGGTATTATCGGCTGTACCTGAAAGACAAAGGGACACCGTTCCGCTACCTTTCCCCTAACGATTTGCTGTACCCAGAAGCAGCCCGCCACCTTACGCCACGTGCATTGCAACGCCGCGCAAAGGTGCTGCCGCCGGATCGCCTTGTCAGCACCGACGACCTGCCGATCTACCAGCCCTACCTTGATGCAATTGCCGCAACTGGCGCAGAAATCGCCCAGAAAAGCCGCTGGCTGAACACCGTGATGGTTCGCACCGATTCGGCAACTCACATAACGTTGCTGGGGCTTCCGTTTCTTGACTCCATCCGAACCGCACGCACGGTAACGCCCGCCGCAAACCCGTTTGGCAAAACCACAGCACCAGCCCACGGCGACGAACCACACACAGAAACCGACAACTGCATCCCCGACCAGTACGGGTTGGCAACAACCCAAAATTTGGTGATGGGATTCGACAACGCCCACCGGATGGGAATCGCTGGCGAGGGGGTGTTGATTGGCGTGATGGATGCCGGATTCGATTGGCGCAACCACCTTGCGCTGCGGGGGGCGAACGTCATCGGTGAGTATGATTTTGTGTACGGCGACTCCACCACCTACGACCTGCCGGGCGAAACCAACTCCGAGGCTCACGGGACGATTGTGACCAGCACGATTGCTGGATATTTGCCGGGGAAGTTTATCGGCGGCGCACCACGCGCAACATTCCTGCTTGCCCGAACCGAAGACATCCGCCGCGAACGGAACATTGAGGAAGATCACTACGTGGCGGGGTTGGAGTGGCTGGAATCGCAAGGGGTGGATATCACCAACGCCTCGCTTGGCTACACCACGTTCGACGCATCAGAGCAGAGCCACACCTACGCCGAACTTGACGGGCACACCGCGCTTGCATCGCGCGGGATCAACAAAGCAGCAACGCTTGGGGTGCTGTGCATCAACGCCGCCGGGAACGACGGCGCAAACGGTTGGCGATACGTTGGCGTTCCTGCCGAAGCCGATTCGGCAGTTGCGGTTGCCGCCGTGGATTCCGCAGGGCGGATTGCAAACTTCAGCAGCCGTGGCCTGCGCGGGCGTGGATTGAAGCCCGACGTTGCAGCAATGGGGGTGAAAGTGTTCGGGGCCGAGGCTTCCGACACAGCGCGGATTACGTCCTCGCAAGGGACCTCGCTTGCTTCGCCGCTGGCAACCGCTGCGGCCGCGCTGATCCTTTCGGCCCGCCCCGATCTGAAACCCTGGGAAGTTCGCCAACTGCTTACGGCCACTGCCGACCACGCAACCACGCCAGATACGGCCTACGGCTACGGGCTTATCAACGTTGGGCGCGCGCTGCTGAAGCTAAGCCAGACAACAGCGTTTGTGGGATTCCCGAAAGCATCGGTTTCTGGCGATCGGCTGACGGTGATCGCTTGGGTTAGCAGGCCACGCACAGCGGGGAAAGTAGCCGCTGCCGAAACAATCACTCTGGAAGCCACAAACGTTGCCACCGGCCAACAATGGAGTACGTCATCCACCACCCCGTACTCAGGGGTTGCACAATGGACGCTGGATCCAGTTGCGCTGGCCAACGCCCAGCAAGGCGACTCCATCCTGCTACGGTTTACGATTGGCGGGGAAGAACTGCGGAGGGTGGCCCTGCGGGTGCGCTCTGGGGAAAGTGATCCCCAGAGTTTTTTGTGCGAAGCGATTACCCCCAGCGCAGTGCTTATCACCGCCGCCGCCCCAAACCCGTTGCGGGAATCAACCACCATCAGTTTTTCTACCGAAAGCGACGGGCGGGTGGCGTTGCGGGTCTTTAACGCACTGGGCCAGCAGGTGGCAACGTTGATTGATGCTGATCTTCCGGCCGGGTGGCACACCGCAATTTTTAACCCGGCGGGGCTTCCGGTTGGTGCATATCATTACTTCCTGATTGCTGGCGGCAAGTCATCTTCGGAGCCGTTGATCTACACGCGGTAGCTCTCCGAAACCTTGCGATTGCAATCGCTTCAGCAATTCAAAGCATCCATGAGCCAGCCAACCCATACAAACACCGGTGGCGACGACGACCAGCAGCAGCCCCGCAAACGGTTCTCACTCCGTGATTCTTTTGCCAGCACACGTTTCCTCTATCGCTACCTGAGGCCCTATCGCTGGAGGTTTTTCCTTTCGATTGTGGCATTGCTTCTTTCGTCGGCCACCAACCTTTCCTTCCCGTGGCTTAGCGGGCTGCTGATTGGTGTGGCCACCAGCCCAGCCGCGCATCCGGAATGGACGCTGGAAGGGGTTGCAGCCGTGGCATTTGGGATTTTGGTGGCACAATCGGTTTTCAGCTTTATTCGGATGTACAGCATCAGCGACGTTGCCGAGCGATCCCTTGCCGATCTTCGGCGCGAACTGTTTGCGCGGATGATCCGAATGCCGATGAACTTCTTCAACGCCAGCCGTGTGGGGGAGCTTTCCAGCCGCATCAGTGTTGACATCAACACCATCCACACCACGCTAACCACTACCACCGCCGAGCTTATCCGCCAGACCATCATTATGATTGGTGGGCTTGGACTTATCGTGTACACCAGCCCACGGCTGACGCTTCTTGTGCTGATTCCAATCCCGCTGATTGTTGGAATCGCCGTGGCGTTTGGGCGGGCAATCCGCGCCGGAAGCAAGCGGATCCAAGACCTGTACGCCCAGCTGAACGTCACAGTGGAGGAAACCTTCCAGGGCATCGCCGTTGTGAAAGGCTTCACCGCCGAAACCCGCGAGACCGAACGCTACCGTGGCCAGATCACCGACCTTATCGGAACCTCGCTGAAGGTTGCGCGGTCACGTGGGGCGTTTATCAGCTTCATCATCTTTATCCTGTTTGGCGGCATCACCGGGGTGATCTGGTACGGTGGGACCCTGGTGCAAACCGGCGAGCTATCCATCGGCGCGCTAACCACCTTCCTTCTGTACGCGGTGTTTGTTGGCGGGGCAATGGGGAGCTTTGCGGACCTGTACAGCTCGGTCCAACGTGCGGTTGGGGCAAGCCAGCGCGCCAGGGAGTTATTGCTGGATGAGAAGATTGAGGAATTGGAGGGCCAGGGCAACCAAGCACAACAGCCAAGCATTGCGGGGAATGTTGAGTTCCACGACGTTCGGTTCCGGTACGCAACCCGGCCCGATATCGAGGTGCTTCGGGGGATCAGTTTTGCGGTGGCGGCTGGCTCCAGCATTGCGTTTGTTGGATCATCGGGCGGGGGGAAAACTACCGTTGCAGCACTACTGGCGCGGCTGTACGAACCGAACAGCGGCGCGGTGATGGTGGATGGGAAGGATGCCCGCAGCTACCCGCTTAGCCAGTATCGTGAAGCTATCGGCGTAGTCCCGCAGGAGATAACGCTGTTTGGCGGAACGATTGCCGAGAACATCGGCTACGGAAAAGAAGGGGCCACCGAGCAGGAGATCATCGAAGCCGCTACGCTTGCCAACGCCCACAGCTTCATCAGCGGATTTCCGGAAGGCTACCGGACGATTGTTGGGGAGCGCGGAGTCCGGTTATCTGGCGGGCAACGCCAGCGGATTGCGATTGCGCGGGCAATCATCAAGAACCCCGGGATCCTGATTTTGGACGAAGCCACCAGCTTCCTTGATGCCGAATCGGAACACGCCGTGCAGGAAGCCTTGCGCCGGGTGATGCAGGGGCGCACCACGGTAATTATCGCCCACCGCCTAAGCACCATCCGCCACGCCGCAACGGTGGCGGTGATGGCACAAGGGGAGATTATCGAGACCGGAACCTACGCCGAACTTATCGCCGCCGGCGGGCGGTTTGCACGGCTGGTGCAGCTGCAACAACAGATGGGGGAAGATGTTTTGCACGAGGAGTTGATGGAAGGGAGATAGGGGTTATTCCGATTCGGCGCAGGTCTTCAGCCTGCGCCGACCAAATTGAGTATCACCCCACTGGTTCTGCTGCTCCAGAAGGAAGGATTTTCTCAAGAAAATAGGTTTCCATCATCCCCCTTCCTTTCACCTTCATCACACCTCGGTAGGCAAAGTTGGCATATGCACCAGCTGCTTGCATGTAGTCCTTGCTCACATGGATTTTTCCGGGCATCCCGTGGCTTTCCATGCGGCTGGCGACGTTCACAGCGTCGCCCCAAAGGTCGTAGGCAAATTTTTTCTTTCCGATGATTCCGGCCACCACTGTTCCGCTGTGCAATCCAATCCGTAGGCTTATCGGTTTTCCAGTGATGAGACCGTGGAAGCTGCTTGCTACTTTCAGCATCTCCACTGCCATACTTGCTGCGCGTTCGGCGTGGTTCTGCTGGGCTTCTGGCAGGCCCGCCACGGCCATATAAGCATCACCAATCGTCTTGATTTTCTCCATCCCATGCTTCTCGGCAATCTCGTCAAATCGGCTGAAAAGGTAATCTAATCCATTAACCAACTCGGCTGGGCTAATTCCCTGCGATAGGGTTGTAAACTCAACAATATCGGCGAACAACACCGTGACCGCTGGGAATTCTTCAGCAATCCGTTCTTCACCACGAACAACACGTGCAGCAATGGTTGGTGGAAGAATGTTATGCAGCACACGAGTGGTGGCTTCGGCATGGGCACGCTCGGCAGCGGTGCGCTTTTCCATTTCGGCAATCTGGCGTTGCTGCTCCAGTTGCAATACCTTCTTTTTTGCTTCCTCGCTTTCTATTTCTTCCTTGAGCTCATGGAATGCTTGGAACTCCGTTAGTGCTTCTTCCCAACGGCCTTCTTGTTGATATACCTGTGATAGTGCGTGGTGCGTATCGAAGTCTTTTCTGCCAAGTTTGGTGTTTAGGGCAATGGATTGTTTTATCAATTCTTCGGTTTTGGCTAAGCTGTAGTGTTCAAACTCTTTGATAGAATACACAACCCCCATATTCTGGGTTGTGCGTGCAATTCCCGCTTGATTTCCAAGAGCTTCATATTCCAATCGGGCTTCGGTTAAGCACTCTAACGCATGTTGGGGATCCAATAGCTCTAAGTAGGTTCTTCCCATACTAGCCATTGCTTGGGCCACCCCGTCACGATCACCCACGCTCCTGAAGGCTTCAACAGCAACAGTCATGCACTCCAGTGCTTGGGGGTATTCTTGAAGCTCATGGTAGATACCGCCGATATTTGCAACCGCACGCGCAGCATATCCGGCATGACCAAGCACCGTAAAGGTATCATGGGCTTTGGTGTAATACTCCAATGCGTGTGGGTAATCCCGAAGCATACGATAGACGCTACCGATGTTCCCCGTCATGCGCCCTGCTCTGGCACGATCCCCAATAGCTTCGAATTCGGCAAGTGATTTGGTGAAGCATTCTATGGCACGGGGATAATCCGATAACTCAAAAAAGACAGCGCCGATATTGCCGATGACATTCGCTGCTTCAGGCCTATCTCCTAATGCTTCATGTTCGGCAAGGGCTTTGGTCATATGTTCTAACGCACGCGGGTAGTCCGATAGCTGGAACATCTCATAACCGATATTCCCGGTAACGATCGCAGCTCCCCTTCGGTCTCCCAATGATTGATATTCAGCAAGGGCTTTGGTGAAGCACTCCAGCGCACGCGGATGATCCGACAACTCTCCATAGACCGTACCAATATTCCCCATGACCCGAGCTATATGAGCCGATTCTTGTAAGGCTTCAAACGTGGACAAGGCTTCCTTCATGTACTCCAAGGCGCGGGAGTAATCGGCTGTATGTCGGTACACGGAGCCGATATTTGACGTGGCCATAGCGGCCCCAAGAGTATTGCCACTTCCTTGGCATAAGGCAACCGCCTGATGAAGCCACTCTAGCGCGATTGCATACTGGCCGCGTTCACTCGCAATTGCCGAACGGCATCGCAAGGCCACGGACATAGCATTACTATCACCAATTTCTTCAGCAACCTGATAGGCTTCTTCGGCAGCCTGAAGGCTTGCGTCGTAGTGGCCTTGATGTTCCAACACGGTGGACAATCGGGTTAAAGCATGGGCGCGAGCCGCTGGGGTTCTTGCCTCGTCAACCCATTGCTGCGCTACCTCTATTGTAGGTTCGATGCGTTCCATTACTGTCAATCAATCATTGATAGATTCACCCCCGGTGGCAATCCTTGCGGGAACCGGGCAAATTTATGTAGCTCTGCCTCTGGGACTTCCACATGGAATGCTGTGGTGGTAGCATCAATGACTGTAGGAAGCCCCCATGCCAAGGTTGTTGGCAGTGTGGCAACGATATAGAAGCCATGGCTAAGGGTGGAAGCAAGTAACCCCGTGAACCATATCCCAGCACTAGTTGGCGAATTTGCTGTACGGGCAACCCGTAGGTGCATTGATCCAACAAACGATTTGGGTATCGCACCAATCCACGTGTTGGGTACCAACAACTGTTGCCCGATATGACTGATGTAGTTGGAATCAGCAATCAAGCTTAGGATATAGAGCGTGTCGTTCTGAATAGCAAGAAGCTCGCCATCAAAAAGCTGGTCTTCGTTGGCATCAAACAGCTCTACTTCGGCCCCTTTTGTGTGGGTTATAATATCCTTTGGCTTAGGAAGATGGGAATACCCAACGCATCCCACCACTGAGGCAATGATCAGTACCAGTGCTATGATTGTTGTACGATTCATGGCATATCCTTGATTACTTGATTGCTTTTGATGACCAAAAGACTTCCTCCATCCCAGCCTCCATCCCTTTGAACTCCACCGCCAGATCGCGCCAAACGGTCGGGTTGTTCGCAACCATTCCCATCAGCTTGTCAAGCTGCGGCGGGTTGTTCCAGGCCGGGCGCATCCACTCTAGATAGTACCCTTTGCTTCGCACAAAAAACTGAGCATTGCCACCCGACGGCGGCTGCGGAAAGATCAACGAGAATTGATCGCCGGGAAGGCTTACCAGATACTGTTGGTCGTCGTGGCCAAGCTGGCGCGGTGCGGCGGTGTCGGGCTTGCTGTTGCGCTGCACTTCCACCGGACGGAGCAGGCTGGGGGGGCGCGTGCCAACGATGCTTGCCAGCATCGCACAATCCAGCCGCCAGTGGCCGCGCGTCATCCGCAGTTGCACTTGCAGGCTGTCGCCAGTGGCCGCATCGGTGGGAATCGGCAGCAGCAGCAGATTCCGCGCAAGCGGCCCCGACTCCTTCAGGCTCCCCACCGAATCCCACCGTTGAGAAGCCTTGTTCCAGACGAAGCAATCAATCCCCCCCAGTAGGTCTTCGGTGCCGCAAAAGGCGCGGCGCAGCGATGGAGCCGATTCGATAGAGGCGAAAACGTCCGAGACCGAATGCCCCATCCAAGAGAGCGCGGTGTAGAACAGAAATGTGGAGAGAAGCGATTGCCGGAAACCGATCACCACCCCAGCCCCTGCGAAGCCCTGGGCCGGAGCCGGAGCCGGAGCCGGAAACCGCAGGGTCAGCACCTCACGCGATTGAAGATTGTTTCCGTCGGTTGTGCTGGTTCGCTCGTTGCCGTCGAACTGGCCAAGCAGCCACGTGGCATTCCGTTCTGGATTCTCTGTGGCAGCATGGCTTGGCGGGGTAATGTTCGTTACGGCATAGAATTGCTGATCGGCCCCCTGCACAATCTGCTCGCCAGCCTGGCACGGAACGGCAAGCAACGCAACGGAGTTCACAACGTGAGTCTCGAAGGCTTCATTTTTCATCGTCAGCCGAAGCCTGCCATTGGGGGCGGCCATTGGGGGATGCTGCAATGGGTCGGTATCGGCAGCTTCTAGAGATGGCGCAACCGAGCTGGAAAAACCTTCGGCATCAGCGTAATGAACATTGGCAGCAGATCCCGAATAGAACGTAGGGCATGACCCGAAACAGGCCTTTGGATTGGCTATGCAAGCAATCGTCACTGCGGCATTAATAATGGTTAAGCTAGTTAGGGTTGCCGTAATCGAGGCATCTAATGACTCAATGGGGCGGTTCGTTTCAATAATTGCAATCTGATCTGTAGAAATTCTAACCTGCCCACTATCAACAAATAACCGGTTGAAGTCAAAGCGGCTGGCAACGCCCAGAAGCTGGTTGCTGGTTGAGTCCAGATTCCACCCAGAAATGAACACAAAGACATCGCCGTTCTTCGTATGAACTTTCAAATACTCAGGTGCCGGGTTGGCCGTGTGGATCATGGTGTTCATATCCTTGTAGGTGGCGCGGAAGGTATGCTCAAGGGTGTGGGTGCAGCAGAGTGCAGTAACCATCAGCCCCCCAAAAACAGCGCGTTGCAGTAGCGATACACTCATGGCAGATCGTGATGAAGTGTGGATTAATTGCTATGGATCAACAGTCCACTGCAAACTTCATCAATCACCATTCCGGCAATGTCACGGTATTGTCAAAGAACTGCCACAGTTTCCGCCACACCCTGCTTGGCTATCCCGCCCACTTTGTAAGATTCTTCAGCCGCCATTCCCGAACTATTGGCTGGATGTGGGGCGTGGCTGTATATTGGGCTTCGGTTTTTTACGGAGGGCTCGCATAATGGTATTGCAGCGGTCTTGAAAACCGCCGGGCGCAAGCCTGTGGGGGTTCGAGTCCCTCGCCCTCCGCACTGATGTTGAACGTCCGTTGGAACCGTCAAAGCGGCGGCCAGTGTAGCCTATCCATCGCTTGCTGGTCTCCGCTTCTCTTTCGCAGCATCCCGCTTTCCACTGCTGGGCGGGTGATAGTTTCCCCGCCGGGCATACCAACAGCAACGCCTGTATCCATTGTTCTGCATGCCAAGATTCAAGCGTAACATCCGCCAGCTTCTTCTGCCCGGGATCATGCTGCTAACCATGACCCTGCTGGGCGGTTGTCTGCTTGCCGAACGGAAAACCTACCAATTCACCATCAATCCCGATGGCTCTGGTAGCGGCATCATCACCTTCTTTAATCTGATGTCGGTGGAGGAGGAATCGGAGGATGTGAGCGTGAAAGATTTCACCGACCTGAAGGAGCGATACCTGAAAGGAACCGAGTTCGAAGACCAACGCCCGGGCCTGACCAATGTGAAGAAACGGCTGTACGAAGACAACAACGTTTTGTGTGGTGAGCTCACGTTTGACTTCGCTTCCTACGAAGATGTTGGGCTGTACCGGTTCGAGGGGAAAGGGCCGTTCATGTACTTCACCCGCCCTGGGGATTTCAATCCCGAAATCTACAAGTACTCGAACGGAACCTACGGCGGTGAATCCATGCCAGTGGTCTTCTGGCCAGAAGGGACAACCACGATTAGGATGGAGTCCATCTTCAACAAACCAGAACGGAAAGCAACTTCGTTGCTTGGACTCTACAAACGATTTGGCGACGACTGACCCCTGCGTTCGCGATGCTGATCTCACACTTCCTTCAAGAATTTCAACAGGAACTCCCCCTTGCGTTGGCAATGGCCGACGACCCCGTGGGGGTGCAAGTCCTTACCGAGGATCGCCCGATTACCAACGTTGCTGTGGCCTACGAGCTTGACGCAGCAACCATTGACCGCGCCGTCAGTGCCAATGCCGAACTGATTATTGCCTTCCACCCCTTGATCTATCCATCGCTGAAGCGCGTTACCGGGGCAACCCGTGTGGAGCGTTGCGTGGCGCGGCTGATAACCGAACGGGTGGGGCTGTTCATTGCCCACACCGCATTCGATGCCCACCCCCGCGGCACCAGTGTGCTGTTTGCCGAATCGCTTGGTTGCGCCAGTATCGCCCCGCTGCAACCCTCCCCCGTTCTTCCCAATGCAGGGATGGGGGCAATCGGGGAACTGGAACCCGGGGTCACTCTGGAGCAATTAGCCGGACGAGTTCGTGGCATTTGCAAGGTTCCTTCCGTTCGGGTATCCGTTCCGGCGGGAAGCCAACCAGACCGAATCATCAACCGTGTTGCGGTGTTGGGGGGAAGCGGGATGAGTTTTTACGACAGCGCAGTTCGCGCCGGGGCCGATGCGTTCATCACTGCCGATGTTCGCTACCACGGATTCCACAGCGCGAACGACCAAATCCCAGTGATTGACCCTGGGCATTTCGAGACAGAAACCTTTGTGGTGGATGGCCTTACGGGGCTGCTGCGGGAAACCGTGCAACGTGTTGGAGCTGCTATTTCAGTCCATCCGCTTCACGAAACGACCAATCCGGTCCGATACATCAGCTAACTTCAGAACGCAAACAGCATTATCATTGCAGGAGGCATAGAACACCGTGGATGAAGAACTAAAAAAACTCTATCAGCTTCAGCGCCTTGACCTGGAGTTGGATGAACTTGATGACCGTGGCGGTGAACTTCCCACCGAAGTAGAAGCATTGAAAAAACGGGGCGAAGCACTGAAAAATGCTGCCGCAACCGAGGATAGGAAGCTGCACGAGCTGCGGAAATCCCGCACCGACACGCACGGGGAAATACAAGCCCTAACCGAACGGAAGCGCACCCTGAACGAGCGGCTACGAACCGTCAGGAACAACCGTGAGTACGACGCAACCACCACCGAAATTGAAGCCGCCGATGCCGAAGAGCAACGCCTTATGCGGTTCTTGGTGATGCTGGACACGCAGGAAGCAACCATTATTAAAGATATCGACACCCTAACCCGCCAGCGCGACGAAGCCGTGCGGGAGCATGAGGAAAAAAGCAGTGTGATGGCCACCATCCGCGAAACCAACGCCGATGAGATCACCGAGCTGAAAGAGAAAAAAGCTGAGATGCTGGGGCAGATTGCTCCCGACCTTCTGCGCAAGTACGAACACATCCGCAACGCCTATGCCGACGCGGTGGTGAAAGTCCGCAAAGGGGCTTGCAGCGGTTGTTTCCGCGCACTTCCGCCGCAGGTGTTAGTCCAGATGCGCCGCGGCGAGCAGCTGTTCACCTGCCAGCACTGCCACCGGATTGTGGTGTTGGAGGAACTGGTTGCCCCGCCACCAGTGGCCACCGCCGAGTAAGCATCCCGTGCTACCGTTGTTCCTTGATAATTCAGGCATCCGGAGTGTGTTGGGCAGCCGCTGGTATTGCCACCACCGCCGAACAAGCGGGGCGTGGCAACCAGAGGAACGTCCGAACTCCACAGGGCAGCGTGCCGGCTAACGGCCGGGCGTTCAATCGCTGGCTTCGGCCAGCCGAAAGGCGACGGAAAGTGCAACAGAAAAGATACCGCCCCCCGCAAGGGATTGGGTAAGGGTGAAATGGTGAGGTAAGAGCTTACCGCGTTGCGGGCAACCGCAACGGCAGTGCAAACCCCACGCGGAGCAAGGCCAAATAGGGCATCGGAACGGGGCAGCCCGCCTCTGGATCTTCCCACGCGGAAGGTTCACGATGCCGGGTAGGCTGCTAGAGCGGATAAGCGATTATCCGCCCAGATCAATGGCTGCCTCCCTTGCCACACAATCGTGGCAAGGCAGACAGAATTCGGCGTACAAACACGCTTCGGATGCTTTTCAATTCCCCACACCAATTCCCGCACGCCCTTATCGTGAACGACATCGCGAACGACACCGTGAACGACCGCCTTTCCCAGATGCTCCAGTTTTTGGAGCAAGACCCCAACGATAGTTTCGCCCGCTACGCTGTTGCATTAGAATACGCCAGCCGAAAACAACCAGCGCAGGCGATTGCCACGTTAGTGGAGCTTCGCCAGCGGGATCCTGAGTATGTGGCGCTCTACTATCAGCTTGGTGGATTGTATGCTTCGGCAGAGCAGATAGAGGATGCCGAAGAAACCTACCGAACCGGCATCACCGTCGCGCTTCGCCAGAACGACCGCCACACCGCTGCCGAACTGGAAGCCGCACTGGATGAGCTTGACGCGCTTCGCTGAACGTTGCTCACCCTGGTTCACCATCTCACTCCCCCCGCAAAGCATCTTCCCACCCCTGCGAAACCTGGCCGAACCGAAGCTGAACCGTTGCACGGCAAAGCTGTTGGAACAGCGCGAACATCTCCGGCATCGCCGATTTCACCCCCTGCAGCTGGCGGCGCACAACCTCCATATCGCCACGTGCGATTGGGCCGGTTAATGCTTGGGCAAACGGGGCAGCCTCCATCCGTTCAGCACTTTCCTGAAGGAACCGGGTGACAGTTTGGCGGGCCACATCGGGGGGGACGCCAGCGGAGTGATAGAGTTCGGTGGCAACAGCATGGAGCGTCATGGAGAGGTTGGAGGCAAGGGACGCGGCGGCATGATAGAGGGGAAGAAGATCGGCAGGAACGGCCACGAATCGGGGAATAATCCCTTCCAGCAAACGATTGGCAACGCGGCGTGTGGTTTCGTTGTCCGGCTCAATCCGCCATGTGATCCCTTCCGGGATTCTTTGCAATCCGGTCAGCGAAGCGTTGGGATGCAGCACCATTGCGGTTGCGCCCCGCTCGGTAAGCGGCCCAAGAGCCGCCAGCGATTGCACCCCCGATGAATGAATAACAGTGATGCCATCCCAGCGCTGGCGCAGCCCAGCAACGGCTTCAGAAACCGGAGTGATTGCCGAATCGGAAACGGCAAGCCAAAGGGTGTCAATGGGAAATTCGGCTAACTGCTCCAACGGAAGCGGTGGGGTTTCCAAAATTTTTTTTGCGCTGCTGGTAACGCCTCGGCTGGATAGCAGTGCAACGCGCTGGTTCTGAATAGTACGCAGCAAGGCATGGGCAAGCCGCCCGGTGCCAACAACTGCAAGCTGTGTGGTGGGGTGTGCTGGTGGATGTAGAGAGATTTCGGGCATCTGTGTGGGTTTCGCTTCAGAACTACCGTTCCTTTCGTGGAAAAAACATTTTCCCAAATCCCTTGCCGGGATTGGAACGAAAACACGTATTTTCGCAAACGTTACTTCGAAACAGGTATCATCAAGATACCATAACCAACAAATCAACGGTTCAACCTAACATGAAGTTCAAAGCACTTCTCCTTCCTGCACTTGTCGCTCTGGCATTGGTCTCCTGCGGCAAAAAAGCTGACGCACCGGCTGCCGACACAACCGCAGCACCAGCAGCAACCACGCCAGCTGCACCAGCAGCAACCACGCCAGCTGCACCAGCAACTGGCGACAGCGCGGCAAAGCCAGCCGACACTGCAAAGCACTAATAACTCCTTGCAAAGGAGCAATCCCCCGCTTGGTGATGCCATGCGGGGGATTTTCGTTTTTGGTTCACGCTGCTCCTTCTTTCACACTGGTTTCCATCCACGCCATTTCTGCTAACAACCTAATCAGCACGTGCCATGCCAACGCTTTCGCCGTTTTGCTCGCTTCGCTTCAATCCTTCGTTCTTCTCCAATCTCGGCTTGCTGCTTTCGCCCCCCTACGATGTCGTCACCCCCGAATCGCGCCAGCAGTTAGCGGAGCAATCGCCGTACAACATTGTTCGGCTGATTCTTCCAACTGGGGATAGCCCATACGACGAAGCAAGCACATTGCTGGCAGATTGGCAGAAGAGCAGCGTGCTGGTGCGGGAACCGCAGGAGGCTGTGTACCCGTACTGCCAAACATTCACCCACCCGCACACCGGCCAACGGATTGTCCGCAATGGATTCATGGCCACGCTGCGGCTTGCTCCATTTTCTGCTGGTGAGATTTTGCCGCACGAGCGAACTCTTAGCGGCCCAAAGGAGGACCGCCTGCGGCTGATGCTGGCAACCAACGCGAACCTTGAACCAATTTTTGGAATCTACGCCGACCCAGAAGGGAACACGACCGCTACGCTGAACAACGCTATCAAGCAAGAGCTTCCGGAGATTGACACGATGGATAGCGATGGCATTCGGCACCAAGTCTGGAAGTTGGTCCAGCCGGAAGCAATCCAGCAACTGAAGCACCATCTTCAAGATCATCCAGCATTTATTGTGGATGGCCATCACCGCTACGAAACAGCACTGCGATACCAGGAACTGACGCGACAAGGAAGCGACCAACCGATTGGGGCGTTGCCGTGCGACTGGATTATGATCTTTCTTGCCCCAATGAACGACCCCGGCTTGCTGATCTTGCCGACACATCGGTTAGTTCACTCACTTCCCAATTTCAATTTCACTCAGTTGCTGGATCAGCTTCGGGAGGACTTCACGGTGACGATGGCGGCAACGTTCGCCGAAGGGCTTGGGTTACTTCAGCAGACCGACGAGCTTCCCAGCTACCTTCTCTCCGACGGCAACGATTGTGCTGTGGTGGTTGCAAAAAAACCCGAAACAGTTGTGCGGCTAACCTCCCCGGAAAGCCCCGACCCTGTTCGCACATTGGATGTCAGCTTGCTGCACGATCACCTGTTTGAGCGGCTGCTGGGGATCACGCCGCAACAACAAATGGAGCAAACGCACCTGCGGTATGTGAAGAACGCCAACGAAGCATTGGCCGCCCCAGGAACCGATGGAGTTCAGCTTGCGGTGGTGATGAACCCAACCCGGCTGGAACAGGTTGTGGAGGTAGCAACATCGGGTGGCGTGATGCCGCAGAAAAGCACCTTCTTCTATCCAAAACTGGGAAGCGGGTTGCTGATGAACTTGGTTGGTAGCGCAGGCTGAAGACCTGGGCCTACCGGGAGTTTCACCCTCCCATCTGCTGCATGATTTTTGCCACCAATGCTGTCCATCCGGTTTGGTGGCTTGCGCCAAGCCCTGCGCCGGTGTCGCCGTGGAAGTATTCGTGGAACAGCACAAGATCGCGCCAATGGGGATCGTTGTTCAGGCGTTGGTTTGCGCCGTTTGCGGGGCGGCGGTCTGCGTCGTCGCGAAGGAAGAGCGATGACAGCCGCCGCTCCAACTCCATTGCCACTTCCCACAGGTTCAAATGGTTTCCCGACCCGGTGGGGAACTCGACGGTGAAATCATCGCCGTAGTAGTAATGGAATTTCTGGAGTGATTCAATAATCAGATAGTTCACCGGGAACCAAACCGGCCCGCGCCAGTTGGAGTTTCCGCCAAACATTCCGGTTTGCGATTCGGCTGGCTCGTAGTCCACCCGATACTCCATCCCATCCAACTGCAACCGGTAGGGGTGGTCGCGGTGGTAGCGCGACACCGAACGGATGCCATGCTGGGAAAGGAATTCGGCTTCATCCAGCATGTATTTCAGGATACTTCGCAAGCGTTCCTCGTTGGCAATCGCCATCAGCCGCCGCTGGCCAGTTCCGGGAACGTTCATCTGGGCAATGCCGCCAGTTAAGTCGGGGCGGTGTTCCAAGAACCACTCCATCCGTTTGCGGAACCCGGGAAGTTGTTCAATCAGCCCTGGCTCAATCGTCTCCACAGCAAACAGCGGTATCAGCCCCACCATCGAGCGGATTCGGATTGGGAAGAAGCCATGGGGAAGGTGAACGATGTCGTAGTAGAAACCATCTTGCTCATCCCACATATCCAACCCGTCGTTCCCACGGATATTCATGGCGTGAGCAATATGCAGGAAATGCTCCCAGAATTTTGTGGCAAGATCCTCGTAGGCGGGGTTCTGGTGGGCAAGCTCCAGCGCGATTGCCATCATGTTCAGGCTGTACATCGCCATCCAGCTTGTGCCGTCGGATTGCTCAAGCCGTCCCCCCATCGGCAAGGGCGCGCTGCGGTCGAACACACCGATGTTATCCAGCCCCAAAAATCCCCCTTCAAACACGTTGTTCCCTTCGGTATCCTTCCGGTTCACCCACCAGGTAAAATTGAGCAGAAGCTTCTGGAACACGCGCTCAAGAAAAGCACGATCCCCCTTCCCTTTTCGCTTCTTCTCAATCCGGTACACCCGCAACGCTGCCCAGGCATGAACCGGCGGGTTCACATCTTCTAATTTCCATTCGTAGGCAGGTATCTGGCCGTTGGGGTGCATGTACCATTCCCGCAGAAACAGCAGCAGTTGCTGCTTGGCAAAGTCAGGATCCACCAACGCAAGGGGGATGCAGTGGAACGCAAGATCCCAAGCCGCATACCACGGATACTCCCACGCATCGGGCATGGAGATCACGTCGGAGTTGTAGAGGTAGGGCCAGTGGGCGTTGCGGCCATTGCGCCGCTCGGCTGGCGGCGGCGGAAGCGCGGGGTCGCCTTCAAGCCATTGCTGCACAACGTAGTGGTAGTATTGTTTGGTCCAGAGCAATCCGGCAAAGGCTTGGCGCATCACGTTGCGGGCATCGTCGCTAAGGGTGTGGGGGATGATTGTTCGGTAGAACTCATCGGCTTCGGCGCGCCGCCGGGCAACCACTTGATCGAACTCCCGCCCAAAAGCGCGCACCCGCTCCACGCCGTAATCCCGGTCGGTCAGCCGCAGTTTGATTGTTCGCGTTTCTCCCGGCTCCATCCAGTTGCGGTAGTGGGCCGAGGCCTTCGTCCCTTCTTGGTTGGGGTTCACCGCGCCGCCGTTGCCGCGCACCAGGTATTCGTTGATGCTATCCTTGACGAATGGCGTGCTGTTGGGGGCGTTGTACAGCCTGCGGTTGTTGGTGTTGTTTTCGGCAAACAGCAGCATTGGGCTGCCGTCGCAGTACAGTCGGTGTTGTTGGTAGTAATGGTGATGGAGTTCGATGATTCCACAGGAAGGGTTCGGGATTCCACGAAGCTGCGGCTTTTCCGATTGATCCCTTCCCCAGGTCCAGGTGTTGCGGAACCAGACGGTGGGAAGCAGATGAAGCGTTGCCGGATCGGGTCCGCGATTGGTAGCGGTGATCTGAATCAGAATATCATCAACATCAGCCTTCGCGTACTCTATCTCAACGTCGAAGTAGCGGTCTTCATCAAAAATCCCGGTGTCGTCCAGCTCGAACTCAGGATCGGATTTTCCGCGACGGCGGTTCTCATCTATCAGCTGCTGGTAGGGGAATTCGGCATGGGGATACTTGTAGAGGAACCGCATGTAGGAATGCGTTGGGGTGCTATCCAGAAAGAAGTAGTGTTCCTTCACATCCTCACCATGATTCCCCTCCTTCCCGTTCACGCCGAACAACCGTTCTTTCAGGAAGGGATCGCGCCCATTCCACAACGTCAGCGCAAAGCAGATAAACTGGTGACGGTCGCAGATTCCACCGATTCCATCCTCGTTCCAGCGGTAGGCGCGGTAGCGTGCGTGGTCGAAGGGGAAGTACTCCCACGGTTCGCCGTTCGCGCTGTAATCTTCGCGCACGGTTCCCCAAGCGCGCTCGCTTAAATATGGCCCCCAGCGTTTCCAGTGACGGACTCGTTCGGTGCTTTCGTTCAGGCGTTGTTCTTCGATGGTCATGGTTGCAGGAATCGAGTGTTGACGGGCGCGAATCGGTGGACGGTTGCCGATCCCACGTGATCGCTTGGCGCACAATCTACAACGGGGCATTGAGTTTTGGTGGCAGCAAACTACATTGGGATGAACGGAGTTGGCGAACAATCAACCGCTGTATTCCCGCCAACGCGGAAATACCAACCAGAGAGAGTTCGCAACCTCCTTTTGGGTAAGCAATAAACGGAACAGCCCGCCAATAGTGGTGGGCTGTTTCGGTGCTTATCGTCCCGCCTTCCCCTTCGGCAGCAGCGGCCAGGTGGTCTCTTCTTCTACCTCGGCTTCCATCGGCAAGCCCTGCAACTGACGAACGTCCTTCACCATCCACTCCAATAACCAACGCGCTGTTGTCCAACGATCACACAATCCACCGCCGCGACTCCCCATAATCTCCTGTACCATCACCGCTGCAGCGACCTTCGGCCGTGCCCGCACCTCCGATTCCATCCAGCTCACCAACTCTTCCCGCCATGAACGCCAAGCAGGGGCCTGGCTCCGAACCACTTGGCCAAGGCTGTCGCGAAACACCATCGAGCGCAACGCCATGCGTTCTCCTCCCATCCATCGCAGAGTAATCCCTGCGTGGTCACGTTGCTGCAACGATGCTGCCGCACGCGACCACCACGCTGGCAACACGATCACGTACTCTTGGTAGCGGTCGTAGCGGTCGCCAGCCAATGGCTGAAACTCCCCTTTCCGAATCCGCACCAGCGTATCGGTTGCTTCTGCTTCCTTCGCTCCTTCGCGGTGGGTGTCCTTGCTGTACAGACGTATCTGCAGAAGCACCGCGCTATCCGGCAATGGCCCCATCCCAAAAAGGTGACCTCGCACCACCAAAAAATCTGGAACCCGCCCCTGCAAACCACCTCCATCGAACCCTTCAGCGATTACCATCCCGGCAACTGCGCTGTCACGCTCGGAGTAGATGCGCTCCTGCAACATCGCACCATTGTTGCTCCGCTCCCACGGGTTGATCCGTGCGATCCCTCCGTCAAGTTTGGCAAACCGCAACGGGCAATCGGCAGATTTGACGGAATCGAAAAAATAGACCTCAAGGTCAAGCCCGCACCCGCTTGGTCGCCGCCACGTGGCCGATGTGCCTACCGCAGGCTGTGCAGAAAGTATCGAAGGCAACAGCAGCATTGCCCACAACAGAGCAAGGCCGTAGAATCGGCAGAGGCTGCCGAAGCAGCAGAAGTTGATAGTCTTGAGCATGGTTGTCATGGATAGATAGATGCAATGGATGGATGTTAGAGTTTGAAGATCATCGAGCGAGCAATCACCCAATCGTGGTCATTAGACTTATTCAGGAATAGGTTAAGTTAGCAAGAAAAACATGCTGAACATCCAACGAGCAATAAGCAACGATCGGATTCTTCGATCCTTAACGGGACTCTCCGTTAAGCAATTCCACGAATTG
>JADZEY010000069.1 GCA_020850315.1 Armatimonadota bacterium | reverse complement strand
TTTTCCGTTGCTTGATCGTTATATTATTCCGTGAATCGTTGCGAAAAAAAATCAAAAAACGACAATAAGGCATGAACAACAAGGAAAATGAAAACACGTTTTTCTCATGACAACTCATGGAGTAATATTCTATGATTCAATCTCATTGTCTATTAATCATCGGTCCTTTACCACCTCCATTTATTGGCCCCGCTGCTGCTACTTTGCAACTTATAAATTCTATAACGCTTAATTCGTATTTTACAATACGGTGTATAGATGTTAGCGATAGGCATGGGCTTACAGGTATTGGGCAATTTAATATTCATAATGTATCTCAGGCATTGTATCATTATGGCAAGTTTATGAAGAGTATGTCCCTAAATCGTCCGGACGTAATATACATATCAATTGCTAGAGGATTTTGGGGAGTTATTCGTGATGCTACTTTTTTAATTACTGCAAGAATTTTCAAAATTCCTACAGTGGTGCATTTGCGTGCTGGTAGATTTGACATTGTACATGATGATGGATGGCTTGGTAAATACATTGCAAAAAGAGTTCTGTCTGGTGTTACACAGGCTGTTGTCCTGTCTGAGAATCTAAAATCAATTTTTCTAGGTGCTATTAATAAAGATAAAATTAGAGTTGTTGCTAATGGAATTGATCTTTCTGATGATTGGGATGATCAGGATGTTAATGATAACACCATTTTCACAATACTTTGTCTGGCAAATATGTTTCAAGATAAAGGAACGCATATTCTGATTCAAGCTGCGGCTTTATTGCTAAATCAAAAATATCATTTTCAAGTGATCTTTGCAGGCGATTGGGTGGATACCACATATAAAGATTATTGCATGCGCTTAATCGAAGAACATCGTTTACAAGATTACACTCGCTTTGTTGGAGTAGTTGATGGTCAAGAGAAAAAGAAAACACTGCGATCTGCTGATATTGTAGTGTTTACTCCTACTAAACCTGAAGGAATGCCTTGGGTTGTATTGGAAGCTATGGCGGCTTCTAAACCAGTGATTGGAACACGGCAGGGAGCTATGCCAGAAATGATTCAACATGGGGAAACGGGCTTGCTTATTGCGGCCGACAACCCTCAAGAGTTAGCGGATTCTATTTGTCAGTTTATTCAACATCCAGAGCTGAAAGCCGCAATGGGAAGCAATGCACGTAGGCGGATTGATGAGTATTACAACACTTCTATCACTCATCAGCAGTTGTTGTCTGTTCTACAAGAAGCTATAAACACATATCAAAAAAAATAATGTGCGGCATTGCTGGAACAGTAAGATGTGGTTCCTTCGAGATTTTGCAGACAATGTCTCTATTACAGGCACACCGTGGACCTGATGATACTGGCTCCTGCTGGTTTCATGACCAATCCACTGGCTTGGCACATCAGCGATTGTCTATCCTTGACTTATCAAAAGCAGGGCACCAGCCGATGGGCGATTCAGTAACTAATAACTGGATTACCTTCAATGGGGAAATCTATAATTATCGCCAGCTGCGCGATGAGTTAAGGGCGAAAGGATACACATTTAATTCTGATACGGATACTGAAGTTGTTCTTGCTTCATACAACCATTGGGGTGCAGATTGTGTGAAACGATTCAATGGAATGTTTGCCTTTGCAATCTATAATACTACCACTCAAGAACTATTCCTTGCAAGAGATCATATAGGAATAAAGCCTTTATACTATTGGCATTCTGAAAGCAAGCTCGCTTTTGCCTCTGAAGCAAAAGCATTGCTTGAAATTGATCCTACCCTTAACGCTATTGATAGCGATGCTGTAATTAGTTCACTACTATTCCTTTGGATACCAGAGCCAAAATCTGGTTTTGCCAACATAAAAAAATTCCCGGCTGGTCACCATGGTGTTTTTATTAATGGTACACTTACGCTTCGCCAGTATTGGAGCGTTCCAATTATTGCCGAACAGGAAAAAGAGCACCGCCGCGAAGAAGATTGGGTTGATGAATTACGCTCAATCCTTGAACGCGCTGTGCGGCAGCAAATGTTGGCTGATGTTCCAGTTGGAGCCTTCCTTTCAGGTGGGTTAGACTCTAGTTTGATTGTTGCATTGATGCGCAAAGTGAGCAACGCTGATATTAGCACTTACACTATTTCCTTTAGTGAGGATGATAAGCGAATGGAGGCAATGCCGGATGATGCCCGATATGCTAGGATCGTTGCTGAAAAATTTGGTACTTCTCACTATGAAATTCCTGCCACTCACGACTTTAATCACCTTCTCCCTAAACTTCTGTGGCATCTTGACGAGCCGATTGCTGATGGTGCCGCAATTAATACCTACTTAATTAGCTACGGGGCAAAACAACGCGGAACTACTGTTTTGCTTAATGGAATGGGAGGAGATGAAGTTTATGGCGGATACCGTAAACAGTTTGCTTCGCTACTACTGCAACGCTATCACCGCCTTCCACAATGGCTGCGATCTACTGTTATTCGCCCCGTGGCGAATCGTTTACCCGTTGCAATCGGTGGGAAAGGAATTCGCTTCACACGCTGGGCTCAAAAATTTGTGAGGAGTGCTGAACGGTCTCCATTGGATGCCTTCATGTTTGGTTTTGCGTATTTCAACCCTGATGAACTACAACAACTGCTTGCTCCCCATCTGGCCTTAATTCCTTTTGACGATCTGTACCCTGTGCAACGCTACCGACAGGTTGCCGAGGCTGCACATGGGGCTTCCTTTATTGATACGATGCTCTACCTTGACACTAATCTTTTTCTTCCTGGGCTCAATTTGGCATACAGTGATAAAGGCTCTATGGCTGCTTCCGTAGAATCTCGCCCCCCATTGATTGATGTTGAACTTGTGGAATTTATGGCGCGTGTCCCAAGCCGGTTGAAAATTCACGGACGCACCCAAAAATATCTTCTGAAACGTGCTGCCGAAGCCTATCTCCCACGTGAAATTATTTATCGCCCCAAAGCTGCATTCGGTACCCCAATCCGCGCTTGGATGCGCGGATGGCTTGGCCAAGAAGCCCGTCGCGTTTTTACACACTCCGATTCTACAGCCGCCAAGTATATTCGCACCGATTTTCCCCTACGATTGCTGGATGAGCACGTTGCCGGAAAGCGCGACCACGCCCACCGTTTGTGGGGAATCTACACAGTGATGATGTGGCTGCAAGCACAACAACAGCGTGTGGCTAACTAAGCATAAATCAGCGTTTCGCATCGCTACCTACTGTATGACCAACAGCAAGAATACCGATTCCGTTGCCGGAATTGGGATCAATAAAAGCCACGGGGCCAGCCTTTGCTTGGTGGATGAACTGGGAAAACCAATTTTCTGCGCAAGCGAGGAACGCTTTACACGGGTGAAGCTGCAACGCGGAATGCCCCATTTAACCTACCAGTTTGCCGATAGCCACTACCAGCTTGATACTGCCCCGATAGCAATCGGACGCTTAGATACCCGCCGCCGAATCCGCCGCGAGGCCGATTATTACCGCAACTGTGCTGCCAATAACCTGTTTATGATTCCCCCGCTTGAACGTATCAGCGAGGTGGCGCGCATGTGGTATCGCAAAAAAATTCTGCGTGACCGCGAATTTCACCGCCTGTCGGTTGATACCTCATATTTCATGGGGCGCACGGCTGAGTATGGATTTGAACACCATTTGTGCCACATGGCCAGCGCGTATTTTTGTGCTGGTATGAATGATACCGAAATCGTTTCGGTAGATGGTGTCGGGGATCTGCTGTCGGCAGTGGTTGGAAAGGGGAGCAATGGAAAAATCTGGATTACTGACCACTACTTCCAAAGCCAACATATCGCTGGCCAAGCCTACGAAATCGTTACCGGAATGCTGGGATTTAACCCCGACCGCCACCCCGGCAAAGTAACAGGGCTTGCGGCCTACGCCCAAGCTCCGGTTGAACTTGTGAGCCAGATGGATGGCTGGTTTGCCGAGCAATACCGGCGTGGTGCAACGGAAAATTGGTTCTATCTCATCCATAATGCCGATGCCGAAGCTAACCTTGACCGCTTGCGCCAGCTGCGGCACACACGGTTTGGCCAGTGGACTAATGAGGAAATTTCCTCCGCTATTCAATTCATGCTGGAACGTGATGTTCTGGCATTGATCCGAAAACATATTCCGCAGCCGGAGGGGAAAAATATTGTGCTTGCTGGCGGCGTGTTTGCTAACGTGAAGCTGAACCAACGGGTGAAAGCTTTGGGTTTCGCCAACATCTTTATTCAGCCAGCAATGGGGGATGAGGGAACCGGTTTTGGCGCGGCGATTCTTGCTGCACACCAGCGTTCGCCGTTTGCCCCCTATCGTTTGCATGATGTCTATCTTGGACCGGAGTTCTCGCAAGCTGAAATTAGAACTGCACTGGACGCTGCGCAGCTTCAGTATGAAGAACTGACCGATGGCCGGATGGAGCTTCGCCTTGCCGAGCTGCTGCACGAAGGTTTTATTATTGCACGGTTTCAGGGGCGGATGGAGTTCGGCCCGCGCGCGCTTGGCAATCGCTCAATTTTATACCACACCAAGGATCCCGCCGCTAACGACTGGCTGAATCACCAGCTGCTTCGCTCGGAGTTTATGCCGTTTGCGCCTGTCACCTTGATGGAGCACGCCCACAGCTGCTACAACAATGTTTCCGGTGCCGAGCACGCCGCCGAGTTTATGACCATCACCTTCGATGCTACCCCAACAATGCGGGCGCAATCGCCAGCGTGTGTTCATGTTGATGGAACGGCGCGCCCCCAATTTGTTCGCCGCGAGGTGAACCCTTCCATCTATGACACGCTAACGCACTATCATCGCCTAAGCGGAATCCCCTCGCTGATTAACACCAGTTTTAATATGCACGAGGAGCCGATTATCTGCACACCAACCCAAGCGGTGAAAGCCTTCCTTGCTGCCAATTTGGATGGCCTTGCAATCGGTGATTATCTGGTCATTAATCACGCTCCCGATGCCATTCGCCGCCGTGCCAAGGAATAGTGAGCCACGCTGTGAATACCAACCAACTACACTGGATGGAGGAGCGGATAACCCAACTTCACAAGCTGATGCTGCGGCACGATTACAAAGGGCACGATCCGTTCGATCTCCCCAACTCCCCGCTGCTTGCTTGGATGCCCGGCAAATGGCGTGTGCCCCAACTGCTTCTCAGCAAGTTCGGTTCCCGCATTGCTCCCAACTGGGTTCGGCAAACATTGCGGGTCCCCCCTATCGAAGATCCAAAAATCTATTCCTGCTGCTACTTTGCGTACCGTTTGCTGGGGAGGGAATGGAGTTCTTCGGCTGAAGCAATGTTGGAGCGGCTGGTGAGCATGGCCGGAAAATCGGAGGAAACGGAAGGAACAGAAAAAGCTACGCTCCATTGGGGATATGATTACACGTGGGGGACATTGTACGATGGAGTAAATCCACGGCGTGCTTCGACCCTTGTTCCCGGGGCGTTTGCAATGCTGGCGTTGCTTCATGAAGTGATTGCTTGTTCGGGAGAGAAGTACCGCCAACCGTTGCGGCAAGCGTTGCGCTGGTATGCCAACCACCACCGCCGCGCCGGAGCTTCCGGGACGTTCTTGGGATACTTCACAACCTCAACAATCAACACCCACAACGCCAATGTGTTGGGCTGTTTGGCCTTAAGCTTGGGGGGGAAGCTGTTGCAGGATCAGGCGTATCTGCAGCTTGCCGCCGAAGCAACCCAAACAACAATTTCGGCTGTGCGTGCCGATGGCTTCATCCCCTACAACGACCACCCCCGTGGCGGCTGGACCGATTGCTTCCATCACCTGTATGTGGTGGCCGCGCTGCAAGGGATTGCCGCAGTGAACCCCTTTGTGGATCAACACCATATCCAGCAGAATGTGGCGCGAATGATGGAGTATTATCGCCAGCAATTTCTTCGGGATGATGGATTGCTGAACTACTTCCCCAATCGCCTGCATCCGATTGACCCCCATAACTACGCTGCGGCAGCAATGTTTGGGATACTCACCGGCGGCCAAGAAGGTATCCAGCACGCCCGCGCCCTGCTGCAACGCCTTGATGAGCTTGCCTGGAATCCCAACAACGGAAGCTACACCTACCGCCAGCATTCCAACAAGAACGATGAACGCCTGTTCCTCCGCTGGACCCAAGTTTGGATGCTGCTTGCGCTGGCCGCAAGCTGCCACCCCGCACGGCTGAACGAACAGTTGGAATCATACACAACGCTGCGAGAACCAGGCAGATGAACCAAGACAACCAACCACTGGTAGATGCTTCCATGAACCGCGCATCCAGCTCTGCTGCGATTGAGCACGGCGGGGCGCACCGCGTTCCTGCATTACTCCAACGCTGCTCCGATTTGCTTCATGCCATGTATGATGGCCGCAGCGGATTGTTCAGCTACTCCACACGAATTGTTGGGGGAAGCTACGTCAACGATTTCCAGCACCCGCTGAAACTGCGCTACACTATCAACACCTTGCTGGGAATTCAGCAGGCATTGCAGTTCTATCCATTGGATTGGAACCTTGACCAACTGATCGCCCAGTTCTTGCAGGTGAACCGCGCAGCAATCACCAACCCTGCCGATTGTGGGTTGATGCTTGCGCTGCTTGCCCGCACCAACCACCCTTGCCAGCCGGAGTTTAGCAGCCAAATCCAAAACATCCTGAAGGGGAAGAATGCCGGAAGCCTCTCGGCTCAGGACCTTGGATGGATGCTGCTTGGCTGCACCACTGCGGCCCGCCTCAGCCAGCGTCAATCGGATATTGCTCTGGCCGATGAACTCTACCAAATAATTCGCAATCGCCTTGTTGTGCCAAAAACTGGGCTGCCACGCTTCAGTCTATCGGGGTTACGGCGGCGGTGCACTTCGTTTGGCGGTGTGGTCTATGTGTTGATGTCCTTGGCTGAGTATGGCAATACTTTTCAGCATCAGCCCGCGCTTGATCTGTTTCGCCATGCAGCCACCACCGTGATCGGTTTGCAGGGGCCGCAAGGGGAGTGGCCGTGGTTTATTGATGCCAAGCGTGGCGTGGTGCTGGATTGGTATCAAGTCTATAGCGTTCACCAAGATTCGATGGCGATGCTCTGGCTGCTTCCGGCACTGGATCTGGGAATGGAGCAAGCGCGCCCCGCGATTGAGCGGAGTTATCGCTGGCTGTTCGGGGACAACCAACTGGCGGCGGTCATGATTGAGCGTGAGCCATTTTTCATCCACCGCTCCCACCGCCGGGATGAATCGCTGGAACGCCCGCGACGGCTGCTGCGAAGCGGGATCGGGTTGCTGCTGCGCCGCCCCGGCCAGCTTCGTTCCACTGGCGGTATCGTGCTGAACCCGGAGTGCCGTTCTTACCAAATCGGTTGGATACTCTATGCCTGGTCTGGTCGGGAAGGATTTTCGGAGTTCACCGAATTGGAATTACTGTAATGATGCCCCCAACCCAGCCGCAACCTGTTGATATGCTGCCCCATCATTCCAACCGTTTCCGCTTGTGGGTGGACCTTGATAACTCTCCCCACGTCCCGCTGTTTGCCCCGCTGATTGCATTGCTCCGGAAGCAAGGGGTGGAAGTGATGATAACCGCCCGCCGATTCGCACAAACCGTGGATTTAGTGGAGCAACTTGGGGTGGATGCCGCAATCGTTGGCCAACACGCCGGGCGAAGCAAAATCAAAAAAGTGCTGAACCTTCCGGTCCGGACGTTGCAGCTGCGGAACGCTGTGCGCCGGTTTGCCCCGCACCTTGCCCTTAGCCATGGATCCCGAACACAAGTGCTTGCTGCGCGGCTGATGCGGGTTCCATCGGTGGTGATGTTCGACTACGAATGGACCGAGATGCAAATCTTCAGTCGGCTGGCAACGCACCTTCTGTGCCCGGCAATCATTGGCGACCAGCGATTGCAGGAAGCTGGCGTTCCGTTGGGGAACGTACGGCGTTATCACGGGCTGAAGGAGCATCTCTATTTGCCGCAATTTTCCCCCGACCTGGCCTTCCGCCCTGGGCTTGGCGTGGCCCCCGATCAACTGCTGGTGACAATCCGCCCCCCCGGATTGATTGGCAATTACCACGACCCCCGAAGCGAAGCAATTTGCCGCGAAGTGATCCGCACAGCGGTGGCAAACCAGGATGCCGTGGTGGTCGTACTTCCCAAAACACGATTGGAAGCTGATCTTGTTCGCGCAGCGTTGCCCAGCCAACCCGCAGCGCGTGTGGTGATCCCCGAGCGTGCGCTTCCGGGCCTTCAGTTGCTCTATCACTCCGACCTTGCCATCAGTGGAGGAGGGACGATGAACCGAGAATCAGCGCTGTTAGGGACTCCCACATGGAGCATGTTCACCGGAAAGCGGGGGGCTGTGGATGAGCATCTATCAACCCAGGGAATGCTCCAGTTTTTGGAGTCAGAAGCTGATGTCCAGCAAATCCAGTGGGTCCAACGTCCCCCGGGGCGAAACGATTGGAAGCATCATAGTGAAGAAACACTGCACGAAGTTGGAAGGGTGATTCGTATGTTTGCGCCGTTTCCGTAAGGAATCTCTCAACATGAAGGGGGTACAAAGGGCAGGAAGGCATTGGGCCGCACTTCCCGCCTGCTCACGGCGAGTTTCCTGTATTGACGTCAACAAGGAGGAGGATTGTGACGACAATCATTCGCACAGTCGGCCACGCAAAACTGCTGCTTGCGCTTACGGATGTGTTGATATTGCTGCTGGTTGCAGTGCTTATCATCAGCATCCGCATCGAGTTTACCGAGTATCTGCTGCAAGCCAACGAAATTTTATTGTTCGTTGCTTCGGCGGTCATCGCGGTTCCCATCTTTCGCGAAGTCCATCTTTACCGTCACAAGGTATTTGCTGCCGGTGCCGATCAAGTTGTCAACATCGGCAAGGGGATGCTGTGGCTTGGAATACTGCAAGCGGTGATCCTGTTTTTCATCAAGGATCTTGATCTTTTAGCCTACAGCCGGATGAACATTTTACTGTTCATCTTTGGTGGCTGGTTTTTTCTTTCGGTGATGCGGATTGGGGTGATGCGGAAATTATTCCGCCGGTTGATTAACAACCATGTGATTACCCGGAAAATTCTTGCCATCGGTGCGGGGCATGCCGGGCAAAACCTTGCGGCACATATCAACCAATCCCCCGAACTTGGCCTTAGCCTGCGCGGGTTTGTGGACGATGATCCCGCGAAAATTGGAAAGAAGTTGCTTGGCAAACCCATTTATGGTCCCATTGCCGAAGTTGCTGCCATCGCCGAACGGTTGATGCCGGATGAAATCTACGTCACCATCAACTCCATCGAGTACAACCGGTTGCTGGCAATCGTGGAAGAGTGCCGCTCAACTGGACTTCCCGTGACCGTCACCACAAACCATTTTAGAATTATCCAAAACAAAGTTGGGACAAGTGAATTTGAAAGCATCCCAACATTTACGCTTCGCCCGCGCGAGATAGGGCCAAGCGTGCGGTTTGTAAAACGAAGCATGGATATTGTTGGCGGGCTGCTGCTGCTGCTGGTGCTTTCGCCTGTGCTGCTGGCAATCGCGTTGGCTGTAAAACTGACCTCCTCTGGTCCTGTATTGTATAAATCCAACGTGGTAGGGAAACATGGGAAGCTGTTCATGTGGTATAAATTCCGCACCATGTATGCCAGTGTGGACGACACGGTTCACCGTGAGCATCTTCGCAGCATTATTTCAGGAAATTCATCCACTGAAAAATTGAAAAATGATCAACGCATTACCTCAGTCGGGAAAATCCTGCGGAAATACTCGTTGGATGAATTTCCCCAACTGCTGAACGTGCTGCGTGGTGAGATGTCGCTGATTGGCCCGCGCCCTTGTTTGCAATATGAGTACGAGTGCTTTGATGAATGGCACAAACTCCGATTCCAGATTACCCCGGGAATGACCGGATTGTGGCAAGTGCTGGGGCGCAATAAACACGATGTGACCTTCAACGATTCCGTTATGCTTGATCTGTACTATATCCAGCACTGCTCGCTGTGGCTGGATCTGAAAATTATCCTAAAAACAATTCCGATTGTCCTGTTTGGACGGGGAGGAGTGTAATCTTTTTGAAAACCAACATTGGTGTAATCGGCTGTGGTTACTGGGGGCCGAACCTTGTTCGCAATTTTAACAGCCTGCCAAATGTTATCGTGCATAGCGTCAGCGACACCCGCCAGGGGCGCCTTGATTTTATCCGCCAGCAATTCCCAGATGTCCATACTACGCTGGAGTTCCAGGAAATTCTTGATAACCCAACGATTGATGCGGTTGCCATTGCAACACCAGTGGCAACACACGCCGAATTAGCCACGCTGGCATTAAAAGCTGGAAAGCATGTCTTTGTTGAAAAACCTCTCACTTCCATCGCTGCCGACGCATGGAACCTTGTGGAGTTAGCACGTTCGCTGAATAAAACGCTTGCCGTCGGTCATGTTTTTCAGTTTGCGCCGGGTGTTAGGAAACTACATCAAGAAATTAATAGTGGAAAGGTTGGAAAAGTTTTCCATATCTCTTCTACCAGAATTAACCCGGGTCCCCCGGGTACAACGGTAGATGTGGTGTGGGATTTATGCCCGCATGATCTTTCCATAATTCTTCATCTGGTAAACGAAATGCCGACTGAAATAACCGCAATCGGCCACAGTTATCAGTGGGACGGCTTGGTAGACAATGCCCATATCAACATGGTGTTCCCAAGCGGTATCACTGCGCATATCCACGTTAGTTGGCTTTCGGCAAATAAAAGCCGCCTTTTTCAGCTGTTTGCCCAGCATGGAACGCTGGTGTATGATGAAATGCTTGCGCTGGATGGAAAAGTGAAATTCTTCAGCAATCCAATTGATAATCGGGTTGGCGCGAAGGATTCAGATGCACAGAAATTGTTCTACTCCACTGGCGAAATCCATGTGCTGCCGCTGGAACAGCACGAGCCGTTGCGAATGGAGTGTGATCGCTTTATTCAGGCGGTGCTTCACAAATCACCATTGCCAAATGATGGGATGATGGGGGCGAACGTTGTGGAGTTGCTATCGCGAATTTCTTCTTCTATCTCTTGCCAACTGTCGGCCACCCGATAAGTAACCTCGATAATTTATCACCCTATGCGCCGCTCATTCCGAAAATTCCTGCGCTGGAGCACGTGGAAGCATTGCATCTATGTCCCCGCAATTGTGCGCTCGGTGGAAAATTGGTGGCCGTTCTTAAAACTGTACGTTGGCTTCAACGAGCAATCCCGCACGTTTCGGCTGCGTAACGGGCTTGTGATTGATCTGAACCAAGCGGTGGAGTCGGAGAATATCGCCACCACGTTTATTAAAAAAGAATATGGCGATGTCCCAGATGGCTCGGTGGTGATTGATGTCGGTGCAAGCATCGGCGATTTTGCACTGCTTGCCGCGCAGCAAGGGGCGCGAACTCGCGTTATTGCTGTGGAACCAATGCCCGCAACGGTGGCATTGTTAGAGCACAATATCCACCGAAATAATTTTAGCGACCAAATTACTGTGATCTCTGGTGCGGTTGCCGGAACCACAGGCACGCAAATGCTTCATACTTCCGATTCGGCACTTTCTCATACGTTGGTTCCTGGGGTTCATCGGGATTCAAGCCATGTTCCTATTCAATGCTTTTCCCTTGCTGACGTAATGCTTCAGCACCAGATCGGCCAATGTGATATTCTAAAAATGGATTGCGAAGGTGCCGAGTATGACATCCTTTACAATTCTACCCCAGAAACATTAAAAAATATCAAAGAAATTCGGCTTGAATATCACACGCTCCCCAATGCCTCAACTCACCCTATTCACCAATTAGTGACCTATTTACAAGAGGTTGGATTTACCATACAACAGGGAACAACAGAAGCGCGAAATGCCGTAATCTGGATGAAGCAGCGGTAATTGCTGTGGTACTTCCCGCCAACTATATGCTATGATGATTGCATCGCCCAATTCTTTCACTATCACACATCAGCTTGCTGAGCATTTTTATGCTCAGATGCTTCTGATTCGCCAAACCGAGCAACAATTTCTTGAATTATTTGCCCAGGGGAAGTTGAACGGAACAGTGCATACCTGCATCGGCCAGGAATCATCGGCGGTTGCGGTGGTGAACGCAATGGATACCCAGCGTGATATCATCTTCAGCAACCACCGCGCCCATGGCCATTTCCTGGCCTACTGCGGCGATGTTGAAGGATTGTTGGCCGAGGTCCTGGGACGCGAAGGTGCGGTGTGTGGCGGCATTGGCGGAACCCAACATCTACACGCCGGCAACCTTTACACCAACGGCATCCAAGGCGGCATTGCCCCTTGCGCAACGGGGGCCGCGCTTGCCGAAAAAATGAAACGGAGCGGCGCAATTACAACGGTATTTTTGGGCGATGGAACAATGGGGCAGGGGGCCGTTTATGAAAGCATGAATATCGCCGCGTTGTGGCAACTGCCCATCCTGTTTGTGCTGGAAGACAACGGCATTGCCCAAAGTACTCCAAAGCAGCAAGAACATGCCGGGGACTTATCCACCCGCGCCCAGACGTTCGGCATTCAAACGTTCACCGCCGATTCTTTTGATGTGCTTGCGCTTCACCAAACTACCGTTGCTGCGGTGGGTTTGGTTCGCCAGCAGCAATGCCCCGCTTTTTTGGTTGTGAACTGCTACCGGCTTGGCCCCCACAGCAAGGGGGATGATACCCGATCGCCGGAAGAACTTGCGGCGGTTGAGCAACGTGATCCACTACGCCAGCTGGAGCTTCAGATTGATCCAGAACAACGCCAATTGATCCAGCAATCCGTGCAGCAGCGTATCCAGGCGGCGGTGCAGGATGTTCTGGGGCGGCCGTTTATTAGCAGGGAGGGGAAGGAATAATGAGCCAGCAACTCACCAATCTGGAGTCGCTTCGCAGCGCGCTCCAGAGCGCGATGGCCGATGATGAGACGGTGGTGGTGTTTGGGGAAGATATTCTGGACCCCTACGGCGGCGCGTTCAAAGTGACCAAAGGGCTTTCCACTGCGTTCCCCAATCGGGTGTTCACAACGCCCATTTGCGAGGGGGCAATCGTTGGAATGGCGAATGGTTTGGCGCTTCGGGGAATGCGCCCGGTTGCCGAGCTGATGTTCGGCGATTTCATCACCCTTGCTGCCGACCAGCTTATCAACCACGCTGCAAAATTCCCAGCCATGTACAATGGGCGGGTGACGTTGCCGCTGGTTGTGCGGACACCAATGGGAGGGGGGCGCGGCTACGGGCCAACCCACAGCCAATCGTTGGAGCGGATGTTTTGTGGTGTGCCTCACCTTTCGGTTGTCGCCCCCACCATCTTTCACGATGCTGGGAAATTGCTTCGTGCGGCCATTGCGTCCGATGGGCCAGTGGTGTTTATCGAAAACAAACTCCTCTATCCGCTCCGCCAGCAACTTCACTCCACTGCCACTATCCAGCATGATGTTTTGGATCCGGAAGCTGAGTATCCCACCGTCCGGCTCCGTAATTTTGGAGCGGGGGATTCTGCAGATGTCACCTTGATTGCCAACGGTGGGGTCAGCCGGTTTCTTCCATCGCTGTTGGAACGCCTTGCCGATGAGGAGATTCGCCTGCAAGCCGTGCTCCCTTCGGTCCTTAGCCCGCTTCCGCCGATTGCGCCGTTGGCTGCCGCCGCTGCCGATAGTGGGCGGGTGGTGATTGCCGAAGAAGGAATTGCCACCAATGGATGGGGGGCCGAGCTTGCCGCGCGCCTCTACGAATCGTGCATGGGGCGGCTGGCTTGCCCGATTGTTCGCATTGGCGCGATGCCAACCGTGATCCCTGCCGCAAAGCATTTGGAAGATGAAATTCTTCCCTCCGAAACCACAATCCTGAACGCAATTCTGAAGGTTCTTTCGTGACCGCAATCCATCCGATCCCGCTTCCGCAAATGGGGGCTAACGACACCACTGCCATCATTGTTGAGCTTGCCAAACAGCCGGGCGAACCTGTGCGAAAAGGGGAGATCATCTGCGTTGCCGAAACCACGAAAAGCATTTTCGACATCGAGTCAACCCACGATGGCTTTATCACATTTCTTGCCGAAGCCGGTGCCGAGCTTGCCGTGGGGGAGCCGGTTGCAGCGGTGTGTGATGCGCCGTCCAGCATCGAAGAAATTCAGGCGTTTATCGCTTCTGTTTCTGCTTCTTCCTCCCTTCCCCAAACTGATGGATCCGAAACCTCCTGGACCATGAAAGCCGAGCTGGTAGCGCGGCAGCATAACCTCCAGATTCAGCAGGTGGCCGCAGCGTTTGCCGGGAAAAAAATCACCGAAGCTGATGTTCATCAATTCCTTTCTGAGCAATCTGCCAAGCCAGCTGCGGAAACAGCGCGTGACCTTGTGAACGACCTCTATCCATCCGGGCGCGTCCAGCGGTTGGTGATTGTTGGCGGCGGCGAAGGCGCGGTGCAGATTCTGGATGCTATCTCCAAAATCCCAACGCAACAAGCCGTGGCGATTGTTGACGATAATCCTACTCTGCAGGGGCGAAGCGTTGCCGACGTTCCGGTTGTTGGGCCGGTCAGCGCGGCACAGGTGAAGCAGATGATTGAGCAGAATCAGGCCGATGGAGTTGTCATCTCCGTCAGCACCAGCATCCCCTTCCGCCAGCGCATTTTTGATGAATGGAGCGCGCTTGGAATCCCCTTTGCCAACGTGGTTCACCCAAGCGTGCAGGTCGGAATAAACGTGGCGTTGGGAGCCGGAAATGTGATCCTTGCGTTCTGCCAACTTGGGCCATGCGCAACTGTCGGGAATAACAATTTCCTGAGCGCGTATTGCAGCATCGAACACCACAGCACGTTGGGGAATCATTGCAGTTTTGGGCCGGGGGTGATTACCTCCAGCCGTGCCAACATCGGCGACCGGGCGCGGTTCGGAACCGGGATTTTTATCGAGCCACACATCACCATCGGCCACGATTCGGTGATCGGCTCCGGCTGCATCCTGTGGAACGATGTTCCCCCAGAGTCGGTGCTGAAATCAAAGCTGAACTATGCCGTGCGCCAAAAAAAGGGGGGGCGATGAACGGGATTGTTCTGATCATCGGCGGCGCAGGATTTATCGGCTCGCACACTGCCGACCGGTTGCTGGCGCTGGGATACCAGGTTCGGGTGCTGGATAATTTGCAGAAGCCGGTTCACACAAAAGGGAAGCCAGAATATCTGGACCCAGCCATTGAGTTCATCCACGCCGATGCCCGCGACCCCCAGGCAATGCTGGGCGCGCTGCGTGGGGTTGATGCTGTGATCCACCTTGCCGCCTACCAAGATTACCTCAACGATTTCTCCACCTTCTTTCACGTCAACGCTGTCTCCACAGCGTTGCTGTACGAACTGATTGTTGCCGAGCGGTTGCCAGTGAAAAAAGTGGTGGTTGCCTCCTCCCAGTTTGTGCAGGGTGAGGGGCGTTATCGTCGGGCGGATGGTGCGATTGTCGGGCCAACGCTCCGGCCAATTGAGCAGTTACAGCGTGGCCAGTGGGATTGGTGCGATGACGATGGCCAGCCGCTGCAATGGCAGTGGACCGCCGAAGACCACGTGAATCCTCCCAACGCCTATGCCATGAGTAAACACTCGCAGGAGCAGCAGGCGATGCGGTTCGGGTTGCGCTACGGCATTCCTTCCACCGCGCTGCGGTACTCCATCGTTCAGGGTTCGCGGCAATCATTCTACAATGCCTACTCCGGTGCTTGCCGAATCTTTTGCCTCCATTACCTGCTGGGCCGCGCCCCAACGCTGTACGAGGACGGCCAACAGCACCGCGACTTTGTGAATATCCACGATGTTGTTGATGCCAACATCCTTGCCCTGCGTGACCCGCGAACCGACTACCAAGTGTTGAATGTTGGCGGGGGAAGGGCCTACACCGTTGCCGAGTTCGATAGGATTGTGGCGCGGGCGTTTGGGAAGGAGTGGCTTCAGCCGAACATCCCTGGTGAGTTCCGTTTTGGCGACACCCGCAATGCTTGCTCGGACATCACCAAGCTCCAATCGCTTGGCTGGAAACCCCAGCGAACCGCCGAAGACTCGGTCAGGGAATACGTGGAATACCTGCAAGGCCAAAGCGACCTGCAACAGATTCTGGATCATGCCGAGCGCACCATGAAAGGGATGAACGTTGTGCAAAGCATCAACAGATAACGCAAGGGATAGACCACCACTCTGGGCATCCCTTCTGGCAAGGAAATACCTTTTCACCCAACAAATTCCGCCACACCCTTATACTCGCAGCACTTTTCAGTACTGCTTATGAACGCTCTTCTGCTTGCTGCCGGGTTGGGGACGCGGCTTCGCCCCATTACCGACACCCTAACCAAATGCCTGATCCCAATCCAGGGGAAACCCTTGTTGGGGTGGTGGATGGATCTTCTGGAGCAGCATGGTGTGCGCCGTGTGCTGGTCAATATCCATCATTTGCCCAACCAAGTTCGTGCCTTTGCCGAAGCATATCGGGGAAGTGTGGAGATCAGCCTTGTTCACGAGGAGCATCTGCTGGGAAGTGCTGGAACTATCTGCGCCAACCAAGATTTTTTTCGCGATCAGGAGCAGTTTTTTATTCTCTATGCCGACAACCTGACGGACGTAAATTTGACGGCACTGAAAAATTTCAACCAGCAGAATCCAGCTCCGCTCACCGTTGGTTTATTCCGTCCAGAAAATCCACGCGCTTGTGGGATCGCCGAGCTGGACACCGAAGGAACGATCATCGGGTTTGAAGAAAAACCGAAAAATCCACGTGGGGAGTTAGCCTCGGCAGGGGTATTCGTTGGTCGGCCGGAATTGCTCGATTATTTGCAGCCAGCACTGCCAGCCCCATTCGATTTCGGCGGCCACGTAATGCCGCGATTAATCGGCAGGATGAACGGCGTAGAAATCAGCGGCTACCTTCGCGACATCGGAACCCACGAAAGTTTGCAGCAAGCTGAGAAAGAATGGGGGAGAGTGGGCAGTGGTGGGTGAAGTCATTGGTCATTAGTCATTAGTCATTAGTTGTTGGGGGGGGCGAGACTCTTTATTTGACATTCAGCACTTGACACTCGACATTTCTTCAGATGCTCATAACACAAACTCCGCTTCGGATCAGCATTGCTGGCGGTGGCTGCGACCTTCCCGATTATTACAGCCAGCGCGGCGGCTACGTGGTCTCCACCGCCATTGATAAATTCATTTATGTGATCGTCAAGGCGCGCTACGACGACAAGATATATGTGGATTATTCAAAAAAAGAAATTGTTGACTCGATTGATGAAATCCAGCATGATCTTGTCCGCGAGGCTGCGCGGTTAGCGGGAATGCCCCCCGGTTTTGAGGTTGCCATGATGGCTGATATTCCATCGGAAGGTTCCGGCTTAGGCTCTTCTTCCAGCCTAACCGTGGGTTTGTTGAACGCCTTTTATCAATATCAGGGTGAGCAAGTTGGGCCGGAACGATTGGCCGAGGAAGCGTGCAAAATTGAGATTGAGATATTAGGCCGGCCAATCGGGAAGCAAGATCAGTACATTGCGGCCTATGGCGGGTTGTGTGCCTTTGAATTTCGGATGGATGGCTCCGTCGGTGTCGAGCGAATCGCGATTTCCCCTTCGGCCAAACGGCGATTCGGAAGCAATATCCTGCTATTTTTTACCAATATCGTTCGCCAGGCATCAAGCATCTTAACCGAACAGCGCAGCCGAATTATTGATACTATCGAAGCGCACGATCACATTAAAACCTTAGCCTTCCAAACCCGCGAAGCCTTATGCCACGGGGCTTTTGATGAGGTGGGGGAAATCCTGCATTGCAACTGGGAATTAAAAAAACAATTAGCCAGCGGGGTGACAAACCCTGAAATTGATGCCATGTATGAAAGCGCAATTCATGGCGGCGCTTTGGGGGGGAAAATATCTGGAGCAGGCGGCGGTGGTTTCCTGATGACCTACTGCCGACGCTCGGACCAAGACAGCCTTCGCGAGGCATTAGCCAAGTACCGCGAAATGCCATTCATGTTAGAATCACACGGCAGCAAAGTGATGTTCAATCAAGAAAGATATAGCTGGAAGTAAAGCTAAGAAGAGGAGTTTACTCTGTTTCTGCTGGGGGGGATTGAAGGGGTTAATTATTGGTCATTAGTCATTGGTCATTGGTCATTAGTGAAGAGGAGGGTTGGTTTTTCTTTATCAACGCACCTTCCATCAACCGATTTCCGACAACCGATTCCCGATTCCCGATTCCCGATTCCCGATTCCCGATTCCCGATTCCCGATTCCCGATAACCGATTCCCGACCATGAATTTTTCTGAATATCTAACCTACACACAACGCGCGCTGGAATCCGTTGACCAAGCGCAAGTCAACCAATTTGTGGACACGTTATTTGATGCCTACCAGCGTCGGGCAACGGTGTTTGTGATTGGCAATGGCGGTTCGGCTGCTAACGCCAGCCATTTTGCGCAAGACCTTGCCAAAGGGACTTGCCCTGATTTGAGTGGTGACCGCCGCATTCGCGCCATGTCTCTTACCGACAACGTGGCCTTCATTTCAGCGTTAGGGAACGACGAAGGCTACGACCAGATTTTTGTTCAACAATTACGAACCTTCTGCCAATCGGGTGATATTGTGGTAGCAATTTCTGGTTCTGGCAACAGCCCGAATATCCTTCGCGCGATTGAGTACGCCAACCAACACGGAGTAAAAACCATTGGAGTAACGGGGTTTGGTGGTGGCAAGCTGATGGAGATAGCCCAGGAGCGCGTCCACGTCCCGCTCAACGACATGTGCACCGCCGAAAGCATCCACTCAGTGATTTTTCACTACGTGATTTTGGAGCTTCAGAAGAAGTTGAGAGCAGGGGATATGTAGAGCACCATGGATGAAAATCAGCTTCAGGATGCACAAAGGAAGATGAGGCCACAATCGCGAGATAGAAGCAGTATCCCAGCTGTTATTGACTGACTGAGTAGAGACTGAAAACAAAAATCTTCAAAATTTTCAAGGGAACGCCGTTTTTGGCGTTCCCTTTCTGTTTTGTGCCTTCCACAGCCCGATGGTGTTTGTCGTAGTTTTGTCGTGGTGATTGAAGCCGCTACTATCACCAAATTGCATCCCGCTAATCCAATGGACTCTTCTGCTATGCGGCCTACGTTCACTATCGGCATCCTGTTATTGAGCATGGTTGGTTTCGTAACCAGCCATTCAGCATCGGCATCCCCGGTTGCTGATTCTTTGTGGCAGCAGTACCAGCAGGCTATTCAGCATCAAGACCCCAAAACACAGGTGCTTCTGCTCTGCCAACTTGGGCGCTGGATAAGCGGATCGCAGCGGCTTACCGACATTGATAGCGGAATTGCACTTGCTACAAAGGCTCTAAAAATCGCTGAATCAACACAGGATTCCAGCATTATTACCACTGCGGTAATCTATCTATCAGGATTATACGATTCTCGTAACGAAACGGGGCAATCGTTACGTCACCTGCGTCGCGCCTTACAAGCAGCATTACTAACAGAGAATGAAGCCCAGTTGTCACTATGCTATTCTTTTATTTCTAAAGCATTTTTTCGTGGAGGGAATTTTACTGAGGCTTTTTCCTTTGCCTCAAAAGGATATGCCCTTGCTGAACGTTCAAATGACCAAACCGCAAAAGTTTTTGCTGCATATGAGCTATCAAGGTGCTATTGGGCAAAGAGTGATTTCCAAACAGCAGAGCAGTATGATAGCATTGCATTTTCCGTAGCAGCCGGAAATGTATTGCTCTATAACCCTGCCAATCATTTACGTTCAGAAGGGGTTAATGCATTTGCACAGCGTAAGTATGAGAAAGCAATTGACTTATGGCAGAAAGGGATCGTAGCCAACCAGCAAATTGGCGAGCCATTACGGGCACGATTTCTTTACGTTAATATCTCATTTGCCTACCGTGAGTTGAAAAAATATGATTTAGAAGATTCCAACATGGTTCGTGGAATCGAACTTCATCATGCGGCTCAGGATACACTTGCTGAACTTGATAATCTTCGACTTTTGGCATTCCATCGTGAAAAATATGGAAGGAGTAACGATGCAGATTCCATTATGAGAGCTATTGTTCAACTTGCACATGCGTCTCATAATCATAAGCTATTTCAAGCACATGTATGGTACTGGCAAGGTCAGCATTCTGTAGGTCGCGGCAATCTTTGGCAAGGATATCGACAGTTCCAACAAGCACGATTATTGCTTGACACTGCGGCTACTGATGATATTCGTCTTCTGTTGCTGAAACATGTTCTATCGGCTTTGGTCGCTTCATCCGAATCGTTGGGACAATGGCGCGATGCTGCCAAATGGCTAAAGGAATTAGCATCTGCACAGCAACGCCATCGCTTCCAAGAGGATAAAAGCGCTCTTGAACAAATCAACGATTTCTATACTCTACAGCATGAGCAAGCAAACTTTGATTTACTGAAATTAGAACGTGAATCGGCAGTAATAAAAAATACTGCTTCAATAATTATTATTGGATTGTTGACAGCAGTTGCTGTGTTAATGATAATAATTGCTTATCGCCGTCGACGTAACGCCCAAGAGCTACAAGCTCTTGTTGAAGAATTAGAGAAAAATAAAACGGTGTTAGAGCTTCGGAATCAACAGTATGCTAGGTTTATAGCTGAGCGGCAAGAATTTATGGCGATTGCAGCGCATGATATAAAAACACCGATAATTGGTATTCGCATGAGCGCAAACTGGCTTCACAAAGAAAATGGAGCGTTATCTGCCACCGCTCATAACCGGCTGCATCAAATTGAGAGTGCTTCCAATCGAATTCTGATTGTACTTAATAATTTAATGGATTATGCTACTACTACAATCCCGATAGAGAAGATAACCACCCCATTGACTGAATATGATATTATTCCATATACCGAAATGATAGCAAATGATTTTGAGGAAGAAGCTATCAAACGATCGTTAACGCTTGAGGTTAACGCTTCCCTTGATTCACCCATTACGCTTAAGAAAACAATCCCCTACCATGAAATAATGGAAAACCTACTCTCCAATGCAGTGAAGTACGCGCCATTCGGAGCAAAAATTACTGTTTCCATTCGGCAAAACGGTAAAGGGTGTGAGGTAGAGGTCCATGACCCCGGAGCAACAATCGCTACCAAAGACTGCGAAAGAATTTTCAATAAAGGTGTTCGTTTGCATCCGTCTGATAACGGCTCGCATGGTATTGGCCTGTTTGCAGCACGTCGAACAGCAGAATCACAAGGATGGAAACTCCATTGCAGGGTTGGGTCAGGCACTTCCTTTATTCTATCTATGCCAAGAAATATCATATGACTTTGGTAACATAGCAACGATGAATCAGCACCGTAATTTTGCATACAAAAGGATTAACAACATCATTAGACTTATTCAGGAATAGGTTAAGTTAGCAAGAAAAACATGCTGAACATCCAACGAGCAATAAGCAACGATCGGATTCTTCGATCCTTAACGGGACTCTCCGTTAAGCAATTCCACGAATTG
>JADZEY010000068.1 GCA_020850315.1 Armatimonadota bacterium | reverse complement strand
TCTGTGGTTCATTTTCTGCTTGGTTGAAAAAGAGGAAAAACCACAGAGGCACAGAGGACACAGAGATAAGGAAGAAGAGAGAGGGAAATGTTGACGTTATGCAAACACGTGGCAGGCTAACTATAAACGAGCCACAATAGATTGTTGTGCAGAATCGGTTAGGTGATGATGATCACCTCTCAGAACTCACCCATCATTTTTCAAAATATACCCGGCCTCCAACGCAACAACATCACGCAATCCCGGCAGCGGTTTCAGAAAATTTGCGCCGATTGGGTTCATTCCAAACTTCATTTTATACACTGGCCGGATTAAATAGAGTTTTTCGTCGGCAATGGAGTAACCAGCAGCGTCGGCAGCGCGGCGAAGTTTGTTCGTTGTCATCCGAATATCACGCAAACGGCGCACCTCAACTTGATCGGCTGGGCGGCCGCTGGCAATCATTTTTTCAAAAATCGGTTTTGGCAGAAGGTGCATAAATGGAATCTTGCTGGACCAATTCACCAGCGTTTGCTGGTGGCCGCCAAACGCCGAATAGTAAGGGGGGAAGGTGACGTACAGAACGCCACCAGGCTTCAGCACACGGCGGATATTCCGCAGGGCAATTTCGGTATCATCTAAATGCTCGATAACGTCGCGCAGCATCGCAATATCAAAACGTCCAATCCATTCCGGCAACGGCTCATCATAAATAACGTCGTGGGTGCTGTAGGTGATATCAATTCCTAATTTTTCGGCGATTTGTTTTGCATGAACCAACCGTGGTTCGTTGATGTCGGTCCCAACCAATTCGGCCGCACCACGTTCGGCCATTGCACAAAGGTTCCCCCCTTCGGCGCATCCAATTTCAATAATTTTTGCGCCAGAAACCGGAACGTTTTTGGACTCCAAATACTCAATAATGTAATCGCGCGAAAGGCCGTACATGTAGCCCCACAAATACTTGTCGGTGGCATCAATAAAATCAAATGTATTTACGGTTGATTGAAGCGACATGAGCAGCAGTTAGATGAATTTGGTGAGGTGAGCGTTATAATTTCCAGATAATGCTAAAATTCACCCCAACAAAACCTACGATTGTTTCGGGGTCGCGGCGTTGGTTATCCACCACTAACAAATTGCGCTGCGTTGCGGGGTCGGTGTCGCGCCCGCCGATATTTAGCGCACCGTAGCCGATGCTGAAATCAAGAAGCAATGGCTCGAAAAATTCCACTTGGGAACCAATTTCAAGGTAGGCTCCAAACCGTGTTTTGCTGGCGGTGTCGGGGTGGACGGTGCGTTCAACGATGACGGAGCCATTATCGGAATAATAAATGCGGGAAAGAAGCTCCGAGCTGCTAATAAAGTTGACTTTCCCCTGCCCGCTGACATACAGGCTGGGAAGCCCATCCACCAAATTGTAGGTTACGCCTGCGCCAACCGAATAGACTTCTGCCGAGTGCCGAAACAGCCAGCGGCGTTTCCGTTGGTCTACGTCGGGGGTGGCGGCAAAGGTGGTTTTGCCAACCAGTGAGAACGCTTCCAGCGAGATGGGGAAGCGGAACGCGCTTTCGTTGGAAGGGAGAAACTCTAGCTGCAACTGCAACCCTGGGTGAGTTCCGTTCATCCCCCCGCCAAGCGGAAGGTCGCGGTCGCTGCCGGGGCTGATTGGTTGGCGGATAGCGTTGTTGCCGTTGAACCACATGGTTTGCACGCCGATTGAGGGGCGGGCACTCCATTGTGCAATGCCGGTTGTTGCTGCCCCAAGCAGAAAGAACAACCCAAGCACCAAACAGCGGGCGGACGTGAAGTTTTGCATTCGGTTCATTCTAAGGTTTCGCGGATTGAGTAGCGGGCGTTGTTTAACGAGTTCTTTGCGATCATCTCGCCGATGAGCCCAATGGAGACCAGTTGCACCCCCACGATAATCATCAACACCCCCAATAATGCAAGCGGGCGATTGGTGAGTGAGGTCATCCCCAGGAACCATTCAATACTTAGCCAAAGGTCAATCAAAAAACCGACCAATGCCACAACAGTTCCAATTGTTCCAAACACATGAAGCGGGCGCGTGGAGTAGCGGAAGGTGAGCAGCAACGTGAGCAGATCAAGGTAGCCTTTCACGAATCGGCTGACCCCAAACTTGCTGACCCCATGCTTCCGCGCATGGTGCGTTACCGGAAGCTCCGCCACACGGAACCCTTGCCAGTGCGCTTGCGCCGGAAGGTAGCGGTGCATCTCGCCGTACACGCTTAGCTGCGGCAGCACCTCCTGGCGGTACAGTTTCAGCCCGCAGTTGAAGTCGTGAATCTTCAGTTTGGTGACGGTTTGCACAACCTTGTTGAAGAGCTTGCTGGGCATGGTTTTGTGCCAGGGGTCGTGCCGCCGTTTTTTCCATCCGCTCACAAGGTCGTAGCCGCTTTCCAGTTTTTCCATCATCGCGGAAAGCTCGGCGGGGTCATCCTGCAAATCGGCATCCATGGTGTACACAAACTGGCCACGGGCTTTTTCGAACCCGACCGACAGTGCGGCTGATTTCCCATAATTGGTGCGGAAACGGATTGCTTGGAACCGTGGATTCTTCCGGTGAAGTTCCTGGATTACCGCAAACGAGCCATCGCGCGAGCCGTCATCCACAAAGATGACTTCGTAGCGTTCGCCGGCCATCTGCTGCAATGCTGATTCCAGCCGCTGGCCAAGCTCACGCAACGATTCCTCTTCATTATACAGCGGAATCACGACGCTGATCATCGGCAACTGATGCTGTGGATCGGCCTGCATTGCTTGGTCCTCTGAACGGGGATGTTCCCCTTTGGGTCTGCTCATGGCGGGCGAAGATACGGAAGCGGGCTTGGCTGAAACAATCACGGCACGTTTCACTCGGTACCCAACGTTTTCAACAAAGAGTGTTTGAAGTTGGCGGGTGTCGCAGGTCGTACTCTTTTTTTTGCAAACTGAGATTTCACTCCAGCTCAGCCTGAACCCTTCGTTACCTGAGCCGGGTAGCTTCTCCGGCGTATGTTTGCTGCATGACCGAGCCACAGCACATCGCTACCTCATCTTCGCCGGCTCAGTCCGCCGCTACGCCAGCCGAGCCATATCCTGATTACCCGCATTTTGCAACCAACTACCGGTTGGGGATTGCCAACGGGGTGTTGTTCAACACTGGCTTATCCTTCTTTCACTCCCGCACCATCATTCCCGATTTTTTGAACCGGCTGGGCGCGCCAAGCATTGTGATTGCTGCGACGTCGTTGTTCGAGACCATCGGCTGGCATTTGCCGCAGTTTATTGCTTCGCGGTATGTGGTCCACCGCGCGCTGAAGCTGCCGCTGTACCGCATGGCCGCCATTATTCGGATGTTGTGCGTTGCTGTGGCTATCGCTGCGCCGTTGCTCTACGGCCTGCTTCCCACATCGTGGGTGCTCACCCTGTTTGTTCTTGGTTTCGGCGCGTTTGCGTTGGCTGGCGGTTTTGCTGGGTTGGTGTTTATGGAGCTTGTTGCCAAAACCTGCCCGCCGCATAAACGGGGAAGCTACTTCAGCTGGCGGGCGGTGTTGGGGAACGTCACCGCTGCAATTCTTGGGGTGGCGGTGGTGGGACCAATTATTGGGGCAATGGAGTTCCCCCACCAGTACGTGACGTTGTTTGTGATTGGGGCCGTGGTGATTGCTGTCAGCTTCTACGTGTTTGCGCTGCAGAAGGAGCCACCCACGCGCGACCTTCCGCCGCAACGCTCCATGCGCCAGCACGTTGGCCACGCACGGAACATCTTCAACAAAGATCACCGGTTCCGGAAACTGGTGGTGCTGCGTGGGCTGATGATGATCTGGCTTGCCGGAACCCCGTTCTACTTCCTGTTTGCCCGCGAACGCTTCGGCTTCCACGAAACGGAAATTGGCTTGTGCATTGCTGCCGAGCTTGGCGGCTCCATTCTGGCGAACATTCTTTGGGGCTATATCTCCAACCGCATCGGCAACCGGATACTGCTGGTGGTTGCCTCGGTGATCGCCACGCTCCTTTCGGTTGCATTGCTTCTGTTCGATTCTGGGTTGCTTCCGTGGTGGCTGTTCTTTGGGGTGTTTGCCGTTAGTGCTTCTGCCGAATCAAGCGCCGGAACAGGGGGGATTAACTACACCCTGGAAATTGTCCCGGAAGGGGAGCGGCCAACGTTTGTTGGGATGATGAACACACTGCTGGCCCTTGCCTGCGGCGTGGCGGTGATGGTTGGCGGCCTTCGCGACGTTATCGGCTACACCGGGTTGTTCGCTTTCACAACCGCCGTTGGGCTTGCTGCGTTGGCCATGGCGGTGCAACTGAAAGAACCACGCAACGCCTGACCCCCACGGCGAATTGCCAGTAGCGAATTGAACGTATATTGCCCCACAACAACCTGCCTACTTTTTCCGCGCCACATCCTTGTTGATGAACATCGTTCTTCTGGGCCAGCATATCGGCGGCTCGCTCTCTCCATTTCTGCATAACCACCTGTTCGGCCAGCATCGGCTCCCCTTTGCCTACAGCCTTTTTCCGGTTGCAGCGGCGGAGCTTCCCGACGCGCTGGCAATGATGAAACAGGGGGGATATGCCGGGGCCAACGTCACCTCACCCCACAAGGAGCTTCTGTTCACCATGATGGATGAACTGGACCCCCTTGCCGAGCGTGTTCGGGCGGTGAACACCGTGCTGTTCCGCGATGGAAAGGCCATTGGCTTCAACACTGATGTTGCCGGCTTCCGTTGGGCCCTTGCTGCTGTGGACAAGCTGCCCGGAAGCAACCAACCGTTCACCGCTGCGGTGTTGGGGACCGGGGGCGCGGCACGGGCTGCAATCCATGTTCTGCTTGCCTTCGCGAACCTTCGCCAACTCACCATGTACTCCCGCAGCCAGCAACGCGCCGCCAGCGAAGCCGCCTACTGGAACGATGCACGAGTGATCCCCGCCCAACTCGGATCCATTGCCACCGCCGATCTGCTGATTAACGCTACCCCAGTCGGCCTGCCAGTTCACCTCAGCTCTGACCTCACCTCCAACACACCTTCCCCCGCCGATACTCACATTGGCTCTGGCTCGCCTCTGTTCGGTGATAGTGACATCGGCTCTGACTCGTCTCTGTTCGGTGATAGTGACATCGGCTCTGGCTCGTCTCTGTTCGGCGATACTCACATCGGCTCTGGCTCGTCTCTGTTCGGCGATAGTGACATTGGCTCTGGCTCCCCTCTGTTCGGCGATAGTGACATTGGCTCTGGCTCCCCTCTCCCCCCGGGAGAGGGGCGGGGGGGTGAGGGAACTCACGGTTTTTTCTACGACATGATCTACCGCCCCACCATCACCCCGCTGGTGGCTGCGGCCAACCGGGCCGGGATTCCCGCCACAAACGGGCTGCGTATGTTTGCCGGGCAAGCTGCCGAATCATTCAGGCTCTGGACTGGCATCACGGTGGATCCGGCGGAGCTGCACAACCTTCTTCAACACCATCTCAAGCATCAATGATTATCTGGCTTCAAGGGCCTTCCGGCGCGGGGAAAAGCACCGTTGGATCATGCCTTGCACGGCTGCGCGGCATCCCCTTTGTTGACCTTGACGAGCAGATTGAAGCCGAGGCCGGAAAAAGTATTCTGGACATCTTCTGGCACGACGGCGAAACAGCGTTCCGGCGGATGGAGTGGAATGTGTTGCTTCGGATGATGGAAGCCGAGCAATCGCCAACAGTGATTGCCTTGGGGGGGGGGGCCGTTGCCGACCCAGCGATCCGAAGCATCATCCGCGAGTCAGGGATTCGGGTGTTTTTGGATGTTGATGCTGCAACCGCTATCGAACGGCTGGAAGGGGGCGCGCCCCGCCCGCTGCTGTTTGAAGAGGATCCGCTGCTTGCTTGGAAACGATTGTACCGCCAACGGCTTGGCTGGTATCAGGAGTCGGAACTGACGCTGGCAAGCGATGCCCCACCGGAAGAACTTGCCGAACGCCTGAACCAGAAGATCAACCAGCTGCTGCGGCCAACGTGGCAGCTTCAGACTTCGCCAAGCGGCCAGCCCTGCGCCATCACTGGCTACGCTGCGTTGCCGCCGTTGGTTGGCCACCTGCGCCAGCTTGCCGCCGGGCGGAAGGTTGCGTTTGTGATGGATTCTGCTGTTGCCCAACTCTATCACGACCACTTGGGGTTGGATGACGGAAGCGAACATCTGGTGCTGAGAATCGAAGCAGGGGAGCAATCGAAAACGTTCAAGATTGTTGAGGAGTTTGCCCAATCGTTGGCTGCGGCGGGCTTCACACGCGATTCGCTGGTGGTTGGGATTGGTGGCGGCGTTGTCACCGATGTTGCAGGGTTTCTTGCATCGGTGTTTATGCGTGGGATTGCTTGCGTGTACATCCCCACAACACTGCTTGGCCAGGTGGATGCGGCCATTGGCGGCAAAACCGCAATCAACGTTGCGGGAATCCGAAACCTTGTGGGGACCATCCGCCAGCCAACCGATGTGTTGGTCTGCGGGGCGTTCTTGCGGTCGCTTCCCCTGCGTGAGTTGCGGTCGGGATTTGTGGAGTCGGTCAAGATGGGAATCGCGAACTCGGCAGAGCTTGCCGGCGCCGCTGCCGAAGCTGCTCCGGCGATTCTGGAAGGTCAGATCCCCGCAAACCTTGATCAGGTGATCCGCCTGAGCATTGCCACAAAAATGGATGTTGTGGAGCGGGATATGTTCGATGCTTCGCTGCGGATGTCGCTGAACTTGGGCCACACCTTCGGCCACGCGCTGGAATCGGCCGCGCCGGGTGTCTTTGCCCACGGCGAAGCAGTTGCGTTTGGGCTGGTTGCCGCCGCCACGATGGCCCGGCTGATTGGCGACATCAGCCCACAGCGGCGCGATTCGATTATCGCTTCCGCGCTTCCGTTCACGCTCCGCTCCGCTCCGATTCCTCCTGCCGAGCCGATGATCCGCGCCATGCGTTCCGACAAAAAACGGGCCGGGGCCGGAATCCGGTTTGTGCTGCCAACCGAACATGTTGGGGTGCGGCTGTTCGATACCGAGGATGTGGAGATGGTGAGTGATGTTCTGCGCCGCACCGCCGAAAAAATTGCCGAGGAGTCCTTGCGGTGATGGGGGAGAGAGTGTGCCCAACCGAGGAGCAATCACGCAGTGATGGAGTTCCGGAGAAATCCCCCCTTTGTATGTTTGCCCCCCAAAGCCAATGAACAACGACATTCCAAACACTCAGCCCGCCAGCGATCTTTCCGAATCGGAGCCGACGGAGCTTCCGCTGTCGTTGCAGGATAAGTTGAACAATCTTCCCACCGATCCCGGCGTGTACCAGTATGTGGACCGCGACGGGAAGGTGATCTACGTTGGCAAGGCCAAAAACTTGCGCAACCGCGTCCGCAGCTACTTTCAGGAAGGCCGCCCGCGCGACGCAAAAACCCGTGCGTTGGTGTCCAAGATCCACGACCTTCAGACCATCGTCACCGATTCGGCAGTGGAGGCGTTGATCCTTGAGGACACCCTGATTAAAAAGCTGCGGCCACGCTACAACATCCTGCTGAAGGATGACAAAACCTACCCGTACATTCGCGTCACCAACGAAGCGTTTCCGCGTGTGTTCAGCACCCGCACCCGGGTTCGCGACGGCAGCCGCTACTTCGGCCCGTTCACCGATGCCAAGTATGTTCACTATCTGCTGAAAACGATTCGCTCAATCTTCCCGATCCGTTCCTGCGATCTGAATCTGAACGATGAGACCATTGCTGCCGGCAAGTACAAAGTCTGTTTGGATTACCACATCGGAAAATGCCAGGGGCCATGCGAAGGGTTGGTGAGCCAGGCAGACTACCGTGAGATGATCCGCCAAGTGATGCAAGTTCTGAACGGAAAAACCCGCGAGCTTGAACGAACACTTGAGCTGGACATGGGCCACCTTGCCGAAGCAATGCGGTTCGAGGAAGCCGCCGTCATGCGGAATCGGCTGCAGAAATTGCGTGAGTACAGCGGCAAGCAGAAAATGGTGAGCGAGGACTTTACCGACCGCGACATCATCGCCTGCGTTGCCGAGGACGACGACGCTTGCGCAGTAATCTTCCGCGTGCGCGACGGAAGGATGGTGGGGCGGCAACACCACTACATGAGCGGCGTGCTGCAGATGCCGCAAGAAGAGGTGTTGCGGAATTTTATTGAACGCCATTACTCCGCCGCCGAATCTATCCCCGAAGAAGTGCTGCTGCCGATTGAGTTGCAGGAAGATGGCGAGCTGATTGAGCGATTCCTAACCGAGCGGCGCGGCGAAGGGCGGGTTCGGCTTGCCATTCCAAAAATCGGCGACAAGCAGAAGCTGGTGGGGATGGCGCAAACCAACGCCAAGTTCCTGCTGGACGAACTGAAGTTGCAGCGAATGAAACGGAGCGACATGGTGCCCCGCCCCGTGCAAAGCCTGCAACGGGATCTTGGGTTGAAAAAGCCCCCGCGCCGGATCGAGTGCTTCGACAACTCCAACATCCAGGGGACCGACCCTGTTTCCTCCATGGTCAGTTTTGTGGATGGCCAGCCACGCCGAAGCGAGTACCGGAAGTTCAAGGTAAAAACCGTTGTTGGCCCCAACGATTTCGACACCATGCGTGAGGTTGTTGGCCGCCGCTACCGCCGCGTGCTGAACGAGGGACTTGCGCTGCCGGACTTGATTGTGATTGACGGAGGGAAAGGGCAGGTTGGGGCGGCAATGGAGGTGCTTCGCGAGCTCAATCTTCAGCATATTCCGCTGATTGGGCTGGCAAAACGATTGGAGGAAATTGTGCTACCGGATCAGCGCGACACGCTGTTGCTTCCCCGTTCCAGCAGCAGTTTGCGGCTGTTGCAGCATCTTCGCGACGAAGCGCACCGTTTTGCCATTACCTTCCACCGCACGCTGCGCAGCCGGCGGACGTTGCAGACGGAGCTCACCAACATCCCAGGAATCGGGGCAAAAACTGCGCAGAAAATTTTCGAGACGTTTGGATCGGTTCGGGGCGTTACCGCCGCAGCCTTGCAGGAGCTTCAGCAGGTGTTGGGGCCAAAAACGGGGCAAGCCGTGCACGATTATTTCCAGGCCAAAGCCGCCGCCGAAGCATCCCCCGCAACCGATGCCGCAACCGCCGCCGCCGACCAAGACGACGATATCCAACTGATGGATGACGATGGCCAGTTGGAGGGGGATGAAGATGCAGCAGAGGAAGAGCGTTTGGACGATGAGTAGGTGGAACAGGCGGGTGAGCAAGCTCCCCCGCTCATGCTGAGCTTGTCGAAGCAATAACAACAGAACAGACCAAATCAACAATAGACCAAAGACCATTTTCACATGAGCGATTTTCAGATTGGCGACATCTTCCTGTTCCCACTTCGTGGCCGGATGTACGGGCTTGGCAAGTTTGTGATGGAGCATAACCTTGCGCTTCAGCACAGCTACATGGTTGCCGTGTACGACCGCGTGATTGAGCTTGACCCCGAAGTGGTGAACGACCTGTATGCCCCCTTGCCCGACATCAGCCACCATCTGAACGGAATCCACCAGCAGGAGGAGGCGTTGGTCAACACCGTGATGCTTTCGGCCATTGGCCTGCGTGCCACCGAAATACATGTGGTTGGCCACGCCGACATCTTGGAAAGCGACCGCGACGGATACCTTACATGGCTGTACGTGAAGAAATACGAGGCCCTGCAGAAAGGGCTGATTAAGGAGGAAGAAGAGGAGGAGCAGGAGGAAGAGGAGAAGCAGGAAGAAGCAGCAAACGAAGGTGATGAAACTGAGCAAGAGAACGAAGCAGCAACTGCACCGGGAGAAACGCCGGAAGATACCGACGAGAACCCCGCGCCAACCAACCCAACGATTGTGGATGATTCCGCCGCAACTGGTTCGGCAGCAACCATTGCCGCGCCCCCGGCTGCTTCAAAGAAACCACTGACAACTGCTCCGATCCTTTCCGACTCCGGCCAGTTGCTTCGCGAGGTTCGGATTCGGCTGTGGCATTTGCACATTTTCGAGGTTGGATTGGGCGAGGCGTTGTTCGGGATGTACAAAAACTTCATGATGCCCGAGCTTGCCAGCACGCAGCTTGGGGCCTACATTGTTGCCCACTACGACCGCCGCAACGTTGACCGCGTTCGCCAGCTTGCCGCCGCGCTTGTGGCCGGGGATTTCAGCGCGGGCCACGAGCTGATTGAGTACGGCGACACCGCCGCGCAAGTGCTGGCGCTGTATCTGAAAGAACCGTTGGAGCCAGAGGTGATGGGGGATGTGCTGCAGATCTTGGGGGACATCGGGGTGGATCGTGGATACGATATCATTGCTGCGTTTCTATCCGAGCATGGAGGAGACCAGGCAGGGCGATACTACGTGCAAGCATGGCGAGGCTACTGCAGCGCAGTGGTGAACACCAGTGGCGAAATAGCATCGTTGCAGCCGTATCTATCCCAACTAAAAACCATCAACCACCCCGAGCTTCGCGATGACGTTCGGATTGCGTTGGAGTCGGTAAACAACACGATGGTGGAGGGGGTGGAGTAGCCTCCAAGTCTTTTCTTCACGCCTCCATCAACTTCCTCACAATCGCTTGCGCGGCATTTGGTTGCGCAAGCCGCCGGGCGTGTTGGCGCATCCCCGCAAGGCGCGCGGGGTCATCAAGCAGTCGGTCAATTTTCCAGCCAAGCACCGGAAGGTTGTTGCAGCGGATTGCCACCCCTTGCTCCAGCAAGTGATCGGAGTTCCGCTCCTCCTGCCCGGGGATTGGGTTCACAATCACAAAGCCAAGCCCACGGGCTAACGCCTCGCTGGTGGTTAGCCCGCCCGGCTTCCCCAGCAGAAGGTCGCTGGCGGCCATTAGCTCATCCACCTGCGTGGTGAACCCCAAGGCGTGCACGGAAACATTAGCGCTTGCGGAGCGCAAGGCTTGTTGCTCCACACGCTCCTTCAGTTCGGGGTTGCGCCCGCACAGCACCACAACTTGTGCCCGATGCCGCATGGTCCCAAGCGACTCAATCATGTGTTCCAACGGCCCCACGCCAAACCCTCCGGCAGAAACCAACATGGTGGTGCAATCTGGGTCAAGGCCATGCTTGTGGCGCATCTGGAGCGGGTCCTTTGGCGTGGCAAACAGGGGGTCAATGGGGATTCCCGAAACGGTGATCTTCCCTTGCGGAATCCCCAGCAACCGAAGATGCTCGGCGGTTTCTTCCAGCGCAACGAAGTACCGCTCGTAATGGTGGCACAACCAGAGCGCGTGGATGTCGAAGTCGGTGACAACAATTGCTTGCTTGCTGCTGATCTTCCCCTTTGCTTTCAGCCAGGAGATAATTTCGGCAGGAAGGAAGTGGGTGCAGACCACAATCTCCGGCTGATACTGCTTCATCATCCGGATGAAACGGCCAGTGTTGAGTTTATCGAACGCCAGCCGTATCCGTTCGTTCTTCCAGGGGCGGTCGGTTTGGTCGTACAGCCAGCCAAGCACTTCCGGGGCGTTGTTGGCCGCCTCGATATACCCCTGCGAATACAATTTCCGGAAGAGCTTGTTGGTATATTGCAGCGTATCAATATGGCGCACGTTCTGGGCCGCGCCAAGCTGCTGGAACGCCTGCTCAATCGCTTGCGCAGCGCGGATATGCCCAGCCCCAGCCGAGGCCGAAAGGATCAAAACATTGTTGAACATCATGGGAGCAAGATAGATGAAAAGTGACGCACTCCGGATTGGAATGAGCGTGAAGCATCCGATCTACGGAACCGGAACAGTTCGTGGACTAACAGAACAAACCGTTGAAATTCGTTTCCAAGACGGCAACACTCGCACCGTATCGCCCGAAGCCAGCGCGCTGCAACCCGCCGAACCAGTTGCCAGCGTGGAGGGCCTAGAGGTTCCGCTGGGGCAATTTATCCGCCAAACAGCCGAAGCCGTTGTGGGAAGCCTGGGATTGCAGAAACCGGACTCGATGGTTCACAAATTGGGAAGCCGCTGGAACGGTGGGAAGATGATGCTTCATCCGGCCGATACCACCTTGCAACCGAAGGAGATACCCATGGAGGTCTTCTTCCACAAAATTGTGATGATGCGGAACCAGCTGCGGGTGCTGGAGCAGAAAGTCAATGCTCACGAAGGATTGAGCGATGGGGAGAAAGTGGAGTTCCAGCAATACATCACCCGCTGCTACGGCTCGATGACCACATTCAATTTGTTGTTTAAGGAGAAAGAGGATTACTTTTAGAGTTGGCGGTGGAATAGTGGGGATTGTTTGCAGCAGCTATTCCACGTTATGGTCTATCCATTATGTTTGCACCCGCCTTTACGGAAGCTACTGGGGCGGGGTGGAATGAAGGAGGGTGCGGGGGCCGGGGCTGCAACGGCTTTGCGGAGTTCACAACAACACAGATCAATGAATCATCAATCGGCGCGGCGGCGGTTGTTCAACCGCAAGTTCAAGCTGTGGTTTTACGAGCGGCAGATAAAAGAGGTTGAAGGACCTCACGGACAAGAAGGGCAGCATCACCAACACCCCTGGTACAAAGTGATGTGCCTGACCGGTGTGGATTACTTCTCAACGCTTGGGTATCAGCCGGGCATTGCGTTCCTTGCTGCTGGGTTCCTTTCCCCAATCGCTACGCTTATCCTGATTCTGCTGACGCTGTTTGGCGCGTTGCCTATCTACAAGCGGGTTGCTGCGGCAAGCCCGCATGGCGAAGGTTCCATTTCGATGCTGGAGAATCTGCTTTCCCGCTGGAAGGGGAAGCTGTTTGTGTTGGTGCTGTTGGGGTTTGTGGCAACGGACTTCATCATCACCATCACCCTTTCGGCAGCCGATGCCACTGCACACATCATCGAAAACCCTTTTGCCCCCCATTGGCTTGAGCATCCGGTGATTGTCACGCTGGTGCTGGTGACGCTGCTTGGCGCGGTGTTTCTGAAAGGGTTCAAGGAGGCCATTGGGATGGCAGTCTTCTTGGTGGTGGCGTATCTGTTTCTGAACCTGATTGTGGTGATCTACGGCATCTACGAAGTTGCCACCCATGCCACCGTTCTCAGCGACTGGACGGCCCACTTGTTTGAAACCCACGGCAATCCCTGGATGATGATCGGCGTTGCGCTGATCCTGTTCCCAAAACTTGCGCTTGGGCTGTCCGGATTCGAGACCGGCGTGGCGGTGATGCCACTGGTGAAAGGGGAGCATGGAGACACGTACAAAAAACCGACAGGGCGTATTCACAACACCCACAAACTGCTGTGGTCCGCAGCGTTGATTATGAGTGTGATGTTGCTTACCAGCAGCATCATCACCACAACACTAATCCCGCCAGCAGAATTCCAAGCTGGCGGCCAAGCTAACGGGCGCGCGCTGGCGTTCTTGGCTCACAAATTTTTTGGCGATGGCTTCGGGACGATATACGACATCAGCACCATTGCCATTCTCTGGTTTGCGGGTGCCTCGGCAATGGCGGGGCTGCTGAACATTGTTCCCCGCTACCTTCCGCGCTACGGCATGGCCCCGGAGTGGGCGCGTGCCACCCGCCCACTGGTACTGGTTTATACGGTCATCGCCTTTGCTGTCACCATCATTTTTAATGCCGATGTGAACGCGCAAGGTGGCGCGTATGCCACTGGTGTGTTGGTGCTGATGAGTTCCGCCGCGATTGCCGTGACGCTCTCGGTCTGGAAAAAAGGGAACATCCGTTGGGCGTTTTTTCTGATTTCGTTGGTGTTTGGCTACACCACCATCGTCAACATCATCGAGCGTCCCGAAGGCTTGAAAATCGCTTCGTTCTTCATCCTTGCTATCGTCCTAAGCTCTCTGATCTCCCGCGTGCTGCGTTCCACCGAGCTTCGTGTGGAGGAGATTGAGTTAGACGATGCTGCAAGAAGAATCATCGAGGAGCTACGCGATGGGGATATCCGGATTATTGCCAACCGCCGCGACCGTGGCGACGTTGAGGAATACCGTTTTAAGGAGCAGGAAAAGCGCGCCAACAATCATATTCCCGAGGATGACCCTGTGCTGTTTTTCGAGGTGATGCCGGGGGATGCTTCGGAGTTCACCGGAAAAATTAAAGTGAAAGGGAAGAAGATCGGGGAGTTCTCCGTGCTTCGATGCCAAGCCCCTGCGGTGCCGAACGCCATTGCTGCATTTCTGCTGCACGTTCGCAATAAGACTGGCAAAATCCCCCACGTCTATTTCGGTTGGACCGAGGGGAATCCGTTTAGCTACGTGCTTCGCTACATTGCCTTTGGTGAAGGTGACACCGCGCCCGTAACCCACGAAGTGTTGCGCCAAGCCGAACACAATCCCAAACGGCGGCCAGCGGTGCATGTGGGGGGATGATGGGAACGTCGAATGTCGAATGACAAATAAAAGTAGCAGAGGATAGGCATAGAGGAGAGGTGTCAATAATCAATCAATCATCAGAAGGAGTACGGACCAATGAAGCGTTTTCTCACGTTGCTTCCTGCCATCTTGGCGCTTGCGCTGTTGTTTGGCGCGTGCGAAGAAAGCCCCACCGACAGCCCCGTTGACGGCAGCCTGACGGCAACCATCGGTAGCACATCGTTCAGCGCAACCAGCAGCACGGTAACGGCGCGGAAGGCTGGCGGATCCATCATCGTCACCGGCGACAGTGGCAACGGTGTCAGCATCAGCTTAACTTTTGCGGCCACAACAACGGGATCGGTGACAGGAACAGCAATCTACACTGCCGGCCCCGGTGCCGACTTCACCTACGCCGCCCCGCTTGCCCAAGTGAACGTCACAAAATTGGATGCTACCACTGTGGAAGGCACGTTCTCCTTCACCGGAATGAGCTCTACCGGAGCCAGCAAAGCAATCACCAACGGCAGTTTCTCGGCTGACTTCCAGTAAGCCCCGCATCGGACACTACTAAAACGATCAAGGAAGCCAGCATACGTGTTGGCTTCCTTTTCTTCCCCTGCAATTCTTGCGCAGTCAAAACTTCAAAACTTCACAACGCGGCATTCATCCTTGATATGAACCTAGAGCTAAACAATAAGACAGCGGTGATTGCCGCAAGCAGCCACGGGCTTGGCAAAGCAACGGCAGCACGGCTTGCCCGCGAAGGTGCCAATGTTGTGATTTGCGCACGTGGCAAGGAAGCACTGATGAAGACTGCCGAAGAGATTAGTGCGGCCACAGGCCGCCGTGTGGAGTGGGTCCAGGCGGATGTCACCAAAGCCGATGATATCGAGATGCTGATGGATGCCACACGCATCGCCTTCGGTAGTGTGGATATTGTGGTCACCAACTGTGGTGGGCCAAAGCGTGGCAGCTTCATCACCCTTGACGATAACGACTGGCGCGAAGCAACCGACCTTGTGTTGATGAGCGCGGTTCGGCTAATCCGCGCTGCAATCCCCCACATGCAGACCTCCGGCGGGGGAAGGATTGTGAACCTGATCTCCGTTTCGGTGAAGCAGCCAATCGAACATCTGATGCTTTCCAACTCCTTGCGCAGCGCGGTGGTGGGGTTGGCCAAAACACTTTCCACCGAGCTTGCCCCGTTCGGCATTTTGGTGAACAACGTGGCGGCTGGCTACGCGCTTACCAACCGGGTTTATGATTTAGCAATCGAGGAAGCACGCGAGCTGGGGATCTCGCACGAGGAAATTTTGGCCCGCTACCATGAGGATATCCCCCTGAACCGAATGGCCCGCCCAGAAGAAATCGCCGACGTGATTGCGTTCCTTGCCTCGGCCCGTGCCAGCTACATCACCGGGGCAACAATCGCCGTGGATGGTGGCTACCACATGGGGATGATGTAACGCTCCCGACCAGAGAAAAATGAGGGCGATCTCTCCTCCGCTATCCATACTCACCGTTCCGTTCACTGGCAACCGTTCACTGGCAACCGTTCACTGGCAACCGATTTCCTTCCATGTCCGAACTTCCGCTTGTCACCAAAAGCCAGCTTGTCCACGACCTTCATGCGATGGGGGTTCGCCCCGGCGAGCTTCTGATGCTTCATGTTTCGGTGAAGTCGCTGGGGTGGGTGATTGGGGGACCGGAAATGGTGCTGCAAGCATTGTTTGATGTGCTGATGCCCGGGGGAACCGTGATGATGATTGCCAGCTGGGACAGTGCCGAAACCGCCTACAGCCTTAGCGAGCTTCCCCCCGAACATCGGCAAACCTACTACCAAGAACTCCCCGCCTTCGATTCCCTTACTTCCCATGCCGATTGGCGCGGCATGAGTATCCTTGCCGAGTATCTGCGGCTTTGGCCCGGCGCGCATCGTAGCGGCCACCCGTTCTCCTACGTGGCAGTTGGGCCGCTTGCCAAAACCATCACCGAGAAGCAGCCGCTCAACTACCGCGATGGCGTTGGTTCGCCGTTGGCCAAACTTTGCCAGCTTGGCGGGCGCGTGCTTCAGCTTGGTTCACCATTGGGGGATATCACCCTTCTGCACCATGCCGAGACGATGGCAAACGTGCCGAACAAGCGGGTGGTGCGCTACGCCATGCCATTGCTGCAACGTGGCAAACGTGTCTGGGTGCAGATTGAGGAGTTCGACACCTTGCGCGGGATTGTTGATTGGCCAGAGAATTACTTCGAGGCAATCGCCCGCCAGTATCTTACTTCCGGCAGGGGAACAATGGGGAAAGTCGGCTCGGCAACCGCACGGCTTTACAACGCCGCCGACCTTCTTGCTTTTGGGGTTGAGTGGATGGAACGGGAGTTCGGGACGAAGTAGAGGCGGTACGAGATGGCAGAAAAATTCACGCAAAGGACGCAGAGCGAAGCCACACAAAGAGCGCGAAGAAGAGGCGGAAGTGATTATGATAACTCACCTTACGCACAACCATGCTGGAGTTCGGTGCTTTCAATGCCGCAGTGTTCCACCGGAATATACCCTCCGCTCATGCTGAGCTCCGTCGAAGCCTGTCCTGAGCCTGTCGGAGGGTATGAGTGGAGCCACTGAACAGTCCGATGTTCACTCTTCAAATTCTGCGTAAGATCAGATGATACTCCCATTGCTTACGCAAACCCAGATTGAAGAACCCGCCGAACAGTTTCTGAAGGGTATCGGCGCAATCTTCGCACGCTTCGATTCGCGAACCCAAGATTCTGGGAACATCTCTTACGGTGTGCGGGCCGACAACCAACGCTGGTTTGTGAAAACCGCTGGCTTGGTGGATGACCCCGCTCCGTTGCTTCGCCACAACCAACGGGTTCAACTGCTTCGCAATGCCGCACGCCTGTATCGCTCGGTTGGTGAACATCCCGCGCTTCCCACGCTCCACAATGTGATTGAGTCCCCCGCTGGTCCATTGCTGGTGTATCAGTGGTGCAACGGCGAACTTCTTTGGGCTCCGCGCCAGCTTCGGGATGATCCGGCTTCGATATTGCAGCGGTTCCGCCGTTTGCCAGCCGCCACGATTATTGCGGCACTCCATTCGCTGTTCAATCTCCATCTGATTATTGCCCAGCGTGGATGGGTTGCTGTTGATCTGTACGATGGCTCACTTCTGTACAACTTCGCAACCTCACAGCTGCATGTTGTTGATCTGGATCATTATCATCAAGGTCCGTTCCGCAACATGATAGGGCGGATGTTCGGTTCGGCACGGTTCATGGCTCCCGAAGAATTCCAGATGGGGGCGCTGATTGACCAACGAACAACCCTGTTCACGCTTGCCCGCATCGCCCTGTGGTTGCTTGGTGATGGAACGGTAAATCCAGCAACATTTCGCGGAACGCCAGCAATGCTTCGGGTATTCCAGCAAGCAACCCAGCCAAACGCTGAGTTGAGGTATCAGGCAATGGAGGATTTTTGGGAGGGGTGGTGCGATTCTCTCTCCATTCAGAGCGAGTTTTTATGAACGGCGTAACACCAGAAAACATCATCATCCGCCACTACCACCCCGGCGACTCCATCAGCCAACTCACCGCGCTGCTGCATGAAGCCTACGGGGAGCTGGCGCGGATGGGGTTGCGATTCCTGGCCACCCACCAAGATGAATCCGTAACGCTTGACCGTATAACCAGCGGAGTCCGTACGTTTGTAGCGCGGCAGGGGGAAGCGATTGTTGGAACGCTGACACTCTATGGCCCCTATCCAGCCTCATCTACGCCGTGGTATCGCAAGCCAACGGTCTTTCACTTTGGGCAGTTTGCGGTTAGGCCGGGGCTGCAAGGCCAGGGCATCGGGCTGCAGATGCTGCGGTTGGCCGAAGAAGAAGCGCGAACACTTGGTGCCACCGAGCTTGCCTTGGACACCGCCGAACCCGCCGAACATCTCCGCCAGTGGTATCAGCGGCTTGGCTTCCGGTTTATCGAATACGTCCAGTGGGATGTCACCAACTACCGAAGCGTGATCCTTTCCAAACGGCTTGTTGGTGATTAGTCATTGGTCATTGGTCATTGGTCATTGGTCATTAGCGAAGAAGTTCTTCGTTGTTCGTTTTTTCACTTTTCACTCGACATTCCCAAATTTCCATGATCGTAAAACTTTCGCTGTGGGCTGCTCTGTTTCTTGCTGTGTGTGGCATTGCCGGCGCGCAATCCACCAAAGGGACGTTTGCGTTAACCAACGCCCGTATCCAAACCGTGACGAATGGAGTGATTGAGCGGGGCGTTCTGGTGATCCGCGATGGCAAAATTGCCGCGCTTGGCCCCGATGTTTCCGCGCCAGCTGATGCCACCACCATTGACTGCAATGGCCTGACACTCTACCCGGGAATGATTGATGCCGGAACTCAGCTTGGATTGATTGAGGTTGGTTCGCTTCCGGAAACCCGCGACAACCACGAGCTTGGCCAAATCGCGCCGCAGATGCGCGCACTGACGGCGATCAATCCAAACTCCGTCAGTATCCCCGTCACTCGCGTCAATGGCGTAACCACTGTGCTGACTGTGCCGAACGGCGGGCTGTTCCCCGGAACCGCCGCGCTGATTAACCTGAACGGATACACCCCCGAGCAGATGAGCGTTTCCGGCTGGCAGGCGGTGGCGATGAACTTCCCTTCAACCGGACGGCGCGGCTGGTGGGACGACCGCCCCGAAGAGGAGGTGGAGAAAGAAGCAAAGAAGGCCCGCAAGCGTTTGGACGACCTCTGGAAAAAAGCACAACTCTACGCCACCATTGATTCCGCCCGCCGCGTCAAGCCGGACCCCAATCGGCTGCCGGAATATCTGCCAGAAATGGACGCACTGCTTCCCGCCGCCACCCGGCGCGCACCGTTGCTGATCGAGGTGAACGCCGCCCGCGACATTGATTCGGCAATCGCATGGGTGAAGCAGAACAATGTGCTGGCAATTTTTACCGGGGTTGATGAAGGCTGGCGTGTGGCCGATAAACTTGCGGCTGCCAACATCCCCTGCATTGTTGGCCCCGTGCTCAGCATCCCCAACCGCCCCAGCGACCGCTACGACCGCGCCTACGGCAACGCCGGATTGCTTCGCGCAGCGGGGGTGAAAGTGGCATTGCGAACCAACGACGACGCTAACGTTCGCAACCTTCCGTTCCACGCTGGTTTTGCTGCGGCCTACGGGATGGGGCGCCAGGAAGCCTTGCGTGCGGTGACGATTGTCCCCGCAGAAATTTTTGGCGTAAGCAACCAGCTTGGTTCGTTGGAGGTTGGGAAGCAGGCAACGCTGTTCGCTGCCGATGGGGATCCGTTCGAGCCAGCAACCAACATCCGCCACCTGTTCATTGATGGCTATCGCATACCAATGACCAGCCGGCACACCCAGCTTCACCAAGAATTTTTGAACCGCCAACCGGGATTGAAGGAGTAACGCACGATGCCACGTTCGGCCCGTTGGGCGTTGCTTGCGTTGCTGCTGCTGTTGGTGGTGTTGCTGCCGTTCGGGCTGTTTGGGGAATCGTTGGAGGCTTGGATCAAAACGTTCGTTGCAGCAACCCGGCATCAGCCCGTCTTCACCAGTTTTGTGCTGGGGTTGTTGCTGGTGTCGGATATTCTGCTGCCAGTTCCCAGCAGCATCGTCAGCACAGCGGCTGGGTATCTGTTGGGGTTTACCGGTGGGTTGCTCACTTCATTTTGTGGGATGAGTCTGGGAAGCCTGCTGGGATATTGGATAGGGAAACGCACAGGGCGCGGGGCTGCAAACCGAATTGTGGGAAGCACAGACCTTGCCAAGTTCGCGACACTAACAAAGCGTTGGGGTGTTTGGGGAATCATCATCGCACGGCCCATTCCGGTGCTGGCCGAGGTCTCGGCGTTTGCGGCTGGGATAGGGGGGATGAATCCAAAGCAATATCTGCTGCTAAGTTCACTTGCCAATTTGGGCATCTCGGCCGTGTATGCCGGAACTGGTGCGTTTGCTGCCAGCAGCGATGCGTTCTTGTGGGCGTTTGCGGCATCGCTGCTGCTGCCGGGGTTGGGGATGATTGCCATCAAAACCATGAGAAGGGGGGATTCTTGATTGCTCCATCTGCTGGTTTCATCACCGTAAATCCAGCTTCTTCACCGTTGCTGGTTGCTGTGGCGCGGCGGTTGTGGTGCCGAACGGGCGAACTGGGAAACGGTGAAACGAAAACGCCCCAACTCCACGCTGGTTACGTATCCAAGGCCCTTCGTAGATCACCGATGTTCCGGCATACGACTGATCCGGGATGTAGCTGATCCGTGCGCCGGGGTAGGCGGCGGATAGATTCAGCAGCAGAGTATCGCCCACCACTTGCACCGAACGGACAGCCTGCACGCTGTCATTCAAGAACAATGCGTCGCTTATGGTGCGGATGTTGCCGCCGATAGTGAGGTCCGGAGTAACCAGTAACCCATTCTGGGCATTGCTAAACACCAGCGCAAGTTGATTCGATTCGGGGGTGGTGAAAAATGCTGCGCGGATATTCGGCGACCCAATATCTACCGTGTCGGTGCTTCCCAAAAAATCACGAGCGAACAATCGGAATAACTGCACGCCGATGGTGTCGTAGCCAGCGGCAACGTAGTGGCAGCCATCGTGGCCAGCAACGCCCATTGGTGAGTAGGCCACAACATCCGGGAAGCTGTCGGAAAGCGTCCGCTGAAGCTCGCGCAATTCGCGGTGTGGGCCCGCCGCGCAGCCCGGGCGAATTTGCACCACATACAGCTTCGTCAGTTGCGGGTAATCCTCCAGCCAATCGCGGCGTAGTGCGCGGAAGTTTGCAGCATAGTTGTTCACCGTGTTCGACTCACCCTGGTACCACATCATCCCCCGTGCGTGCGCTGCCAGCCCAGATTTTTTCACACGGTAGAGCATACTGCCGTAGATGGTTGAAAGCGTCTGCGGCGCAGCGTCGTTCCGTTGGTGCTGCTCGATCATTGTTCCGCCAACCCCACCATTGATAACACACAGCGGAACGCCAGTTTGCTGCACGTACAGCCGCGCCAGCCGCATCCCCCAAGCACCGATATTCGGCCCACCGCCCGACCCAACTCCGCTGGCTATCGCCCAGAGTGTGTCGCGCTGATTTCGTGAGAAATTCAAGCCGTACGTCCGGCAGAACTCACTTGGCCCAGCACCCTGGCCACCATGCCCAAAAATGGAGTTTGATTGGCCGCAAATCAGCAGCACATCTCCGCAGGTGATGCTGTCGCGTGTGGCAATGATGCTATCTCTATCACCCCCTCCACCGCCAACAGCACGCAGCGTAACGGTGAAGCGATATTCGGATAGGGCGGCGGCAATGCGCGGCGCGAACGCGAACGGCGCGCCCGCTGCGGCATAGTGCAACGGGGCCGATAACCGCTCCCAGCTGCTGTCGGCACGGGCAACCTCTACCACAATCGAATCCCACCCACCAACGCGAACTACGCCCGCAATCGGTACGGTTGCGAAGTTGTCGCCCCCCCGTGGAAACAGCTGTAGCTGTGCGGGAAGCTCGGTAAATGTGGAGTCGGGTTTTGGCGGAGCGGGGGGGATGGGAATGCCATACTTGCGGAAAAGATAGCTCTCGGTTTGGGCTCGTTCGTTGGGGGAAAGCTCGCGGCGGTAGAGAAGTATTTCAGCAATGTCCCCTGCCAGAACATTCCCCCCCCGAAATGCCCCCAAGTAGATAATGGAGTCCAGATTCTGCGGAACCGTAGCACTATCGGCAGCATGGCTGTTGATGAACAACGCGGCCCTGCGGCGCGCATCGTGATATGCCATCGTGACAACCGCAAACTCCCCCTGCCGCACCGGAATGGAAGCCACCCCCTGCGCGTTGAAATCTCCATGCAACACCTTGGCGTATTCTCCCCCATCGAACCAGTGGGCGTGGGTAACACCGGAGACAACATTGTTCGTTGCCCCGACGTTGTTCAAGCGAACCACAAACGTTAGGGTGTAGTCGGAGCGGGTTGGGAAGACTGATGTTGCCTGCATAAAATTCCCCGCCCCGGCAAACCGCACGGCGGGAAGGTTAAAGCGGGCGTTTGGCAGCAATGTTGGTTGCCACTGAGCCGAATCTTGCCAAGCAGCATAACCATTTCCGCTGCAATCATTCCAGCGCGCCACCTTGCTATCGGCTGCGGGGGCGATGCCGCTATCGGCTTTCAGCCACACCAGCGGCCCTGCGGCGGGGGGGGAGTAGGGGAGTGGAACGGGAACACGATACCGCGCTATCCAGCTTGATTGCAGGCTTGACACTTCCGTTGGCGTTAGCACACGATTGAAGATGACCGCCTCGGCAATATCACCAGTTAAATAATTGGCTTTGGCATACGCCCCCAAGTAGATGACTGGATCGGTGTTTGTGGGGACTTCGGCGGTGGCGGCAGCAAAGCCGTTGATGGTGATTGTTGCCTTGCGTGTTGCTTCGGTGTAGGTCACCACCGCAACGTTCATTGTGTTGGTAACGGCTATGGCAGCGGTTGCTTGTTGGCCGAAATTCCCGCTGTGCAGCACCTTCAGGTACGGAACCGCGCCGAAGTAGTGCGCACGGCTGTTCCCCGATATCACATTGTTTGAGGTTGCGTATGAGTTCACCCGCACAGCAAACGCCACGGTGTAATCGCTTCCCACCGGGAAGACTGAGGTTGCCGTCATGTACTGCGTGCCGTTGAACCGGACGGCTGGCAATCCACCTGCCGCATCCTTGATAAGCTGAGGTTGCCGCTCGGTTTGATCCTGCGCGGCATCGTTGTTATTGCCGCTGATATCGTTCCACCGGGCAACCGTACCGTCAACCACCACCACCCCGCTATCGGCACGCAAATGGAGTAACGAGCCGCTGGGGACTTGGGCAATAAGCTGTGCCGAACGTGCTGCAAAGAAGCTAATCAGTAGAGTGGCAAAAGTTGTGAATCGCTGCATTGCGTTGGTAAGACTGATGAGAGAGAGCGTGTGCGTGTGCGGAGTTTCCGGCTGGTTTGGTCAGAAGATAGCCAGATAACGGAATCCATCGCCCAGCGGTAGCCCACAAAAAAAACGCCCACCTTTCGGCGGGCGTTCTCTCTGTTCAACGTATCCAGGAGTTCCGTACTTACTTGGCCACCGTCAAACCACGACTCACAGCCTCTCCTGTTGCCGTAGCCAAACGGTAGCGGTAGTTCCCGCCTGGAAGTTTGCTAACGCTGAAGCTCACTGCGTGTTCTCCAGCTGGTTTCAATCCTTCATCAATCCGCGCCACCTCACGACCCAACGCATCGAAGAGGGTGAGTGTGACGGTTGTTGCCGACTCTATCCGGTAGCTGATGCGTGCTTGGTTGGAAGCTGGGTTCGGCATTGCCTGGGATAGGCTGATACCGCCAGCACCATCGGCCGATTCCACCCCGCTGGTTCCCGTTTCACTGCTTCCTTCTTCAATACCATTGGCCACGCCGCCCAGATTGATACTCTGCGCCCCGTTCACGCCGTTGCTGTTGATTGTCAACGTGGCCGTTGAGGTGCCACGGTTCAGCGGGCGGAACGTCACTTGCAGGTACTCTGTTTGCCCTGGGGCAAGGGTAAGCCGTGGCAGGCGGCCCAGTGCGTAGTCGGTGGCGTTCGGGCCGGTGATGGTTGTTGCGCCAAGTTGCAGCGGAAGCGTGCCGTTGTTGGTAATCATCACGGTGCCGCGTGCGATTTTCCCGACCGCAACGGAGACATCATCGAACAGTGTTGCTGGGCCGGCGGCGATTGTGCGGCTTCCGGCGTCGCCATGTAGCAACACTTCCAGCGTGTCGCCACTGTTGGAAATCAGCAGCAGGCTTGCTTCGCGTGACCCCGGTTGGCTTCCGGTTGCGGGGGTGTGCAGCACCGAGAAGAGCATCTCATTCCCCGGCAGGAAATCAAACGGAAGTGCCGGCCACGGTGTGGTTGGGTTCATGCCGAACTCGGCAGCATCGGGGCCAACAATCACGGCTTTCACAATCGTGATTGTTTCGGTTGCGGTGTTTTCCACGGTTGCGGTGGCAACGGCATTGCTTCCCAGCGGGCCATCAATCACCGATGGGCCAAGCGCCACCTGCTGAGTGTTCAGCCCAATGGTTCCAACGCCAACCACATCCCAGTAGTAGGCGCCGGGTTCCATGTTCGGAAGGTGGCGGGCGGAGTCGTTGGTTTGCAGGTACACCCCGGCACGGCGCGAGCCGGTGCGGATTGGGGTGAACCGAACGGTGATGGTGGATGAGCCGCCAGCTGGAAGGATGTAGTCGTTGCTTTGCGGATCAACAGCAACGTTCGGGAACGCGCTGATGATCTGGAAATCGCGAACGTCGCCATCGGAAATCCGGAAATCGTCCTTGCTGATGCGAAGATCGCAGGCGCCAGAGTTCCACACGGTGATGGTGGATTCTTGGCTTTGGCGAATCCGTGTTGGCTGGAACGAGAGCGACTGCAACGCTGCACCATCGGCATTGCTTGCCAGCTGTGCGCCCAAGCCTTTGCCGAACATATCCACCGATACCATGCCGTCGGTTCCAACACCATCAGTGTTGGCCGATGCAAAGTTCAGCGCGTTGGTGGGGATGAACAATCGCGCCAACCGTTTGCCGGGGCGTTGCGCTGCAAAGTTGATGTAGAACGTGCGCGATTCCCCTGGGTTCAGAACAATTGGGAACTCCGTCAACGCGTTCCCGGCCACTGGGATTGTGCCGGGGAAATCGGTGATGAAATAATCGCTTGACGAAATCAGTTGGTTGTTCTGGTCGCGCAGCAGCGGATAGCGCGGAACCCCTTGCCCGTAGATTGAGTCGGTGCGGAAGAACTCTGCCGAACCGATCGTCAGCGGCTGATTCCCAACGCTGCGCACGGTGATTGCAATGGAGTTCACCGACGCACCGCTGCACTCGAACACTTTGCTAAACAGCGGTTCCCCCGAACCGAGCGGCGCACCGTTAGCGGTAAACTCGCCGCCGGCCCCCACAACGGTTGCTTGCAGGGTGAACGTCCGTTTCTCACAATCGCCCTCAATGGTCAATGTTGCTGTCTGCTGGCCAAACCGGCGCGATACGAACGTGATGGTTGGTGTGCTGGTCTCCCCAGCCATCAGCGTCGCGCTTGCGGGGGTGATGCGGAATTGCCCGCTGGGATCGTTCAGCGTGTAGGTCACATCCACCGCCGAGCTTTTTTTCGGGCCATCGGACTTCATTTCCCCAAGCATGGTGAACGGCCTAAATGTCCGCTGTTGGCCGTAGGTGACAGATGGGTTCCCGAGCAGTGTTGCGCCGTTCGGCATTCCATCCACGCCGCCATCTTCCACATTGCCAATCCACCCCAATCGTGAGGCTCCGCTGGCCACCAGCTGGTAGGTTGCCGTAAACCCATTTGGCCCGGTGATCGTAAGCGTTGCCGGGCGTGGTCCGGTGCAAGCAGGGGTGAAGGTGATGGTTGGCTCGATCATTTCATCGGGGCCAACGCCAATCTCGGCTGGCTCCACGCTGTACTCGCCCGCATACTGGCCGGTGATTGCAAACCGCACAATTTGTTTGGTGCAGTTCGAGGCCAAGTACATCTGGAATGGGCGAAGCGAGCGTGATGTAGTGTTCGGGATTTCGATGTTGGTCAGCAGCTTATCGCCGTCGAACATCTCGGAGCTGCCACCTTCATCAGGATTACCAGCAAACTTGTAGCCGCATGGCTGTGGCTGGAAGGTGATAAGGGTGTTTTCGGAGATGGAGTTGTTGGCAAGATCCGTGGTTTGGGGGTATCCGTAATCAACGTACAATTCTCCTTCGCTGAAGTAGCCGCTGGCAAAGTTTCCACCATCGGCTGCCGCGCCAATTTTGGCATAGGTGTTGGTGACCGTCGCCATGTTTCCGTACCAGAATTCGATGGTGTTGGAGTACTCATACAAGCGAATTTGGAAGTGGTAGGTGTTATCCTTGGATTCCCATTCGTTGCGGTGAAAGGCTTCCCAATCAACAACTAACACACGCCCTTGTGCGCCATCCACAACTTGGTAGCGAACGCCGTTATTGATGGTGATAAGCTCATCCCAAAATGGAGCAATCACCGGATAGACATCGGTGCCATCGAAGGACTGCCAGCCGTATGGGGTGACATCGCTACCACCCAATCCCAGCAACCCGTTAGAGTTCACGGAGAATTGGGAGTACATCACGCCATCGAACTCGAACTCGAATCCAAGATCAATGATTCCCGATGTGGCATCGTAGGCATCGGGGTAGATGATCTGTTTCGCGTCATCCATGGTGAACGGCTTGCCGCTTCCGGTGGAGTATTTGTAGTCGGACAAGAAGGCTGCCGAAGGAGTAGCCATTGCAACCCAAAGCAACAGCAGCAGCGGAAGCCGTCTGGCCGCAACACCCGCCATTGTGCGGGAATATGTGGAAAGTGATTGTCGCATACGTGGTATCCTAAATCGTTGAAAGTTGGTAGATAGCGTAGTCATTCTGCTTTGCCCAGCGAGCGGGCAAAGCTCACGCATGGGAATGTGCCGAGCACGGCATCCCAAGTTTTGTTATTGGCTGAAATGGAAATGGATTGAAGTGTGGTACATCCGGCAAAGGCACGCAACAGAGAGGTATCAACGCGCCGTGGGGGGAAGCACAGACTTCATGCAGGAATTTGCTTCCTGCGTATGATTGTGTGTATTGAAATGCCACAAGCACTGTGGGCTGCTTCTTGCAGCGTTTGGTAGCTTGGTGTCATCATCGCGAACACAAGCATAACGCATCAGCACAGGCAAACATCACACTCGTCAAATTGTTCGCGCGTCGTCTGGCGATGCTTCTGCCTTGCAGATAGTAAAGGTTCTTTGAAGTGTGAAAAGGTCACACTCAAGAAGGTTAATTTCTGTTCATCGTCTAATTCCTCACTTCACGTTCTTACTTCGCAACAGCAATGCCAACAACACGAACTTCGGCAGCAATGCCTATTTCTGTACTGATTCTTTCTCTGCTCATCGGGGCTTGCCGTTCATCCGAATCCACAATCGCGCCGGCTGGCAAACCGCCGTTCGATGGCCTTCAATCGGTGCGCACCGAACTCTACTTTGGCATGAGGAAGCGGGATAACGGAGTGGTGGGATTACGCGATTGGCGCAAGTTTCTGGACAGCCTTATCACCCCACGATTTCCCAAGGGTCTAACCGTGATTGATGCCAACGGCCAATACCAAATGGCCGATGGGAAAATCAAGCCGGAGATGACCAAAGTGGTGCTGCTAATCCACGACGACACCCCCGCACAAAGCAATGCCATTGACTCCATCCGGAAGGAGTATTGCGCCATGTACGATCAAGAATCGGTGCTGCGCGTAAGCCAGTACGTGTGGGTTTCCTTCTGAATTTTTCAGCCCTGCTTCATGCCAATTATTCCATCAACCTTTCGCCCACCGCTGTTGCTTTCCGAAGGGCATCTGCAGACCATTCTTCCCACGTTGCTCCGCCGCGTAACCGGGGTGCACTATCGCCGCCAGCGTATCGCCACGCCCGATGATGATTTCCTTGATCTTGATTGGTCAACCATTGGCAGCAACCGGCTGGTGATACTTCAGCACGGGCTGGAGGGGAATGCATCACGCCCGTACATTTTGGGGATGGTCCGCGCCTTCAACGCTGCCGGCTGGGACGCGCTGGCTTGGAATTTCCGGGGGTGCAGCGGCCAGCTGAATCGCCAACTGCGATTCTACCACAGCGGGGCCACCGATGACCTCCACACCGTTATCACCCACGTGGTGGCGCAGCAACCGTACAAGCAGATTGGGTTGGTCGGCTTCAGTTTGGGAGGGAATGTGACGTTGAAATATCTGGGTGAACAGGGGGGAAATACCTTCCCCGAACTTGTTGGGGCTGTCACTTTTTCCGTCCCCTGTGACCTTGCCGGAAGCGCGGCGCGGCTGGCCGAACCCGCCAACCGCATCTACATGAAACGCTTCATTGATTCGCTGCGAAGCAAGGTGCGCCAAAAGATGCAGGCAATGCCCGGGATGATAGAAGATCACGGCCTAGACCGGATGCGAACCTTTGCCGAATTCGACGACCGCTACACCGCGCCGCTGCACGGCTTCCGCGATGCTGAAGAATACTGGAGCCGTTGCAGCAGCCGCCAATTTATTCCGTGCATCCATCTTCCAACGCTTCTTGTCAACGCGGCCAACGATCCTTTTTTAAGCCCATCCTGCTTCCCCGTTCCGGAAGCAACGGCAAGCAACACCGTTACTTTGGAGGTCCCTTCCTCAGGGGGGCATGTGGGGTTTATGGGGTTGGGACGCACCTACTGGTCCGAGCGCCGAGCCGTGAGTTTTTTGGGGGAGCTTCTGCTTCAGCCGCCGACGCGAGCCCCCTTTGTAACGCCGTGCTAACCGCCGAAGTGTGGGGGGGCGTTTTGCGTAGTTTTGCCCCACGTTGTTTAACTCGGTCAAGGCGTACAACTCAGTTCATAATCGCAGGAGCAATCATGTTGGATAGGAACCACACAATGCTGGTTGTTGTTGATGTCCAGGAGCGGATGATGCCGGTAATTCATCGGGGGGACGAGGTGATTCGGGAAGTTGTTCGGTTGGTGCATGGATGCCGTGCGCTGGGGTTGCCGATTCTTGTCACCGAGCAATATCCGCAAGGGCTTGGGGCCACCGTGCCGGAGGTGAAGGAGGCGTTAGGTGAATGGTATCGCCCGGTGGAAAAGCTGACGTTTTCGGCAGAAGGGAACCTGCGATTCATGCAGCAGTTGGAAGCTGCCGGGAAATCGAAAGTGCTGTTGTGCGGTGTCGAGACTCACATCTGCGTCTATCAAACCGCCCGCGACCTTCGGAATTTTGGGCATGATGTTGATGTTGTTGCCGATGCCGTTTCTTCGCGGCGGGAAGCCAGCCACACAATCGCGCTCCAGCGGCTAACACGCCACGGCGTGGAAGCAACAACCGTCGAGATGGCGCTGTTCGATATGCTGGAAAGTGCTGATGCCAAAGAATTCAAAACCATCTCCGCGCTTGTTAAGCCACTGTGAATAACCTCCTGAACTGAACCTGATTACTCTATGGTCTCTCCAAAACTTATCCTTGGTCTTATCATCCTGTTAGTGGTTGGTGGCGCGGGAATGCTTGTGGCGCAGTGGTGGATTGCTGGCGGCATTGTGCTGGCGCTTGGTGCTGGGCTGTACTACTTCTGGTGGCGCATGAACCAACTGCTGCAAGTCACCAATTCGCTGCAACGCCAGGACTGGGACGACGCCCGCAAACGGCTTGGCGCAATTCGCGCCCCCGAAAAATTGAACCCATATTCCAGGACTTATTACTACTTCTTCCAGGGAATTGTGGAGACGCAAGGACAGAACTGGAAAGCCGCACGGCAAGGCTTCAAAACCGCGCTGGATACTGGCTACTTCCGCTCGGTTGATGAGAAAGCAACAGCACTGATGTACATGGCTCAGTTAGATATGCGTGGCCGCAACACCGAAGGCGCACGCCGCTACCTTCGCGAAGCCCGCGAGCTGGATCCCAGCGATCAAATTCGCGAGCAGATTAACATGATCGTGAAGCAATCGCGAATCCGGCTGTAAAAAGGGGAAGGGGAAAAAAGCCTCATCATAGATTGCTAAAAACCTTCATATTGACCCTGTGTGGTCGGTATGAAGGTTTTTTGGTTTCGCGAGAAGAAGGCTTCTACAATCCTGAATGTGTGTTTCCTATCTCACTCCATCGAAACCGTATCCAGTGGTGCCGTCACGCGGACGTTCAGAAAAGGTTGATTCATTTCGGCAACGGCACGGTGGGTAAACCGGATATTATAGCCAACCCCCCAGCGCAACCAGATTGGCCCGATTGAAAAATCGCCCATGCCAAATTCTGGGCGCAGGTAGAAACTGCTGGCGGTGAAGTTGGTGTAGTATGCCGCGCTGAGTCCCATTCCGATTGCTCCGCCTCCCCACAACGACCCTTCTATGGCGTACATGGCTGTGTCGCCCAGCTCAACACGTGCGGCAATCGCGTAGCTTCGGGTTATGCTGGCAGTGTGATGCAGCACTGATTTTTGGCCATATTCCAGATTCCCAACCCCTATCTCAATTGCTGGATGGTCTATTCCAGAAAAACCAGCATGAAGGCAGGTTTTATCAAATTTGGGATTATTGATGGAGCTGAACATACAGCCACCGAAGGATGCTGGCATGGCAATTGCCAAACAACAGGTTAGGATGGAGGCAAACGTTGGCGCAAATGCTTTAGGAAGGTTTTCCCCGTAACCTGCTTCACCGCCACTCGTCTGGGGCATGGTCCTTGCGTCGTTGAACATCATAAGCGATCCTGTATGAAAACAAACAACCCACTTCCACAAAGTCGTCCCGGCGATTTCCTTCCCCGGCTTGGTGCCGGCGTGCTGCTGCTGATTGGTGTGCTGATTGCCAGCATGGAGCTTGCCCATTTTATCATCCGCTCCGGCGGTGTTTTCGCGCTGATGTTCAACGGCTTGATTGGTGCTGGGTTTGCGGTCTGCGGGATATTTTGGCTTCGCTACATTGCCGCGCTTGAGCAAACCCGCAGGCGGTTGTACGTGGAGAAAGAGGTTCTGAGTGCCGCCGCCCGCTCCGGCGGATATGCTACCCTTGCACAAATCGCGCTTGATTCACCGATCACCATCGGCGAGGCGCAAGGGGCCATCGAGGAGCTGTGCCGACACGGCGCGGCGCATCCAGAATTGACCGATGACGGAACCGTGGTGTATCGCTTCCATGGCTTGCTCACCGGGAAAAATCTTCCCGGTAGATGATAACCTCACTTCTTGTTCGGTGTTCATTGCATCATGGAAATTCATTCTTTCGCCCAGATTTTCACTCAAGTGATATCCCTTCGATTCCGAACATTGCTTCTCGGGATGGGAAGCTGTCTGCTGATGCTCATTGTCATCAGCCATTCGGGAATATCCCAACCGATCTTGACGCTTGGCTCTGTTGACACTACCGAATTTCCCAACCTAACGCTCCCGTTCTTTCTGTCCGATAGCTTGGGAACGCCTATCTCCGGCATCACCGCTTCCGATTTCACGCTTACCGAAAATGGCGAACCCCGAACCGTGACCGGGATTGATTGCCCACCCAGCACCTCCGCACGCGACCTCTCCTCAGTGCTTGCTATTGATGTCTCCGGCTCGATGTTCTACGGTGCTCCCGGTATTCTGATTGCTCGGGCAGCGGCCCAGGCTTGGGTTGAACTTCTGCCGCTTGGGGGATCTGAGTGTGCTGTCACCAGTTTCGATCATGCCGCCTATCTCAATCAAGATTTCACCACCGCACGTTGGAAACTTCTGGAGGCTATCGAACAACTGAAACCGCAGGGGGGAACCAGCTACGATAGCGCGTTGCTGGCAACCCCGCTGGGTGCGTTGAACATTGCCACGCGGGGCCAGCACCGCCGTGTGATTGTGCTGCTGACCGATGGCCAATCGGACGTGGATGAGGGGGTGGTGATTGCCCGCGCAAACGCCGTTGGCGCAACCATCTACTGCGTGACGATTGGCCTTGACGCACCCCCGCCGCTGCAACGGATTGCTGCGCAAACTGGCGGTTTCTGCATCCAAAATGTGAGCAGCGAAGCCGAAGCACGCGCGGCGTATCGGCTGATACTTGGCCATGCGCGGTTTGGTGGGGTTTGCACGATTCGCTGGCGAAGCGGCTCGGCTTGCAATTCCCAGCGCGATCTGCAAGTTGCCATTCCCAAACTGAAGACCAGTGGGCGCGCTTCCTACCGTGCGCCGGCAAGCGCGATTGTTCGGGCAACCGCAATCCCAACCGGAATCTTGTTCCCACCAACTCCCCCCGGTCAATTTCGCGACACCACCATTGAGCTTGTTGCTGGCGATGCTCCAATTGCTGTCACCGATATTGCAATTGGAGATCCACAATTCAGCATCATTAGTGGTGGTGCGCCCCCGGCGTTCACAATCCCGGCTGGGGAACGCCGGACTATCACCCTCCGCTATCGCCCCACCGATTCGCTGCAAACATTTGCCACCGTTCGGGTGAGCGCAACGCCCTGCGGGGGAACCACGGTGTTCCTGAGTGCTGGCTTCCCCGGGCGGAATCCTGCCACCCCCACGCTGCGCGTTGTGATGCCAAATGGAGGTGAGAAGTTGGTGGTAAATGATTCGGTTGAGTTGCGGTGGGAAGGGGTGCTGCCAACCGACAGGGTGAAATTGGAGTTCAGCACCGATGCCAGCGCAACGTGGAATCAGATTACCGACAGCGGGGTTGGCTTGCGCCACGGCTGGCGTGTTCTCGATATGCCATCGGAGCGTTGCCTGCTTCGTGCCACGGCACTAAGCCGCGACACGTTGGTGACGTTGCTTGGCCACCAACGCGCAGTGGTTCGTGCGGTCTTCAGCCCAGACGGAAGGCGTGCAGCAACCGCCAGCTTGGACAGCACCGTTCGGGTGTGGGATAGCTACACCGGAGCCGAATTGCTGAAGCTGCAACATCCCGCCCCTGTCCGCTCGGTGGCAATCAGCCCCAACGGAGCGTTGATTCTTAGCACCGCCACCGATGGCCGCGGACGGCTGTGGGATGCCAACACTGGCCAGCTTGTTCGCCAGCTTTTTATTCCCACACGGCCGTTTGGCGATGGAACGTTTGCCGACTTCAGCCCCGATGGAACGGTTGCCGCCACCACCGGAATTGGGGCCAAACCGGACAACGACGCAGAAGTGTGGGACGTTGCCACCGGAACACTGCTCCGCACTCTGAAAGGGCATACCAGCTACATCACTCACATTGCTTTCAGCCCTGACGGAACGCGAATTGCGACATCGGGGGGATACGACCGCACCGTCCGCGTGTGGGACCGCTTCAATGGGAACGAACTGCTTCGCCTCACTGGTTTCACCGCCATTGTCCACACGGTGGAATGGACCCCCGATGGCACAGGGCTTATCACCGCCAGCACCAACGTGCAGATGTGGGATGCGGCAACCGGCGCGGCCATTGCTCAGTTCACCGAAGGGGGCTTCTCCGCCAACGTCAGCCCCAACGGAACGCAGGTTGCTATCAGCACGTTTGGGCCAGTGGCCAATGGGGGATATGTGACGCTGTGGAATCGGCAGTCGCAAGCATTGATTGCCACGTTCGGCGGGGGGGATGTGCTCTCACTCGGTTCCGATTTTAACGGCAATGGCTACCGGATTATCAGTGCCCAGCAGGACAGCACCGCCCGCATCTGGAACATTGCCCCCGAGCCTATCCAAAGCGACCAATCCGATAGCCTCTGGAGCATCGTCAGAGCCACGCCGGGATTGGCCGCAGTTGATTTGGGAAAGGTGATTGTTGGAAGCCGCCGCGACTCGGTGCTGACTGCTTGGTTGTGCAACCGCTCGGCAGCAATCATCCGGGTTGATTCCATCACCCTTGTGGCCGGGGCCACGGCTCAGTTTTCGGTTGTGGCTGCGCGGTTGCCGTTGCTGCTGCCACCCGGGGCTTGCGGCACGATTGAGTTTCGGTTTGCCCCGCAAGCCGTGGGGATCAGAACCGCCATGGTTCAGCTTCGTGGCAATTTTGGCAGCACGATTGCCGAGCTTCGCGGCGAAGGAATCTTGCCAGAGTTGGCACTAAACGGAAACCTTATTGATTTCGGAAAAGTTCGTTTGGGAACCAGCCAGGATGACACGGCCACAGTGACGCTATCCAACACCAGTTCGCTTCCGGTTCGGCTGCTCTCCGTTAGCGCAATCGGGCCGGATACTCTGCAGTTTTCCATGCTGGCTCAATTCTTCCCCATTACTCTTCTTCCTGGGGAATCTCACTCTATCCCTCTTCGTTTCAGCCCAACGCGGCTTGGGTTGGCAAATGGAAGGATGAAGGTGATTGCCTCCAGCGAATGGGGGGGGGAACCTGATGCTGTAATAATTCCATTAGTTGGGGAAGGGGTCTGTGCCGATATTGTCGCGGCTGTCACGGTTGCCGTTCCCGACACACTGCGGGTGAAAGCCGGGGAGGTAATCACCGTTCCGGTACTTCTTCGGAACGCCAGCAACGTGGCGGAATCTGGGGTGCGGCGGTTTAGAATAGTGCTGGGCTGCAATGCCTCGGTGTTGCTGCCGCTCGATTCCGGCGCGGCAAGCAGCATTGCCGACGGCCAGCGCACCATCACCATCCATGGAGTGTGGAACGGAGCAAGCGACACCTTGTTTGTTGCCACCATGGTTGCGGGTCTTGGAAATGCCGAGTGGTCGCAACTGAGCATTGACTCGCTGGAATGGGAGATTGAGTGCCCTGTTCAAGCAACGTTGCAGCATGGGGAAGTTCAGTTGCTGGATTTGTGCAAGGATCAACGCGTAACCCGCTTGTTCAATCCCGATGCCCGGCTGTTCCTGCGCCCAGGCTTCCCAAACCCGGCTGGGGACCAGGTTGTTGTGGAGTTCAGTTTGATAGAGCCGGGGCATACCATGCTAACCCTCTGGAACAGCAATGCCCAGCAACTTCAAACCTTGTGCAACGGGTCGATGCAAGCAGGGGAGCATTCCGTCGTCATTCCAACAGAATCGTTGCCCAACGGCACCTATTTCTACAAACTGGAAACCCCAACAGCACGATTGACACGTAAGTTTGCGGTGCAACGGTAGGCAACCAACGCTCCATTTTTGCCTTGCGAATATGCTTGACGAAGCAAAGAATTAACAACGAACCAAGGACTGATACCCACTATGGGCCAACATAAATCTCCAACCGTCGGGCTTATCGTCGTAGCATTGCTACTGATAATTGCCAGCAGCAGCAACGCCCAGCAGTTTGGCAAAAATAAATTGCAGTACCGCTCATTTGTCTGGAAATATATTCAGACCGACCATTTCGATATTTACTACTACGACGAAGCCGGGCTGAATTTGGCAAAATTCACCGCAAACGTCATCGAACACGCGCTGGCCGAAATTCAGGATCATTGGCGGTATCGTATCAACGCCCGTGTTGCCATCATCCTCTACAATTCCAAAAACGACTTCCAGCAAACCAACGTCATCGGCGAATATCTTCCTGAAGGGGTGGGGGGGGTGACGGAGTTGTTCAAAAATCGGGTGGTGGTTCCCTTCGAGGGGGATTGGGAAAAATTCCGTCATGTTATCCACCATGAACTTGTTCACGCTGTGTTGAACGATAAATTTTATGGGGGGTCTATCCAGCAACTTATCAGTAACAACGTCCAGTTCATGCTCCCAATTTGGATGAACGAAGGGCTTGCCGAATTCGAATCGCAAGGTGGATATGATATCGAAACGGATATGTTCATCCGTGATGCTGTTATCGGAAACTACCTTCCTGATTTGCAGGAGCTTGGTGGTTATTTCGCTTACCGTGGCGGGCAAGCCTTCTATTGGTATGTGGAAAAAAATTATGGACGCGAAAAAATTGCCGAACTGCTAAACCGCTGCAAGTCAACCGGAAACCTTGATGAAGCCTTCCGAGCAGCATTTGGGAAAGATCTGAGTGAATTTAGCGAGCAGTGGAAGCACGATCTAAAAAAACAATACTGGCCTGATATTGCCGACCGCAAACGCCCTGTCGATTTTGCTAACAAGCTGACAAATCACAAAAAAGAGGGATCATTTTTTAACACATCCCCTTCCATCTCACCCGATGGTCGCCGCTTCGCATTTATCAGCGACCGCGACGGCTTCCGCTCGGTGTATGTTGCCGACATTGACAAGCCGGAAAAAGTGGAGCAAATTTTTGAAGGTGAGAGCGATGTGAATTTTGAGGAGCTCCATCTTCTGACTCCATCCATTGCTTGGTCTCCGGATAGCCGCCGTATTTCACTATCAGTGAAATCAATAGGGAAGGACGCAATTTTTATTTTTGATTTGAAGACGGGTGATGAGAGAAAATTGGAATTTGATATGGATGCTATCTACTCGGTGGCTTGGTCGCCCGATGGCGAGCGTTTGGCCTTCCAGGGGATTAAGGGGGATCAGTCGGATATTTATGTGTACGAGTTGAAATCACGTGATTTAGTCAATATCACCGATGATATCTACAGCGACCACGACCCGCAATGGGAGCGCGATAACCGCACAATTTACTTTGTCAGCGATCGCCGCGACAACCCTGTTGGAACGGCAAACCGCCGCAACACGCTGATCTGGAATTACGATTATCATTCCAGCGATATTTACTCCATCGGCATTGACGGTCGGGAGTTGGCACGCATCACAAACACCCCAACAATTATCGAAAAATCGCCAACGCCCGGGGCTGGCGGAAACTTGCTTTATATTTCCGACCGCAATGGTATCAACAACATTTACCTGCGCGATTCCAGCGGAGCCACCCGTGTGCTTACCAACTCAATTTCTGGCATTGACCAGCTTGCAATTTCCAGCGATGATTCCAAATTGCTGTTTAATGCTTGGAACGATGATGGCTACGACATCTTCCTTCTGCGAATTCCATTTACGTTGCGGTACGAAACCGATACCCTGCCACAAACAAAATTTTTGGATGAACAGAAAGTAGAGGCCGGAGCAACCAGCACAAAAGCTGATACTCTTGCACCGGAAGTTGCTGTCACTACGGTTACTTCAGTTGATGGGTATGGCTCAGTACGGGTTGACCCTGACGATGCGGTTGCCTCGCTTCCTCCATCGGGAGGGAGAGCATCGGATACCCCAGCAACAGTGCGCACAACCGTGGATAGCCGCGTGGATTCCGGTGATTTTACCAGCAAGGACTACAAGGTGAAATTTAGCTCCGATTTTGTGCAAGCCGGCGGAACCTACGACCCGTTTTATGGCGCGCAAGGAACAATTCAAATGCTGTTCAGCGATGTGCTTGGCGACCACCAGATTTTTGCAACAACCAATTTGCAAATGGATTTGAAAAACAGTGATTTTTCGGTAAGCTATTTATATCTACCCGACAGAATGGATTATGGTGTTGGCATTTCCCAAAACTCAGCGTTCGGATACCTGCCGGGGGTGGATGCGAATTACTATCTAACCCGTTTCCGCCAGCTTGGGTTGCAAAGCCAAGCTGCCTATCCATTCGATAGATTTACGCGCTTGGATTTAGGAATTTCGGTCATGTACATCAGCCGCGAATCCATGCAGTTAGGGGACCCACAACCAGACGAAGGGAAGATGATGTTTATCCCTTCCTTTAGCTATGTGTTCGATAATTCTTCCCCATGGTTCTTTTCGCCAAATAAAGGTTCACGCTACAACATCACCGCGCAGGGAAGCCCAAAATTGGGAAATGCTGGCGTTGGGTTCTATTCACTGTTGGGGGATTTCCGCCACTACGTCCCGTTCGATCGTGATGGCTTTTCCAGCTTGGCACTTCGCTTTGCTGGTGGGGCAAGCTTTGGGCCAAACCCGCAGAAATTCTTTTTAGGAGGGCAGGAAGGGTGGTTGAATTATGAGTTCAGCGATCGAGGGGCATTTGACAATCCCGAAGATTTCTTCTTCTTTACTCCAGGTTATCCCATGCGTGGCTTCAATTTTAGCGAATCGGTAGGGAGCAATTATGGTTTGGCAAATGCGGAGATTCGATTCCCGCTGCTGCAAGCAATTGTTGGTGGTGCAGTTCCGTTGTATTTACAGGGGAATATCTTCACCGATATTGGCGCAGCATGGAATTCCACGCTACATCTTACCCAGCAAGATGCCGCCGGAAACACCATCACCGATGACCTGCTAATCGGCACCGGATTTGGGTTTCGCACATATCTGTTCGGCCTTCCTGCGCGGTTGGATGTAGCGTGGAGCTATAATTTAGAATCGTGGAGTCCCCCAAAGTATTATTTGTCGTTGGGGTATGATTTCTAGGGATAACGAGCAGCTGATTATTTCTCTAAATATCCATTCTTAGCCAAATGCTTTCCGGCATTGACGTAGCTTGCATCGTCTTCTGGTGCCCATGTTCCAAGCCCATCAACGTAGCGGTTGAACATGCAGAAGGCGGCTGCAATCAGCACCGTGTCGTGCAGTTCAGTATCGCTTGCTCCGGTTGATTTTGCGCGGGCAATAAGTTCCTCTGTCACGGCCTTTCCGGTTTTTTGGACAGCGGCGGCAATTGCTAATAATGCCTTCATTTTCTCCGAAATGTCGGCACTTTCTGCGTCCTGTTTTACTTGCGCCATCAGGGTTCCGTCATCGTTCAGCAAGCACTGCGCCGCGCCGATATGGCAGCCAGTACAAAAGCGACAGTTATTCAGGAACGAGACATAGCCGGCAATCAACTCACGTTCACCTTGCGATAGTGGGGATTCCCCCCGAAGAATTGTTTCGGCAAGATGATTCAGTGGTGCCGCTGTCACAGGGCGGAAGGCTAATAGCCCAGAAATTCCAGGATATGGGTTGTTGAGTTCGATGTGAGCCATACGTAGTAGATGTTGTTGGTAGATAATAGACTTATTCAGGAATAGGTTAAGTTAGCAAGAAAAACATGCTGAACATCCAACGAGCAATAAGCAACGATCGGATTCTTCGATCCTTAACGGGACTCTCCGTTAAGCAATTCCACGAATTG
>JADZEY010000067.1 GCA_020850315.1 Armatimonadota bacterium | reverse complement strand
TTGGGAAAGGCTGTCGAAGGCTTGGCGTTGCTCGGTTGTCAGGCTGCACGGGTCGCCGTTGAAGAAGCCGCCGGAAAGTGAGTCCAGGATGGTGGCAATCCGCTCGCCGATTGGGTCAATCGGAATTGTAATGCTGTCGCACGGGGTTCGGGTGCTGTCGCAGTTGATGCTCCCCCAACCGAACTCGAATCCGAATTCTTGGCGAGCTACTTGGTCGAAGGCGTTGCGTTGCTCTGGGGTAAGGTCACATGGGTTCCCGCTGAAGGTCCCGCCAGCAAGGGAATCAAGGATTGCCGTTAATCGTTCAAGCGTGGGGTCCGATGGATCGTTGCCGCCGTAGGGCTGTGCGGCTGCAATCCCAACCACCATAAACATCCCCAACAGGAACGTCAGGAATCGTGCAAACAGCGTGTGTCGTTGCATCTGTTTTGTCCTCTCTATGCTTTGTGTAGCGTGTGTGGTTGCCTTGACCAGTGGGCGTTTGTACGGGGGAACTACAAAGCAAAAAAAGAAAGGATACAGAGGGAAGTTGTGGCAAAGAAAAAAACTTGGCGTGGCTTGTTTTTTTGACTCTACGCTGATCTACATCAACTGGTCACCCCTCCCCCCGCATCCTCACCCGCTCGGCTTCGGCGCGGCGGCCCAGGGCGATAAGTGCGTTTTGCAGCAGCTGTGCTGCCTCCTCATCTTCCGGGATGATTTCATGCAGACGTGTCAGAATCCCCTCCGCGCTGGCGGTGTCCCCCTCGCGCAGCAGCCCACGCGCAACCCGCAGCGTAGTGGAGCGGAGTTGATCCTCAAAATCCTCGCGGGTCGCCTCAAAAAAATTGTCGTACAGTGTTGGGAAGGGGACTTCGCCGCGTGAAATTTCCAGCGCGCGCATGGCGGCCGCAGATGCCCGCATCCAAGCAGAAGTGCGGGCGGCAGCGTCGGCTTCCCGCAGCGATTGCACGGCTTGCAGAAGGTCAACCTGCACCAGATCGAAGTTCAAGGTTGGGGTTTCGCTGTCGGTTTTTACTGCTTCACGGGTGATCGCTTCGCGCAGGCGCAGTATCCCCTGGTTCATCGCTTTGCGGCTGTGCTCAAGGTCGTCATCGTTGCCGCCGCCGCCGGCAATCCGCCAGAATTCCTGGCGATCCAACCGCCGCCGCTGCATGTGGTCGGCCACCATCAGCCCAAGCAGTGCCCGCGAGCGTGCACCGCTTATCGGTTGGGCCGGGCCGCCGGGGCGCGCCACGGTGATTGCCCCCAGCATGGTGATCCGCAACGGCTGGGGTGCGGTGGGTTGCTCTGTGGGGGGTGCTGTGCGTGTCTGCTCAATCGCGGCAATCTTCTGATCCCACGCACGGGCTGCCGATTTTGCCATTGCCGGGGCGTAGCGTTGCAGCAGCGGTCGCGCCCATCCAGTAAGCTGGTTCTCCGTCATCCATTCCATCACCATATCAATCCCTTGGCGCAGTTGCTGGGTGGCATCAAGCCCCAGGTTGTTCCGTTCGGCGCGCCAGGTTAGTTCAATGGCGGTTAGGTAGTACATCACAATTTTAACGGAGTAGATCGGCTCGGCATACACCTGTTGCAGTGCGGTGCGCGCTGCCTGCCAATGGGCTTGGTTGTGGTTCACCACATACTTGGCCAACGTGCTCATGGCATCAATAGAAAACAGCGGGTCATCAAGGAGTTGGGCGGCATTTTGGGGGAAGGGGGAGTCGGTCATCAGTGCCGTCAGAAGCAGGGTGGGGAAGGTAGCGGGCCATTCGGGAGACACACGGTTCAGCAACGCCACGCCATCGGCAGGGCGATTGTTGAAGCAGGCAGTAAGCATCATCAAAAAGGAAAGCTGCCCCTCCAGACGGATGTGGTGATTTTTGGGAATTTCAGCAAACACCTGTTCAGCTTCCTGCAGCAACGCCGCAAACGGAAGCCCCATTGCGTTGCGTGCGCAAAGGGTCCGCATCCGAACATCGAAGTAGTTTATCAGCATCCCTCTGCGGTGCATTTCCGCAGCATAGGTGCGTGCGGGGTCCATCATCTGCTCCATCATTCCCCCTTCAAACAGCAGCAGCAGTTTGAAGTGACGAAGCAAATAATCGTTCATCCCTTCATCTTCAAATTCCTGCAATTGCTTCAGCCGCCGTTGGTATTCTTCGGCATCGGAGTAGTACTGCATCAGATACCGGAACACTGAGTCGTTCAGTTGGCGGCGAACCTGTGGGGTGCAATGTTCGGAGGCGATGACCTGCTGGGCACGGGCCTCGATAAGGCGGCAGGTTTGTTTGTCGGCGCGTTGGGCCGCAACGCTGGTGGGATAACTGAGGAAGGTTGCGTACGCCTGCGAGTAGAGAAGTTCGGGATAGGCGGCAACAAGGGATTCCGCTTCCTCATAAACATCGTTGCGGACATCTCGATCCCGTTCCCAGCAGAGGCGATAGAGGAATCGAAGAGCTATCAACCGCTGGGCACGAAGTATCGGGGGTGTTGCGGCCTCCATTGCTGGCTTGGTCAGCCGAAGGAACCCTTCCACGGCTGGCTCGGAGTTGTTTGGGGAATCGCGGCGAAGCAGCATCAGGCGGTAGTAGTACAGCTCGGTTATCAACCGCAGCCATTCTTCTTCGGGCCACTCGGCGGCGCGTGCGGCCACAATGGCTGCCACTGCCTGAAATGGAACAGCCGAGTTCCGCCAATCGGTGCCTTGCTCGATGTGGCGTGCGGTTGCAAGCCCGCGCGTAATGGCACGTTGTAGTTGCTGGCTATCAAGCCGCAGCGTCGGGAACTGGTAGCTGGCCAATATCCGCCACGGAAGGACGGAGTAGAGCGGGAGGCCATCGGCAAGGATTTCCAGAAGCCGGGGGATGTCGGGCTGTGCGGCATCGGTAAGTTGGCGATGAAGCAGGGTGTGGGTGAACGCAAGCAAGGGGTGAGTGCTTTCGCTTCCGGGAAGGGGGCGGGGCGCGTTGGAGATGGTTGCCAGAATCCCCTTGAAGAGTAATTGGTTCAGCAATCGTGCGTTTTCGCCAAGCAAGGCTTCGGCAGTTTCGCGGGCAAACACTTCCCCCAACCATGCCAGCATCTGCACGGTGGCGCGTTCCTCCTCGCGAAGGTGTGCAGTCATCCCCACCGATAGCATATCTACACTTCGTTCCACCACCGAGGCAAACGCCGGGGCGGATACTTGCCAATGCCCGCTGCTCCGCTCCACCGCCCCACTGCTGAGTGCGCGGCGCAGTGCCGAGCGGACAGCTAAGGCGTTCCCACGGGTTCCTTCCTGCAACAGGTCCATCACTTCGGGGGAAGGGGGGGCGTTGAACAGTGCTATCCAGAGTTGTTGAATGCCTGGTTGGTCAATGCCGTGTAGCTCCAACTCTTCCACAAGATAGGGGGCCAAAATTCCGGCGGCAGGAAGTGGGGTGGGGCGTGTGGTTCCAATCACCGAAAGTGGTTCGTCGGAAAGTGAGGCAAGGATAGCGGTGAAATCACGGAGGGCATCGCCAACAAGCAGATGCAGATCCTCCACCACCAGCACTGTTGGCCGCAACCGGACTAATCGGCGCAAGGCAGCAATGCAGCCTGGGAGGTCTTCCGGGGCAGGATCGCGCACGATCTCGCGCGCGCTTGCCGACCCCCACAACGCATCAGCAAGAAGGTGCGCCGGATTGATTGCCGATTCGGGATAGAAACGGATGTGAACCACGGTCCCCCCTTCGCGCGCGATATGCGGCATCAGCTCTTCCATCAGCCGGCTTTTGCCAATCCCAGCTTCCCCCGTTAGCAGTGCGGCACGCACGCCGTGGGCCTGCAGCGTTCCGCGCCAAAATTGCAGCAGTTGCTGGAACTCCCCGGCTCTTCCCACAAACGGCATCACCCCATGATTCAGGAAGCTGGTAATCAGTTCGGCATGGAAACTGCTTGGGTGGGAATCGGATTGTTCAGGCAAGGGAGTCATGATGTAGCCAGCAAACGTCTATTCGTTTCCACAGTGTCACCGCTAACTGGTAAAACCGTGACCGTGCGAAGATACAATGAAAGGGGGGAGGAGTGGTTGTCAGCTAAGAAAGCCATTGGTCATTAGTGAAAAGGGGGGCGTTCTTCATTTGGCATTCCACATTCCACACTCAACATTCCGACGCTCATGATTCACAATCATTCATCGCCTTTGCTTCATGGTTCGCGGGTTTGCGGGGGGTGTGGGGTGATCTGTTTTTTGACAGACCATTATTGCCCGTGCTGTGGCATCCCGCTGGATCGGTTGTGTGGCCATTGCCATGCGGTGATCCGGCATCAGTATGCCAATTTCTGCACGGAGTGCGGAAGCAGTTTGCACGGGGAAGTAGTGGCGATTGGGGCGTTGCACCAATTGCCCGGCAAAGCCGGGGAATAATCACACAGCGTTGTGGAGAACCTCACCCCCTCAATGATGCCGATCCTATCGGCACGCCCTCTCCCAAGCTGATGCCGCTACTGTTTCCACTTCATTCGTCGGCTGGGAGAGGGAGCCAGAGCCGAAAAAGGAAAAGTGAGCGGCGTCCCACCGAATCTCACCTCCGCTCATGCTGAGCCCGTCGAAGTATGAGTGGAGCCACTGAACGGGCAAAGTTTTACTCTTGCCCTCGTTCGCTGCCTGCCCTCACCCTCTCGAAGATGCCGATTCGATCGGCACGCCCTCTCCCAAGCTGATGCCGCTACTGCTTCCACTTCATTCGTCGGCTGGGAGAGGGAGCCAGAGCCGGGAAGAAAATTGCAATGCTTCGGCTTCCCACCGAATATCACCCTCCGCTCATGCTGAGCCCGTCGAAGTATGAGTGGAGCCACTGAACAGCCGGGCTACGCTACTCACTCCTCAACGAACCTTCCAAAAAATATGTCAGCATCTTCCCCTTCCCCTTTACCTCCATTTCTCCACGCTCCACAACGCTGAATGCTTCGCCAACTGCGTTGCGGAACTCTTCGCTTACGTGAACTTTCCCCGCTTCCCCGTGGCTCTCCATTCGGGCTGCCGTGTTCACTGCGTCGCCCCATAAATCATACGCGAATTTCTTCTTCCCGATGATCCCGGCGACCACTTCTCCGGTGTGCAGCCCAATCCTCA
>JADZEY010000066.1 GCA_020850315.1 Armatimonadota bacterium | reverse complement strand
CGATAACGCACAACGATTCCCAACGATAACCAGAACAACACACATTTTTTTATGACTGCACCAACATCCGATCAATTTCGCACAGGGTATGTGGCTATCGTTGGCGAGCCGAACGTCGGCAAATCAACGCTGCTGAACACACTGCTTGGCGCGAAGCTCTCTATCGTCACAAAAAAGCCACAGACCACACGCAAAAGTGTGTTGGGAATTTTAACGAACGACCGCGCCCAAATCATTTTCCAGGACACGCCTGGCGTGCTTACCCCACGCTACTTGCTTCAGGAAAAAATGGTTGGATACGTAACCAGCGCGCTTGCCGATGCCGATTTGATCTTGCTCATGTTGGATGTGAACGACCCTAACCTTGAGCGAATTATCAACACCCCAATTGGCGACATCACCAAACTGCGGAAACCAATAATCCTTCTGCTGAACAAAATGGACGCGCTGAAGGATAAAAAAGAAGCTCTTCCAATTATGGAGAAATTTCTGAGCATGGGGGCGTTTGCCGAAGTGGTTCCAGCATCGGGGCTGTACGCCCAGAACACTGACCGACTTGTAGAGGTTTTAGAAAAATATCTACCGCTTGGGCCATTGTTGTACGATCCAGAGATTATCAGCGAACAGCCGGAGCGTTTTTTTGTGAGTGAGTTGATTCGCGAGAAAGTGATGGAGTTGTACAAGCAGGAAATCCCTTACTCGGTGGAAGTGAATATCGTGCAATTCAAGGAGCGACCACAGCCGGAAAAATTATTCATCAGTGCCGAAATTATTGTGGAGCGCGACACCCAAAAGGGAATTATTATTGGAAATAAGGGGGAAGCACTGAAACGGTTAGGGCAGCGTGCGCGTACCGGAATCGAAGAGTTTTTGGGGCAAGGCATCTATCTGGAATTATTCGTGAAAGTTCGCGAGAATTGGCGCGGAAGCGAAAGCCGGTTGCGAAGTTTTGGGTACTAATTCCGTTTGCTGGATCATCCGATTTGCAGCACATTCTACATCCTTCAGAAACCAGCCATGCAATCGTGCGCTATTTGCCTGAACCTTATTCCTGACCACGTAGATCGTTGCCCATTCTGTGGCAGCGATTTTGAGCTTGACGAACCGTTTCCGGTGGATCAAGCGATTGAGTGGACGATTATTCGGACTGTCAACACTGATATTGAAGCAAGAATCCTTGCCGGACGGTTGCGTGCCGAAGGAATCCCCGCATTTGTCCTTTCGCAGGTGGACACCACGCGCGGTTTCACTATCGGGGCGCTTGCTGTTGCCAAAGTTTTTGTTCCCGAACACCTTTGTGATGAGGCCGAGCAGATACTTCAGACCGAGGCGGAATAGAACCTCATAAGCCACGAAATTCCGAGTAGAATTTCCCAGCATTTCACAATCAAACCAAATTCGTTATGAATTCTGAGCAACCAACGGCAACCATGCAGGCGTGGCCACACGGCCCAACAAAGTTTGAGCAACGCCACGGCAACGGGAAGATGCGAGTGGTGACAGCAATCGCTGGAATACCGATTGTGTTGGGGGCATTGTGGATTGGCGGTTGGGCATTTTTTTGGCTAATTGCCGCCGCCACTATTGGCGCATTGATAGAGTTTTATTGGATGGCCGAAAAAAAAGGAGCGCGCCCAAATAAAATAATTGGAGTTGCAACGGTGATACTGCTTTGCTTCCTTTATTCCCAATTAATCCCTGTGCTGATTTCCATATTTATGAATAGAGCTCCATTCTTGGAAGTGCTTCCGCACACTATCCCATTCTTTGTTTTCCTCACTCCAGTGTTGGTGCTGTTGCTGGAGATGTTCCGGCGCACAGAAGGGGCAATGACAAACATCGGAGCCACCATCGCAGGGATTACGTATGTCGGTGTTTCCCTTCCGGCGTTAATCGGGATAGTATCGCTGGAGCCATTGTTTTGGTCAGCTGAGAAGTTTTCGTTTTACTCAATTATGGCTGTTTTAATTTCCATTTGGACGTGTGATTCTTTTGCCTACTACGGTGGACGTTTGTTCGGCAAGCATAAATTATTCGAGCGAGTTTCGCCGAAAAAAACGTGGGAAGGAGCAATCTGTGGAGTGGTTGGTGCGGTGGGGGCAATGCTGCTGATTCGTGCGCTGGCAGCGGAATGGTTTTCAGTGGCCGATGCAATTATTATGGGAATAATTTGTGGTGTTTTCGGCCAGCTTGGTGACCTTGCCGAATCGCATCTGAAGCGTGATGCAGGGGTGAAAGATTCGTCGCAGCTAATCCCCGGCCATGGAGGGATTTTGGATCGCTTCGATAGCTTGCTGTTTGTTGCCCCGCTGATCTATCTCTACTTGCTACTGCAAGCAGGAATTGTGTGGCTTCGATAAAAAAATAAAAAAACAGCCCGATAGTGAACATTATCGGGCTGTTTTTTTAATTCGGCTAATCTCTATTTGCCTTGTGTTGGGGCGGGCTGGGGTTTAGGAATTTGTGGTTCCGTGATTTTGTAGCCGGCTGGCGGCGCAAAAATAGAGTCAGGAATTTGGATGTTGAGGGCAATTTCTTGCGCCTTCAACATATGCCGCGTTTTTGCTTGGGTGAACTCACCCGCTTCGCGCAGAATTATTCCGCGCCACGCATACCACCGCACTGGCCCGCCCAAGGCTTGCATTTCAATAATCCGGCAATGGTAGCCGCTGATGACGGTATCGCCAACATGCTGTGCTTTTTGCCGTTGCATCAGCCATTCAGCAAAGGGAGTGGTTTTGGACTCGGCGGATGCCATGTATTCGTCGTCAATGCGGTTGGGAACCCGTTGTGCGGTGCGGCTGTCGGGGTCAATCGCGTAGTAGTAGTCGGGGGTGACGATGGTCATGGTGTTGCGAATTGGTCCTTTTGCTCCGGGGGGATAGGTGGCGAATTTGTCTTCAATTCGCTCCTTCAATCCGTAGTCATCGAACATCACAATCCGTTCCCCGCGCAATTGCTGGCCGTAGCGAAGCACCAGCCGCCCCGATTTTACGCCATACCGCGCCGTGCTACCGCTTGGCGAGCGCAACAGTAAGGAATCAGCCGCCCACTCTTTGGGGGCCATTGTCAAGTTGTCGTTTGGTGAGGTGGTGTCAATGTTCAGCACGTTCCCCGGAGCCGGCGGTTGCTGGGCTGAGGTTTTTGTGGAGTCGCTCGGGTGCTGTGTGGTATCCTGATTGCAGGCGGAGCTGCCGATAAGCAGCAGCCCCGCAAGCATTATCAATGAACGTTGGCGCATGAATGGTTGGTAAAAGTGAGGCTTGGTTATTTCTGTGGTGCTGCCGGTGCCCCGGGCGCGCCACTTGGCGGATTCGGCGATGGTGGCGGTGGTGGCGTTTGAATTTTGTAGCCTGCTGGAATTTGGAACAGCGATTCGGGAACGGGGATATTCAGCTCAATCTTCTGCAGCATCACAGTGTGGTGTTTATTCATCTGTGTGTATTCCCCTTCTTCACGGATCACTATCCCTTTCCAGTACCACCAACGAACCGGCCCGCCTGGCGATGCGATTTCGTACATCGTGGTGGCATACCCTTGCAAATTTTCTTCCTTTATTCTTTTTGCTTGCGAACGGGCAAGAATATAGTCGGTTAAGGACATCTTGCTAGCGGAGTCAGAGGCAAGGTAGTTCTGCATAGCAATGTTGGGGAGTTTATAGGCGGTTTTGGTTTGGGCTTCCAGCGAGAACCGCTCAGTTGGCGTGGCGATAGATATTCCATCACGAATATCTGACATGGCATTCATTGGGAACTGCGTGAAGCGATCTTCGGTGTACTCCTTCAATCCGTAATCATCGAACGTGACAACACGCTCGCCGCGCAAATCACCATCGTAGCGGAATGTCAGCCGGCCTGACTTCATGGCGTATCGCGCCGGCTCTCCGTCTGGCGTGCGAATCGGCACAGCCTGATCCACAGCAGGGGCTGGTGGCATCTTTGAAGAAGGGCGCGTGGTGTCAATGGTTGCCATAGGCATTTTGTCAATGTTGGCCACTGAGACGGGTGGCTTTGCAGCCGTGTCGGGAGCGGCGTTTGATTGCTGTGGCGCGTCGTCGGCTTTCCCATCGCCGCAAGCCGTGGCCGCAACAACCATCATTCCTGAAAGAAGTGTTGCAAGCATAGATGAAAATGATTTGTTCATGGTTAGATGTGAGTTGAAGAACTGCGTTGTCGTGATTTTCATAGCGGTTATTACCCCGCTTTATACCATCTCCATTGGTTGCTTTTTCAGCAAGTGATTCAGCCACAAGTTTGATACTTTTTCCGAAAGGCTGTTTGCACGCAGGCGCGATTCCAGAAAATGGAAATCCACGTTATCCAGCGGTTGGTCCTGGTTGAAGCAACTGAAGACGTAGCCTTTTTCTTCGCCGGTCACCGGGTCAACGTGGCGCTGGATGCACTGGGCGCAGACCTCCTTCATCATGCACTGCATCGGCGAGTTGATGGAGCCAATTGCAGCGTGTGGGCCAAGATACGGGGCCAACATCCCAAATCGTGCTTGCCGGACGGCGTTCATCATCCTGTCGGAGCCAATAACCACCAGCCGCTGGGCCGTGTTCATCGGCACAAGTTGCTGGCCAAGCTCGCCGGTGGCGTAGGCCATCATTGACTCTAGAATATTTCCGCGTTTATACGCATCCTGCGGGCGGCGCGGCGTGATTTCGGCTCCGGTGTCGCTGCTCCAGATCACCTGGTTGGCCGATTCCTCGACATCTTCTTGGTGGAATAGATCCTCCCCTTTCCGATACCCAGCAAAGTAGATCACGTGGCATCCCTGGCGGCGCATCTCCTTGCCGATGGAGAAGAGAACAGCGTTCCCCAAGCCACCGCCGCAGAGTATCACGTTTTCGTTCGGCTCAATCTCGGTAGCGGTTCCGGTTGGGCCCATCAACACCACTTGTTGGCCCGGTTGCAGCATGGCACACAGCCGTGAACTTACCCCCATCTCAAGTGCGATGGTGCTCATCAATCCCTGCTGTTTATCAACCCACGCACCGGTCAGTGCAATGCCTTCCATCAGCAAGGGGGTTCCATCAATCACGGTGGCGGTGGTCTCGTAATTCTGAAGCCGATAAAACTGCCCGGGGTGAAAATGCTGGGTTGCTGCCGGGGCATGGATGATAACCTCCACAATCGTTGGCGTTAGCCTGATCACTTGGTGGACGGTTGCGATGAACTGGCGATCAAGCATCGCGCCGAAGGCATCCCATTCGGCATCGCGTGCGGGTTGTTCGGAAGGGTTCAGCGTGGCCGCGTGATCGTGGAATAATCGCGCAACATGTGGGTATCCATCTTTTGCCGAAGCCATTGCTTTCACCACGTTCCCTGCGTAGCGCGGGTGGTTATCGCCGTAGTAGCTGATAAATCGCCCATCGTTGTTGTACGAAGTGAAAAACCCTGCTTCCCCTTTTGCGGCTTGGCGCAGAAGGACCTGGCTGATGCTTTGGTGATCCGTGCTGTTATTGTTGTTGATGATGTTCATAAATCAGAGTGCCTTGCTGCATCGGGAATGGCCACGCAAGCATTTGCCCACGGCCAACAACACGATGCGTGTAGGATATGTTTCCGAGTGAGGATACTCCTTATGTGGTCTCTTCCACCCCTGTTGCTACGGTGGTGGGAAAGTCCACCCGATGCGGCGCAAAGTATTGCCGCCATTCATCGTAAGCGAATGCCCCCGGATTTTCCCGCTCGATGATGGTGTTTGGTGCTGTTCCGGCGGCAATCAGTACGGTTCGGGCTGGGATGGTGAACTGCTTTCCGGTGCTGCGCCATTTTCCGTTTTCGTCCACCCCTTGCTGCTCAAATACCATTCCATCCACGGCTCCGTGCTTGTCGGCAATGGCAGCGGTGGGGGACATATTTTCGATGAAATAGATCCCTTCCTCCAACGCCTCGGCAATCTCTTCGTGGTTCAATCGGTAGGCTGGGGAATCGCTAACGGTTTTGCGATAGACCAACGAAACCCCGCCCCACTGGCGGATTAAGTCAATGAAATTCGGGTCGCGCCCTTCGCGTGCGGCGGTTTCACGTTCCTGCTGCAAGGCGTGGCCGTGGGCTAACATTTCGTGCAGTGTTTCGCGCTCTTCCTCGTTAAATCCGCTCCAGAATTGTGCTTCGCCAAGCTCGGCAGTTAATGTGTCAACGCGGCGTGCAAGGCGTTCGACTTGGATTGGATAGTAGGCCATCACCTCGGTGGCGGTGTCAATCCCGGTTAGGCCGCCGCCAATCACCACCGCCGGCAGGCGAACCTCCAAATTTGCCAGCGCGTCCCGCTTGAAGGCACCGGTTAGCTGCAAGGCCATCAAAAAATCGCTGGCTTGGCGGATGCCCCGCAGCAGATTGTTTTTCATCGGAACCATCGTTGGTTTCCCGGCTCCGGTGGCAATGGCGATGTGGTCGAAACCCATCTTCCAAGCATCGTCAATCGTGATGGTTCCGCCAAAACGGATGCCCCCGTAAATGCGGAAATTCCGCCGCCGTGCCAGCGCGATGTAGATCACCTTCAGGAAGTTCTTATCCCACCGAACAGTGATGCCGTACTCCGAAACGCCGCCAAAACCGAGCAGAATGCGCTCGTCAAGTTGGTCAACCAGTTCGTGGTAATCGCGGATTGGCGTTGGTGGGTTCCCCTTGCTTCCAACCCAGCGTTCCGGCAGCGGCTCAATTTTTAATCCGTCAACCCCAACCACGCCAAAACCTTCGTTGATAAGGTAGTGGGAAAGGGTGTAGCCAGCCGGTCCCAATCCCACCACTAACACTTTCTTCCCGCTGTAAGGAAGCGCGTAGGGGCGATTAATGTTTAGAGGGTTCCAACGGGTGAGAAGTGAGTAAATCTCGAAACCGAACGGGTAGTTCAGCACTTCGGTGAGCAAGCTGGTTTCCACTTGCGGGATATTCACTGGTTCCTGCTTCTGGTAGATGCAGGCTTTCATGCAGTCGTTGCAGATGCGGTGGCCGGTTCCGGGGCACATGGGGTTGTCCACCATCACCATTGATAGGGCCGCAAGCCCGTCGCCGCCACCCTTCAGGGTGTGCGCTTCGGAGATTTTTTCGTGCAGCGGGCAGCCGTTCAGCGTAACGCCAAGCGGGTTTTTCTGAATGGTTCCATCCTTTGCCCGCAATCCTTTGCTGCATGAGTCTTTGTCGCGGTTGTGGCAGTAGATGCAGTACTCCACCTCACCCAAAATTTCGCGTGCGGTTGCGCGGTGGTCGGTCAGTTTAAAACCGTCGCGGAAGCGGTAGTGCTTGCGCGGGCCAACGTAAGCACCTTCCGGCTTATCGGTTGCTGATTCCAGATGAACAAGCTGAGCAAAATTGACGTTGTGGGGAATCCGCAGCGATGCCCATCCGCTGGTTTCGGGAAGGTGCTGGCGATGCTGCAGGGCAATCCACCGTTCGTACAAGCCAAGCACTCCGGTGACAAATGCGTGATCGCTGGTGAGTGATGCAGTTTCCGTCAGCTGGGCGGCAACCGCTGGCGAACGCTGGATTGCTTCGGCCACACGCTGGCGAATCGCTGCAACTTCGGCAATCAGCTCCGGCGATGGTTGTTCATCGTGAAGCTCGGCGTGCTTGAACGATTTTTCCAGATCCATCAACCGGATCACCGCCAACGCCAGCGCGCGTTCGGCATCGGTTTGGGCAAAGGTTTCCAGAAAGAGTGTGTTGTTCAGCACTTGGGTGGCGGCACTCACTTCTGCGGCATCAACCCCTTCCATCTTCGCCGCTTGTTTCAGCGCACGGCGCACCACGAACTCCCGTTTGAACGTGAGTACCACGGTATCATCTTCCACAATCCGCCGCAGCCGCCCATGCTCATCCTGAAGTTGGAACAGTTCGGTGATAAACGCCGAAACATGGGGCGCGACGGCAATCAACACCTCGGAGCGTTCCTCCGGCTTCATCCCTTCGCCAAAGGTTTGGCGAAGGTGATTGAACTTGAGCCAAAGGGGGTGATCGGTGGATTGCAGCGCGGTGTAGAAATGCTGGGCAAGGTCGCGCAGCCGTATGGGGTCGTACAGATCGTGGTAGCTGAAGCCTGGAATGCCGATATGGAGTTGCTCCGGTGAACCGGTTGGCACGGAGTTGTTCATGGTCAGTTCAGAAGGGTTGGAAACGGAATCAGATTGCAGCAAACATAACACTGGCATCACTGAGTAAAAGATGACAGACTTCAACAAGCCAAAATCCTTGGCCGAACACCGTTGTCCGAAATCGTTCACGGTTTGCGAAGTCGTTAAAAGATTTTAGTAAGCAAAAAAACGCTTGCGCACCCCTTAGCTACGCCCCTATCTTTGCGCTCCCTTTCGGAACCACGTCGGGATCAACAAGGGCCTGTAGCTCAGTTGGGAGAGCGCTTGAATGGCATTCAAGAGGTCAGCGGTTCGATCCCGCTCAGGTCCACCAGAAAAGGAAATTTGTTTTGGGGCGGTAGTTCAGTTGGTTAGAATGCCTGCCTGTCACGCAGGAGGTCGCGAGTTCAAGTCTCGTCCGTCCCGCTTCACTACACGATGCCGACCTTCACACAAGGTCGGCATTGTTGTTTTTTGCCCCACCCTGTTCTCTGCCAGTGTTTCTTCAGATCATTGCACCGCTTGGCGCGGCAGGTAGGCCTTCGGCGGTGATTCGACTTCAGTATCACACAGACGATTCCCGTAGCAATAATTTAGGATATTCCGATGAGCAGCATCCTTCCAATCTACACGTTCGACCACCCGATTCTGCGGAAAAAGCTGAAAACCGTGGAGGAGATCAACGCCGAGATAGCCCAGCTGGCCCAGGATATGATTGCTACCATGCACAACGCCGATGGCATTGGGTTGGCTGCAAACCAGGTGGGGAAGAATGTGGCCATGACGGTGATTGATGTTAGCTCCTACGAAGGTTTCGAGCATCAGAAACCGTTGGTGCTGATTAACCCTGTGATCGAGGCGTTTTCCGATGAAGAGCTTCCGATGGAAGAAGGATGCCTTAGCCTTCCCGATCTTCGCGCTGATGTGGTGCGCCCGGCCCAGGTGCAAGTCCGATTTTTCGATGTGGAAATGCGCGAGCAGGTGATGGAGGCCGACCGAATCCTGGCGCGGGTGATGCAGCATGAGATTGACCATTTGAACGGCATCTACTTTTTCGACCACCTGAAACCAATCCGCCGCGCCCTGCTGAAACGCCGATTGCTGGACATCAAACGAGGAGACGTTGAAGCCGATTACCCGCTGTTTACCGCGAATAGAGAATGAGAGAAGAAAGGATGAAGGATGAAGGATGAAGGATGAAGGAACTAATGACCAATGACTAATGACTAATGACCACGAACAACCGACTACTGCCCTCCCCTTGCAACTGACCACTGATCACTGACTACTGACCATACCCAATGACTTCACGCGAACTTCGGCAATCGTTTCTTGATTTCTTCCGCGAACGCGGGCACACGGTTGTTCCTTCTGCCCCGGTTGTTCCACACGGCGACCCAACGTTGCTGTTCACCAACGCTGGGATGAACCAATTCAAAGATGTATTCCTGGGAACAGGAATCCGTGACTACTCACGCGCAGCCGATACTCAGAAGTGTGTTCGGGTCAGCGGGAAGCATAATGATCTTGAGGAAGTTGGGCACGACACCTACCACCACACCTTCTTCGAGATGTTGGGGAATTGGTCTTTTGGGGATTACTACAAACGTGAGGCGATTACTTGGGCGTGGCAGCTTGTGACCCAAGTGTGGGGATTACCGAAGGAGCGGATTCACGTCAGCGTGTACCGCGCCGAGGATGGAAGCGAACAGGATCAGGAAGCCTACGACATCTGGCGGAACGAGACCGACATCAACCCCGATCATATCCATTGGTTTGGGGCAAAAGATAACTTCTGGGAGATGGGGGAGACCGGCCCTTGCGGTCCATGCTCCGAAATCCATTTCGACCGCACCCCCGATTGCAGCGGCGGCTCGCTGGTCAATGCTGGGGTTCAGGATGTGATTGAGTTCTGGAACTTGGTGTTCATCCAGTACAACCGCAAGGCCGATGGAACTTTAGAGGAGCTTCCCGCCAAGCACGTTGATACCGGGATGGGGTTCGAGCGGATCTGTGCGTTAGTTCAGGGGAAATCAAGCAACTACGACACCGATGTGTTCATGCCGCTGTTGCAGGAAATCTCCCGCATCTCCGGCAATCCATACTCCGGCGGATTAGATGACCGCCCCAGCATTGCCATGCGTGTGCTGGCCGACCACGTCCGTACGGTTGCGTTTGCCATTGCCGACGGTGCCGCGCCGGGGAACGCTGGGCGTGGCTACGTGCTGCGCCGCCTGCTTCGCCGCGCCGTGAAATATGGGTTCATCGAGTTGGATGTGAAGGAGCCAATCCTCTATCGCCTTGTTGACGTACTGGTCCAGACGATGGGGGACATCTTTCCAGAAATCGCCCGCCAGCAGGAGTACATCAAGAAGATTATTCGTGCCGAGGAAGAGCAGTTTGGGGCGACCATTGAAAAGGGGATGGCGGAGTTTGAGCAACGCACAGTCGGGGGGACGATGGTTAATGCCGCCGATGCCTTCTTCCTGTACGACACCTGCGGTTTCCCTCTTGATCTTACCGAGCTTCTTGCCCGCGAGCGGGAGATTACGGTAGATGTTGCTGGGTTCAACCTGCTGATGGACGAGCAAAAACGCCGCGCCCGCGAAGCCCGCAAAAGTGTTTCGCAGGAGGCCGTGAGCCTAAATGTTGAGGGGAACACAGAGTTTGTTGGGTACGACCAGACAACTGCCGAGGCCAGCGTCCTTGCCGTCACCGAGCATGGTGTGGTGCTGGATCGCACCCCCTTGTATGCCGAGATGGGGGGGCAGGTAAGCGACCACGGGACAGCCACGATTGGCGGTGAGGTCTATCCGGTAAGTGATGTTCGTAAAATCGGGAATCTGTTTCTGCACACGCTGGAGACCGAACCCGCCGGGATCAGCGTTGGCGATCATGCAGTTGTGCAGCTTGCAAGCGACTATCGCGGCCATATCCAACGGAATCACTCGGCCACCCACATTTTGCACGAGGCACTGCGCCGCGTGTTGGGTTCGCACGTGCAGCAGGCTGGCTCGCTGGTGGCATCGCACCACCTTCGGTTCGATTTCAACCATTTTAGCAAAGTGGGGGAAGAAGAATTGCGCGAGATTGAGGCGATGGTCAACGCAAAAATTCGGGAAGGAATCGCTGTCCGGACTGAGGAAGTTGCCATTGAAGATGCCCGGCGGATTCCGAACGTCAAGATGTTTTTTGGGGACAAGTACGGGTCTCGGGTGCGGGTTGTGACGATTGACCCAACCTTCTCGGTCGAGTTCTGCGGCGGGACTCACGTGCGGAACACCGCCGACATCGGGTTCTTCAAGCTCACTGCCGAAAGCAGCATTCAAGCTGGCGTGCGCCGCATCGAGGCGATTACTGGGGTTGATGCCGATGCCTTGCTATTGGGGCGTTACCAGGAAATCGAGCGATTATCGAAGCGGCTTGGAGTAAGCGACCGCGAGCTGTACCAGAAAGTGGAGTCACTTCTGGAAGAGAAAAAGGGGCTTGAGAAAGAATTAGCTGAGGTTCGGTTAGCTTCGGCGGCAGCCGTACTTGACGATATTCTTAATGGTGCTGCCACCATAAATGGCGTTCGCATAGCAAGCGGGCGGGTAGCGGCTGCGGACATTGAAGCGTTGAAATCGCTAGGCGACGACCTACGAAATCGTTTGGGAATCGGTGGAGTGGGTTTGCTTGGAGCCGAGGTGGAAGGGAAGGCCCAATTCGTCTGCGTTGTCACCGATGACCTGACCGGGCGGCTATCGGCTGGGAAGATTGTTGGGGCGGTGGCCAAACTGGTTGGCGGCGGCGGCGGCGGAAAGGCACATCTGGCCACCGCAGGCGGGCGGCAGACTGAGAACTTAGAAAGCGCGTTAGGCCAGATACAAATTATCGTGAGTGAAATGGCGTAAAACTTTGGCTTTGCGTACCCCAAAAAAAAATTATGTTTGGCGGAAACATTTGACCGAACTCTTGTGTTCTTGCCCGTTGACGACAACTTTAGAAGAACCGATCTAAGGCTGCCGTTAGCGATTTAGAATTGCAAATCGCTGTTTTCTTGCCAAAAATCACATTTCTGTATCTGATTTTCGCTTAGGGAACCACTTCTTGAACCGAAGAAGTCTAAGCACTACATCAGGCGCAACGCTATCTGCTCTGTGAACATTCACAGAGCCATAGCCTCCGTTCTTTGACGCTTAACAGTCTACATTACAAAGCATACACGCACTGTACTAACAAACCCACAGGAGCATCGGTAATGCGTAAAATCTTTACCACACTTGTTCTGGCCTTGATGGTCGGAACTGGGCTAATGGCTCAAAATCCGCCTGGGACTAATCCTCCCATGGTGAAAATTCCGTGGAACAACTACCTTCCACAACGGATTCCGAACAACTTCCAAACCATCATTGGGCTATCGGGTACCAATCTGATACCCAATACTAGCAACCTTTATGGTGGTGCGCAGTTGTACAATTTTAACCATACGGCATCGCCGTATAACGGATTCCCGATCTTTTTCCTTGGCAACTATTACTCAACTATCCAAGTTGACGTTGCCGGGTATATCGGCTTTAATCAAGCCAACTATGCTGGCTACGGTTGGGGCTACGGATCAAATGATCCTAATCTGCAATACCAAACAGGGATTTGGAATCCATCATGGTATTCCTACGATGACCGTGTGCTGTGGGTGTACTGGAGCGACCTTCGCTCAAGCGGTGTGACATCGCCTACTGGTGGTGTGTACATGCGTGTTGATGGAACCTCGCCAAACCGTGTGATGACCTTCGAGTGGCGGGTACAAGGGGCTTACTATCCAAGTGGCAACCCAGGCAATTTCCAAGCCAAAATCTACGAGACCCCGGCTGGGAAAATTGAAATATTCTATGGACCAAACTCCATTAACCGTACCAAGCCAAGCGATAACCCACAATTCACCCTCGGTTATGGTGCTTTGGTCGGTATCAAAAATCTGGGGCAGCAATACAGCTACAGCACCAGCCCAACGACTCCGCCGCCCATCAATGACGAGAGCAAATTCTTGTTGTTGCTTGATCCGTCGCAAGTGCCGGATACGGTTGCGATTACCACTGCACGTACGTTCTACTACGCGAACTTCTACTACCAATTCCCTGAGATGTACTCGTACTACATGAGTTATGCAGGGAACCCATATGTGTACTACCGTGCGTCCCCGTACTGGCACTATAAGTTCCCAACAATGGACGGTCAACAGATCGGCTACCGTATGACCCCATTGATGGATGATGTTACGCCAGACTCAGTGTGGTTTACACCCGAGCGGAAAGCTAATGTGTACCTCGGTGGTTCTTCGATCACCATCAACGCACAATTCACGAACTTTGGCAAGAATAGCCGCCAGAACGTTCCGGTCAAGGCTCTGGTGTATCGTGACCAAGACCTCACCAACCCGGTTGCGACCGTGACGGGAACAGCCTTTACCACAACAACCGCACAGCTTGGGAAATCGCAAGTGGTGTTGAGTCCAGCACTGACAGCACCGCTGACCGACTTCACTGGTATTTACACCGTGAAAGTGATTTCAATGTTGAACATTGACCAGGATATTCTCAACGATACCATCACTGGTCAGTTTTACATCTCCAAGCCGTTCGATGTAGCTTCCTGGAACTTGCTGCAGCCATACGAGAACAAGCTGCCGCTGAAGTACCAATACCCACTCGGTATCGGTGTGCCAATCGAAGCTCGCTTCCTAAATATCGGCTTTAATGCCGTCAAAGATGTTCCGGTTGGCTATTGGATCTTTGATGAGAACGGGAACAAAGTCGGCGAAGGTCAGACGATCGTCCCAGGAACATGGGATCCGTCCAGCTTCCGCGACATCAACATGCCAACCTGGACACCAACCAAGCCAGGTCGCTATTTCGTCAAGGTGTACACAAATCTTGATAAAGATGAGAACCGCCTGAACGACACGCTTCCAAACTGGAAGAGCCTTGGCTTCCCATTCGATGCGAACTACGAGATTGAATTGGCAGCATTGATGGCTGGCCTTGCCCCACACTCACCGATGGAATTCCAGTCCTATCCGGATGGCCGTCCGATTCCGGTGCTTGTGAACATGAACAACAACGGTATCGCCGACGCAACGAACGTTCCGGCTACCGTGACGATCAAAAACGCTGCTGGCCAAGTGGTCTATACCCGCCAAGCAACCGTTCTGACGGTTCCAACTGGTGCTGGCACTGTGCGTCAAGAGTTTCCAAGCTTCATCCCGAACGGATCGGGTCAGTACTGCTTGACGGTGACGGTGAGCGATCCTCAGGATCCGGTGACGGAGAACAACACGACGACGTGGTGCTTCAACGTGAAAGCCCGCT
>JADZEY010000065.1 GCA_020850315.1 Armatimonadota bacterium | reverse complement strand
GAAATTCCGGGAAGCGATACTGAATTTCTTCAAGAACATCGGGAACTACCGGGCAGAGTTAGAAAGTCTTCTAACCCTGAATTTCCACATACCCTAATCCTTGCATTCCAATCTGGTTTCAGTATAACTTGAAAGTAGTTTTAAGAGAATATGAATTACTAGTTGATATAGACACCAATCTCATTATTATTAAAAGATATTTGAATATCAATCAAGATTCTAATATTGTTGTTTTTCAAGGCGTTTATAATGTCCCAATCTATGAAGATTCATATCTATTAGCTTTTAACCGTCAAGGAGGGTTGTACTGTTTAAATGGTTTTGACACGAATCATTTTGTTCAATATATGTACGATCGTTGGAAGCCAATTACAGATACAGGGACAGCAATAGAGGTGGCACGTCAATATGTCTTAACTGTTCAGTATAGCCCATTTGATACTCGATATGTTGTAGAAAATGATTCAACAATACGAGATGCAGGAGGGTATGGATATGCTCAACTTCCTAGAGCAACGTTTGATGGATTAGCGTATAGTGTGGTATTGTACACTTATAATGCCTACACAAAAGAAGTAATTCGGCATCAAGTGCGAATAAAATGGAATGGGGATAAAGAAGCTGCGTATGTGAGATATTATTCGTCAATTATTCGTGAGGCTGAACACTAAATTTCCTGACTATAGTGTTAGGATTAAAAGACATATGTGGAGTGCGTGTTGGCATGCGACCGTGAAATCAAGACGCAATACACGATTGTCGCGCCGAAGATCTTCCAGCAGAAATTGTGGTATGATTCGGTGGGTCGGATCGTGAAGCAGGAATCGAAGAACGGTGGTCAGGGGAGTTGGCTGGTTCAGGGGTACGGATACGACAACGTAGATCGTTTGGTGAGCTGGAGCGTTGGGGCCGACACGACGGAGTACAGTTACGATGCAGTAGGGAACCGACAGTTGCGTGTTGGTGCGGGGAGTGCAACAACGAACACGTATGGCGCGCCAAGCACAGGACCGAACCGATTGGTGGAGAGTGAGTTGGTGGGTATTGGGAAGAGGGATCAAACGGAGTACGGGTACAACCTGAACGGCTCGATTGTCGAGCGCAAGGTGTTTGACCAAATGGCTGTTCCATTGCCATTGTTACTCTCGGAAGATTATTTCGGGTACAGCTACCGTGAGTTAAATTGGAAATACATAAGTGGGAACCCGTTTGAGAACGCGCACAGCGATTGGCGATATCGCTACAACGCAATGGGAGAACGCGAGCAAAAACGCCTCTACCACGCGCCATTAGCAGACAGCATCGCCGGCCAGCCATACCCGTGGGTGTATTATTTGTTGGGCGGGAGCAAAGACCAATTAGCGGTGTGGCACGGCCAACAAATGACCAGCCCATTCTGCGACACGGTTCGGCAACGGAACGTATTCCTCTACCCGACGGAGTACATTACACATGGAGTAGAATACAACGGAGTTCGCGAAGATATTGGCCAGGTAGTAACTCGTCCTGATGGAAGCAAACAGCTACGGTTGTTGGATCATTTGGCATCGGTACGCGCCAGCGTGGTGATCGGAGTATCAGGATTTAGTTTTGCAGATTATGATCCGTGGGGGAACCTGTTATCGGGAAGCAGTGAGGATCGTCGGAGCTTCAACTCGCGTGAACGGGACAAGGAGAGTGGAGCGTACAACAATGGAGTGAGGAAATACGAGGAAGGGCGATTTTTGAGTGTGGATCCGTTGTGGAGTAAGTTTGGGAGTTGGTCACCGTACGTGTACTGTTATGATAATCCGTTGACAGTAACCGATCCTCAGGGGATGCAGGGGGGCGTGGTATTTGATGGATTCGATCCGTTAGATTTTTACGACAACAATATGTTGGAGATGGGTGGAGGTCGTATGGCGGTTCGTGGAGAGACAATGGGTTTGCGAGAATTTGGAAAGAAGTTATGGGATCGAGTATTTGGTGGAGGTAAGGCATCGGAAGGAAGCAGTGTCAAAGCATCGAGCGTCTCAGCGAGCGGTGGTGGGAGCAGCCCGGTAGGAACATCAAGTGGTGCATCGGCATCAAATTCATCAGGGCAATCAGTTTCAACGAAGTCGCCAGATGGAGGAGGGAATGGAGGAAGTGTGGGAGGGAAATCTAATAATCCTCCAGCTTCAATACCTGTTGGGAAAAACGGAAGTCCAATGAAAGTAGAAGGTAATACGCCTACTACTATTAACGGGACAAAGTTTACAGGTCATGCTTTAGATAGGATGCAAGGAAGAGGGATTACGTCTCCAAGTGCAGTACTGGACGTTCTGAATAATCCTCTAAAAATACATTCAGGTAATAGTCCAAATACTAGAGTGCACGTAGGATCACAAATGAAAGTTGTTACGAATCAAAATGGCGATGTTATTACAGTTATACCGACAGGCAGGTGATAATGAAAGCGATAAAAATTTTTTCTGAAGGAAGTAAAAGGATTGAAATAGTGATTTTGAGTCGAACACATCCTCATAGTAAAGATTACGAGGATAGGAAGTGGCTTGATTCTACTATTTCAGTTGTGATTTCAGGATTTACTGCTATGCTTGGAGTAAAACTCAGAATCGAAGAGCTTATCGCTTTTTACAAGGAAGTATTAACAATGATAGATAATACTTCTGTAGAGGGTGTTTTTTCAAATTTGGAAGAAAACGTATGTGTGAGGTGTACTTTGAGTAAGTCTGGGAATATTTTATGGAGTGGATATATAAAGGATTTTGAAGAAAACGCATTGCAATTTTCTTTTTTATCAGATTTTATGACCTTAATGCATTTAAAAGATCAATTAAAAGAAGTTATAGATGAATACCCAATAACTGATAGCTGCTAATTCAAGCCGAATTCTACTGCTATAGCATCGCGGGCCAGCCGTACCCGTGGGTGTACTACTTGCTTGGTGGGAGCAAAGACCAATTAGCGGTGTGGCACGGGCAACAAATGACAAGTCCATTCTGCGACACTGACATGGTGGGGTTAATGCCGGAAATGCCGCATTCCCGTCAGCATCATGGTGATGTTGTTGCTGTTGGCGGCATCAATCACTTCCTGATCCCGCACCGATCCCCCGGGCTGAATCACCGCTGTTGCTCCCGCCTGCACCGCCTCCATCAAGCCATCGGCAAAAGGGAAAAAGGCATCGCTGGCAACTGCGCAACTGCTCAGTTCCAAGCCCGCGCTTTGTGCCTTCCGTGCTGCGGTGATTGCGCTATCCACCCGCGACATCTGCCCCGCGCCAATTCCTAACGTGCGGTTTGGCGCGGCATACACAATCGCGTTCGATTTCACATGCTTGGCAACCCGCCAGGCGTACATCATCGCTTGCATCTCCGTTTCGGTTGGCTGGCGTTCGGTGACGGTTCGGAGCGCGCCGCTATCTACCAGTGCGTTGTCGCGGCTTTGGGCAAGCAGCCCGCCAGCAACCGTCCGCAGCTCCGGCTCGGTGCCGTTGACTTCGGCGGCTAAGGCCTGGTAATCAGCAGCAATCAGCCGGCGATCCTTCTTTTTGCGAAGCCGCTCCAACACCTCTTCCGGATATTCCGGCGCAATTATCACTTCCGTGAAAATCTCATTGATTGCCAGCGCGGCCTCCATATCCAACGGGCGGTTCACCGCAACAATTCCGCCAAATGCCGATGTCGTGTCGGTTGTGTAGGCGTTCTGCCAGGCCTCGATCAGTGTGGCTCCGCTTCCAACGCCGCACGGGTTGTTGTGCTTCACGATCACCACGGTTGGCTCTTGGAACTCGATCACCAGTTTTGCCGCGGCGTCAATGTCCAGAATGTTGTTGTAGCTGAGTTCCTTCCCGTGAAGTTGCCGAAAAATGGAGTTGAAACCGCCGTAGAGTGCTGCGGTTTGGTGGGGATTTTCGCCGTAACGCAGCGTTTGGGCAAGCGGAAGATCAATGTGGAGCGACTGCTGCTGGAAGGTGGGAGAGTCGGAGGTGGCTCGGCTGAAGTATTCGGCAATCATGGCATCGTAGCTGGCGGTGTGCTGGAACGCCTCGTGGGCAAGTTCCAACCGGGTTGCGTCGCTGATGCACATGGCGTTATCGCGTAGTTCTTGGATAATCTGGCCGTAGCGTTCTGGGTTCACCACGATTCCCGTGAAACGATAATTCTTTGCCGAAGCCCGCACCATTGCCGGGCCGCCGATATCTATCTGCTCGATAATCTCATCATGCGTTGCCCCCGGCGTGCTGACCGTCTGCTGGAACGGGTAAAGGTTGATGATCGCCAGATCAATGGATTGGATATTGTGCTGATCCATTGCTGCACGGTGGGTTGGGTCGTCCAGCCGGGCAAGCAATCCGCCGTGTACTGCCGGATGAAGCGTTTTCACGCGGCCATCCATCACCTCCGGAAATCCGGTGATGTCGCTTACATCTTTCACTGCAATCCCAGCTTCACGAATTGCCCGCGCCGTCCCTCCGGTGCTGATTAACTCCACCCCAAGCCCCGATAATTCGGCGGCAAGTTCAACAATTCCAGTTTTATCCGAGACGCTAAGAAGGGCGCGAGCAATGGTCTGCATTGAAGTGATCCTGTTGCTGAAAAAGGTTGGTGTTGTAAGGCCGGGCAAATATACTTGGCCAATAGAGAAAGGGGGGAGCCGCCACACGTAAAGGCGTGCAACGTTGCAAGTGAGCGGAAGGGGAAGTCGAAGGTTGGGGGGAAGAGCTTGGAGTGTGAGGTTGCTTGTTCAGTGGTTCCACTCATACCCTTCGACAGGCTCAGGACAGGCTTCGACGGGGCTCAGCATGAGCGGAGGCTGGATTCGGTGGAAAACCGAATGCTGCATTTCTCACTCAACATTCGACATTCGCCACTTCCCCTTCGCCGAGTTACCTCAATGCCACCAACTGCGTTGGCTCGATTACTGGCTCGCGGTACAGAAGAAACCCCGACGGATCCACCTGCTCTCCATCAACAAAAATTTCATAATGGAGGTGTGCTCCGGTGGCCGATCCGGTTGCTCCAACCCGTGCAATCAACGCCCCACGTGTGACGGTGTCGCCAGCCGCTACCAGCAATTTGCTGGCGTGGGCGTAGCGGGTGACGTAGCCGAATCCGTGGTCAATTTCAACAGTGTTGCCGTATCCATTTCGCCAGCCAGCAAAGGTGACAACGCCGCCGTTGGCCGAGAAAATTTCGGTTCCGTGTGGGGCGGCAATGTCAATCCCTGTGTGCATTTTTTCCACCCCCTTAATGGGGTGAACCCGCATCCCAAAAGGGGAAGAATAGCGGCCATCGCAGGGGATCAATATCGGAAGCTGGTTGTTCAGACGGCGTTGCTCGCTGACCAACATCAGCATCTGGTACAACGCTTGCTGGTGGCTCACCACCGTCCGCAGCAGTGCTACCGAATCAGCCGTTGGCAGCAGAGCGGGAGCCTGAGCAAGCCGGACGATCTCTTGAATCTCTTCCTCAATCTCCATCATCCGCTCGCTTGCGCGCACCCCAAACGGTTCCGGGATTGATTGGGCGATGGACAGAATATCTGCCGAAACCTGTGCTGTTGCTTGCAATGCCGAGCTACCAAACGAGCCGTTCCGCAATGCCGTGGTGGCAAACGCAGTGGTCAGTTGCGACAGCAGCAACACGCCGAACATGGCCAATAGAGCAAACGATAGCAGTAACGTATCCCTACGTGAAGTCATTCGATTCGTGTGATTATTGATTGAGTATTCTTCTGCGACTTGCGGCCCAGCGTGGCCGAAGACTGAAATGATGAACCTTGCGGTAGAAGAAAAAGCGGTGGCAGCCAAAGCCGCCTTGCGTTGAATGCGGTGCGAAGAAAGGGTATCCAAAGCGTCCTGCCAATTAATTTTCCGTCATCTTTCTAGTATGAAAAGACTGTAATCAAAATGATGCCCCAACCAGCAACCCCAACCCCCGCAAACCTTTGTAGAATCAAGGATCTATGGGGTCTGAAGGTGTGCAAATGAGGACGCGAAAAGCACCTGTTGTTAAAACGTAACGGGGAAAAAACGGAGGGGGGAAATGGGGAGTGAACAAGGGTATCACCTCCATCATTTCCAAAAAGCTGGGGGGGGGGGAACGGGGCCACGCAGCGAAGCGAGCCGGCGCACAACAGACCCTCACATCCTCCGCTTCCTCCTGTTCCGTAGATTCGCGGCAATCAGAAGGAATTATCTATGCTTCTTGCCGCGCTTCAGTTCTGTCCGGTTCGGGGGGATATTGCTGCCAACATTGCTGCCATGCAATCATTGGTTGCTGGCCAATCGTTCGATCTGTTGGTGATCCCCGAGCTTGCCTCCACCGGATACTTCTACACTGACCCGCAAGAACTTCTCCCCCTCTGTGAGTTCCCCGCCGAAGGGGCTTTCACCCAGTGGATGCTTCAGCTTGCTGCCCAGCGCAACGCCCCGGTTATCGGTGGTTTTGCCGAGCGGGATCGGGCCGGGCGGTTGTTCAACTCGGCGTTCATCGCGCTTCCCAATGGGGAGTGGAGTGTGTACCGGAAGACGCACCTATTCTACAAGGAGAAACTGATTTTTCAGCCTGGCGATAGCGGCTTTCTGGTGACGGAGTGGAACGGGGTTCGGATTGGAACCATGATCTGCTACGATTGGCGTTTCCCCGAATCAGCCCGCACGCTTGCCTTGCGCGGGGCCGACGTGATTGCTCACCCATCCAACTTGGTGGCAGCAAAAAATTTGTGGGGGCCAACAATGTGCACCCGCTCGTTCGAGAACAAAGTGATTTCGGTGACGGCCAACCGCGCTGGAATTGAGACGTTGCAGGGGGAGACGCTGACCTTCACCGGCGAAAGCCAGATTGTTGGGATGAACGGGGCGGTGCTGGCCGATTGCGGCCCCGATGCCGCAACCATCATCGCTGCCGAAGCCGATCCGCTGGCCACCCGAAGCAAACGGATCAACAGCTTCAACGACTTGTTCGCCGACCGCCGACCCCAGGCATACCAGTAGGCATAAGCCGGGGTGAAAAAAACAGGTGGTCATCCGTGCTTCTTGTGATGTGTGGGGGAAGGGGCTATATTTCGCGCCGTCGGGGGGACCCTTCGGGAATTCTTTCCTGGCAAAACTCTAACCATCGTCCATATTCCCTGCCCGTAAACGCGGGCGAACGCGCAGGGGAATTTCTTCAGCAATTGCATTCCGGTGAACCTAACCAGCGACACAATCAACGCCGTTGCCAGCATCCTTGACGCTCGCGTCGAGTCCAACGGAACCGAGACCATTCTGTACGTCGGTGCGGGGCGTGCAACCCCGGCCATTGTGGTAACGCTTTCGGCATTAAGCGATGGCATCACCCTGGTTTCGGCGCAAACGGTTCACGGCTATTTTGAACTCCATGCCGTTCAACGCTTTGTTCCGGTGGACCCCGACGAAGTGATTTTTGTGGCCGAAGCTGCCGGGCGCATATCCGGGCTGGTTGTTGGCCGCGAAGGAACTTGCTCGCTGTTTGCCAATGTGGATCACGCAATCCTTTCGGCGGATCTTACTCAGCTTGATCCTCCGTTGCTCCTTTCCTCCATGCAATTGGGGCTAACCGAGCAACTCAGCTTGGAATCTGAAGGATAGGTGCTGCATGGTCTCGGTCATCAACGCACATCCAACCACACGGCTTCGGCGTGCACCGATAGCCACGGCGGTCCAGCAGGCGTTGCGCGGGGAAAACATTCGCCGCTCGGAGGTCACGGTTGTGCTGGTAAGCGATGCGGAACTTTTGCGAATGAATCGGGAGTTCCTTCAGCACGATTACTTCACCGATGTCATTACCTTCCCGATTGAGAGCGAACCGTTGGAAGGGGAGATTTACATCAGCCTTGATCGCGCACGCGACCAAGCAGCTCAGTACGGTGTGGGGGTGTATGATGAAGTTTGCCGATTGGCTATCCATGGCGCGCTGCACCTTGCTGGCCATGATGATGCTACCCCGGAAGAACGCGCAGCCATGAGCACGCTAGAGGATCGCTACTTAGCAACGCTGGAAAATTTTGGCAGCAGCCAAAAAACCAAAGCGTTACCAAAGAAAAATATCACCCACGCAAAAGGGCGTTGACTACGCCAATCCCAGAACATATTTTCGCCGTTGCTTGATACCGAATCCTTACATACCTGCTCATCAATGAACGAGAGAATTATAGACCTTATTCTTTACCTTGCTAGCCAAATCCGAAAAAACACGCCGATTGATTCAATTGACGTGAAGGTGCTTTCTGCCGATGGCTACACCGATGCTGAAATCGGTGCGGCCTTTAGCTGGATTGTTGACACCAGAATCTTCCACATGGTCGGGAAAGAACGGCGGCGGTCGCGGTTCCGGGTGCTGCATGAGGCCGAGCGCGCAATCTTTCCGCCGGATGCCTACGGCTATCTGCTTCAGCTGATAGAAATCGGCATCCTGAACGAGCGTGACCTTGAGAATCTGATTAACCGGATGCACTGCGGTGGGTCCCCGCCGCTTAGCGTTCGCGATATCAAAGATCTGATTCCAATGGTGCTTGCCGAACAGGATGAGGATAGTTTCGATAGCACACGGCTGATGCTAAACACCCACGACACCATTCACTAGCAAGGCAGGTGGGGGGCAAACGCCAGGCATGAAGCACTGAACAAAGGAAAGGGGAAGTTGCGGAAGCCCTTTCCTTGCCAGTGGCATGGGGCGGCGCCAACGCGGTGCTAACAACGTTTTTGCAACACACCACAAACCACACACACAACTATTGTTCCCCCATGATTATCGGCACATTCGATCCGGCAACATCATTCTTTTTTATTGCCGGGCCATGCGTTGTTGAAGGGCGCGAAATGATGATGCAGGTGGCCCAGCGATTAGCAGAAATCCGCGACCAGCTTGGCACCAACATCATCCTGAAAGCCAGCTACCGCAAGGCAAACCGAACAAGCGGGGCTTCCTTCACCGGGCTGGGGGATGAGGAGGCGTTGGGCTTGATTGCCGAAGCAGGGCGCACGTTCGGATTCCCCACGCTTACCGATATCCACATCCCAGACGAAGCTGATTTGGCCGCCCAGTTTGTGGACGTTCTGCAAATCCCCGCATTCCTTTGCCGCCAAACCGAACTGATTGAGGCCGCCGCCGCAACCGGAAAAGTGGTGCATATCAAAAAAGGGCAGTTTGCCGCGCCTGAGGATATGGTTCATGCTGTCGAGAAGGGGCAGCGGGCGGGGAACAACCAGTTGATGCTGTGCGAGCGGGGGACTTCGTTCGGGTATCACAACCTTGTGGTGGATATGCGCTCGCTTCTGATTATGCGGCAATCAGGCGTTCCAATCGTCTATGATGCCACCCACTCCTTGCAGCTTCCAAGCGCGGACAAAACCAGTGGTGGCCAACCGGAATACACCCTCCCGTTGGCGCGGGCTGCAGTGGCCGTTGGGGTGAACGGTGTCTTCTTCGAGACCCATCCCAACCCGGCGGTGGCCCTTAGCGATGCCACCACCCAACTCCCCCTTCACCAAGCCGAGGGGTTCGTCCGCGACTGCTTGCGGATCAATGAGTTTGTACGAAGCCTGGGATAAGTGTGAGCAACGGGGAACGCCCCGCCGTATCCATTCCCGATCACCGACTTTCCAATCATGCACTTTCATCGCGGCAAAGAAATCATTGCCATTGAGCAGCAAGCCTTGCAGGGCGTGGCCGAATCGCTGGGGGAAGAATTTGACCGCGCAATTACGATGCTGCTGCAATGCCGTGGGAAGGTGATACTCATCGGCGTTGGGAAGTCGGGGATTATTGCCAAAAAAATCACCGCCACGCTGAACAGCACCGGAACCCCAGCCTGCAACCTTCACCCCAGCGACGCGATGCATGGTGACGTTGGGGTAGTGCAGGATGGAGATGCGATCATCATCCTCTCCAAAAGTGGCGAATCCCCCGAACTGCTTCAGCTGCTGCCGATGCTGCAGGGCCAAACCCTGAGCATTATTGCCATTACCAGCAATCCAACCAGCCGCGTGGCCCGCGCCGCCACCGCAGTGCTGAACTGTGCTGTGGAACGCGAAGCCTGCGCCTACGACATTGCCCCAACCGCATCAACAACCGCCATGCTTGCCCTGGGCGACGCGCTTGCGGTGGTGCTGTACGAACAAAAAGGGTTCACCCGCGACGGCTTTGCCCTCACTCATCCGGGCGGCTTGATTGGCAAACGGCTGCTGCTGAAATTGCAGGACTTGATGGCCACCGGCGATGCAATCCCAACTGTTGGCAAGCAAGCAAAGGTGGATGAAATTCTGATAGAGATCAGCCGCAAACGAATGGGGGCGACACTGGTTGTGGAGCGGGGAAAACTTCTGGGAATTATCACCGATGGCGACCTGCGCCGGGCACTGGAACGGAAGGCCGACCTCTATGCAATGCGTGCCGCCGACCTGATGACAACCGCCCCCCTTACCGCCCCCCCCGATATGCTGGGAACCGCAGGGCTGATGCTGTTAGAATCGGGCCAGCAACGCCGAACCCAACTCCCTGTTGTCAGCAATCGGGGAAAGGTGCTTGGCATTGTTCACCTGCACGACCTGATTGATGCTGGGCTGAAGTAGAGATGGAGAGATGGAGAGATGGCTCGCCAGCTGATTGCGCACGCCCGCCGCTGCTTCCCCGCACGCGCTGTTCTGTTCCGCTTATACCGATCCCTTCCCACATATCGTGAAACCGATCCTTCTTCTGCTCCTTCCGCTCCTTCTGCTGGTCGCTTGCGGCACCGATCCGGGCGATCGCCCGCCGAACAAAGCGCACATTTCCCCCAACGCGCCGGACCGCGAAAGCTGGAATACCACAATTCTTCTCAGCGATTCCAACTGGACCCGCACCCGCATCCAAATTGGCCACGCACGCCAGTACCAGGGGCGGCTGGAAACACTGCTGGATAGTGGAGTAATCGCCCGATTTTACGCCCAAGATGGATCCCTGAACGCCACACTGGTTTCCGACAGTGCACGCATTGATGACCGCACAAAAGATATGGCCGCCTACGGCCGGGTTCACGCCGTCAGCATCAATCGGCGAATCGTTGTCACCACCGACACACTCCACTTTGACAACGCCAGCCGCCGCTTTTACTCCGCCGCCCCGGTGCGCGTGGTGGATAGCGTCCGCAAGTGGGTGATTGAAGGCGTTGGATTCCAAAGCAACGAGACGATGAGCGATTACAGCATCACAAAGATTACTGGAAAAGTGAATCAAGGGGAGTGAGTACTCTGATCCACTTGCGATGACGGGTGAGTTCACTCACCCGCTTATGCTAAGCTTGTCGAAGCATCCGGCGTGTGGCAGTGCGGCAAATGGATCATCGGAGAACCCCGCGAGATTGGTTTGCGCCGCAGGCGGAAGATCAGCTCCGTGCGGCAATCACCTCACTCCACGTCGGGCATATCTGCTATCTTTCTGCGCGTGCGTAAGCATCAACAACTCAATCAACACACACTTTCCAAAACCCAACCATGCGGAAAACAATCATTGCCGGAAACTGGAAAATGAACATGGATCTTGAGGGCGGGCGTGCGCTTGCCGACGGGATCAAAATGGGAACATTGGGGATGGACCTTGCCGCCGAACTGCGTGTGGTGCTTTGCCCCCCAGCGGTGCTTCTGCATGACCTTAGCAACCGCCTTTCCGAGTGCAATATCAAGGTTGGCGGGCAAACCTTGCACAACAAACCAAACGGCGCGTTCACCGGCGAAATCTCCGGCCCGATGCTCCGCTCGGTTGGATGCCGTTATGTGATTGTTGGCCACTCCGAACGCCGCACCATGTTTGCCGAATCGGACATTGAGGTGTGCCTGAAAGCAAACGCCGCGCTTGATGCCCGGCTGTCGCCGATTATCTGCGTTGGCGAAACCATCACCGAGCGGGAAGATGGAAGGGTGAAAGAAGTGCTGAGCCGGCAAGTCCGCAAAGCGTTGGAGGGCATTTTTGATTTTGGCATCACCGACTGCGTGATTGCCTACGAACCGGTGTGGGCAATCGGAACCGGAAACACCGCTACGCCAGAGCAAGCCCAAGAAGCTCACCGCTTGATTCGGGAGTTGCTGGCCTCGATCTACAACCCAGACATTGCCGAACAAGTCTCCATCATCTACGGCGGAAGCGTCACCCCGCAAAACGCACGCGACCTGTTCGCACAACCCGACATTGATGGCGCGCTGGTTGGCGGTGCTTCGCTTCGTGCCGATTCCTTCTTGGCCATTATCGGTGCTACGCGCCCGTAAACTGCCGAAACTCTGCAATCCAACTTCTTGCTTCTTTCATCAGCATCCGCTTCCAACAAATCATGCCTACTCTTCAGCTTGACGGCCAATCGCTTACTGTGCAGCAGGTTGCACAGCTTGCGTTCGATCCATCCATCCACATTGCTCTTTCCCCCGATGCCATTTCCCAGATGAACGCATCACGCAAGGTGATTGAGGGATGGGTGGAAAAAGGGAGGGTGATCTACGGCGTGACCACCGGGTTTGGTGAGTTTGCCAACGTGGTGATTAGCCGCGAAAACCTTGAGCGGCTTCAGGAGAATTTGATCCGTAGCCACGCCGTTGGTGCCGGCGACCCGATTGAGCCTCCGGTGATGCGGGCAATGATGGCCTTGCGAATCAACGCGCTGGCAAAAGGCTTCAGCGGCGTGCGCATTCCCACGGTGATGACCCTGGTGGAGATGTTGAACAAGAACATCATCCCGGTGGCCCCGTCGCAAGGGTCGGTGGGGTCATCCGGCGACCTTGTGCAGCTGTCGCACCTTGTGCTGGCGGCAATGGGGGAAGGGAGAGTGTGGGATGATGGAAAGATTGTTCCGGCCCGGCCCCAGCTTGAACGCGCCGGGATTGAACCGCTGCGGCTTGGGGCAAAGGAGGGGCTGGCGCTGATTAATGGAACCCAGATGATGGGAGCGTTCGGCACGATTGCCCTGGATGCCGCAATCCGCTACGCCCGCACCGCCGATATTCTTGCAGCCCTTTCGGTGGAAGCATTAAAAGGGACCGATCGCGCGTTCGATGAACGGTTGCACCGCGCCCGGCCTCATCCGGGCCAGATGCTGGTTGCAAGCAACCTTCGCGCATTGATGGCTGGCTCGGAAATTCGGGAATCGCACCGCCACGGCGACGATCGGGTCCAGGACGCTTACTCACTCCGCTGCATCCCACAAATCCACGGGGCCAGCCGCGACGCGATTGCCCACGTGGCGCGGGTGATGACGATTGAGATAAACTCCGCCACCGATAACCCGCTGATTTTTGCCGAGGATGGCGAACCGATTGAAGGGGGAAATTTCCACGGCCAGCCATTGGCGTTGCCGCTGGATTTCCTCACGATTGCCGCCGCCGAGCTTGCCAACGTCTCCGAGCGGCGCACCGAGCGGTTGGTGAACGGCGCGCTTAGCCGGCTTCCCCGATTCCTAACCACCAACGGCGGGCTGAACAGCGGCTACATGATTGCCCAGTACACCGCTGCATCCATCGTCAGTGAGAACAAAGTGTTGGCGCATCCGGCCTCGGTGGATTCCATTCCGACATCGGCCAACCAGGAGGACCACAACTCCATGGGGTCTATCGCCGCGCAGAAATCGCTGAAAGTGGTGCGGAATCTTGCCAGCGTTTTGGCGGTGGAGTATATCTGTGCCGCGCAAGGGATTGACTTCCATGCTCCGCTAAAAACCGGGCGTGGTTTGCAGCCGGTCTATGAGCTTCTGCGCTCCCAGCTGCCACACCTTAGCGAAGATCGCGTGATCTACAACGACCTGCAGATTGCGCGGGAACTGATTGAATCGGGGGAAGTGCTACGGGCGGCGGAAGCCGGGTTGGGCCAGGGGATTGAGTAGGTGGAGTAAATCATTCCCCAACGAAGAAGCGCAGGCGGAAAACCTGTGCTTCTTCTGTTTTCGGAATGGCCGCGGCTACGGCGTGAGTGCTATCGAGAAACTTCCGCTGACGGTTGGTGTGTTGCCGTCCAGCAGCGCAAACCCCCGGAAGGCTACCTCGCCACGCTGGAACAGTTTTAGGCCCAAATAATAATTGCAGAACGGGAGCGCTGTGCTGTTGCTGATGCCGATTTGCTGGATGGATGCTTTGTCGGCAATCAGGTAGTTCAGCGTTGCGCCGCCAAACACCATAACGTCCGAAGTAGGGGAATAGACCCCGGTCACCTCGGTCATTAGGTTATGCGTGCTGCTTTGGATTGATGAAGCAGACCCGCCACCAGTCTGGAATCCCAAGCGGTAGTTAACGTTGCAGCGGACGTTCAGGGCCGGCTTCTGGTATTGCATCAGGCCGCTGGTAAGCGTCACCAAGTAATTGCCGCCGCCGTTCAGCAGGTTGCTCAGCAAGTTCCGCGTGATCGCTTCTTTGTTCACCACAAGCACCCCCGCCGAGTCAGCCGTCTCCTCTTCCTTGCTTACCACCAACGCACCAATCGAGGCTCGAAGGCTGGGCCCGTAGATCACAAACAGGTCGGTGGTGACGGCGGCATTCCCCACCGCTGCGTTGCTTCCACCAACGGCCAGCCGGACGTTTGGGGCCAGGCGATAAATGGCATCGTCGCTGCTGTTTTCAAAGTAGAGTGTGGTCTCCAGCAAGTTGCTTCCAAACTGCCACCAGAATCCATCGGAAGTCTCTTTCAGCCAGACAGCTTCCCGCCAGCGTTGCTCGGTGGACTTCGCAAACTCCTCCGCTTGATCCAGCGTTCTTGTTGCCGCTTGCCGTAGCGAGTCAATCTGTGGGCGGTTGTTCGGGTAGCGGATGGCTTGCTCGATCAGCACCGAATCCATCGTTTGTCGTGCTGTGGTTATCTGGCGCAGCATCCCGCGGATTCGCTCCAGTAATGGCCTTGTGCTGTCGCTGCGGACTGCTGCAATGGCTTGGTTCCCCTGCTTCAGCGTGGCGTTGATCGGTTCGGAGAGCGGGTCGTTGGCGGAGCCGATTTCTTGCAGCAGGGTTTGCGCATTCCCCAAGCCGCGTTGGATTGATCCTTGCCCCGCAGTTGTCAAAATATCAATGGCCGGGCGGCGCGGAACCTGTACCGGGACAGTCTGGGCGGCGGTTTCCGCGCTTCCCGCAACCAGTGCAAGTCCGGCCAGCAGCAGGCTTGTTGATAACCGTTTGCGGAGGCTCAGAGAAATTTCTACTTGGCTGCTCATCTGGATAAGATTTTTTTTTCCTGTTGGGCGTTACGTCTGCTTGGCGGCTTGGATCACTCTGTGGCAATCAACTTCTAAACCACGTTGTTCTTGCGTTCTGGCTCCCCAAGTCTTTCCTCCCTCCATCTCTCACTTTCCCGGCCTTCCTGCTGCCAATGATCGGTGATCTATCCTTTCCGCACTGACCTTAGGAAGTCGTTCGCAGTCTCGTCAACACAAACCTACACGTCCAAAAATGGCACAACTGCACCTTGTACTGCGCCTGCTACGCCGCGTAAGCTGGCATTGCTGGATTTTTTTGCTGATGGCAATTGCTGGTGGCACTGCCGCCCATGCCCAGCAAACCACGCTTCGGATGCTTTCCCCCAACGGTGGGGAACAATGGGTGGTGGACACCACTTACCGTGTTCGCGCTTTGGTCTTTAACGTTACCGGCTTGCTGACGTTTGAGTATTCAACCGACAGCATGGCCACGTGGAATCTGATGGACACGATGACCGCCAAAACCGGAACGGATACCATTTTGTGGAAAATCCCGAACGTGCTGACCGCTAACGCTTTTGTGCGCGTGAGCAACGCTGACGGCAGCCGACGCGACACCTCGAACGCACGTTTTTCAATCGTGAGCGAGCCGCCCAAAACGGTGCGCGTGCTTACCCCGAACGGAGGGCAGCTGTACCAAGCGGACTCCAACGCGTACATCCGCTGGACTTCATCGAACATCCCTTCCGGCACGTTCAACATCTACTACTCGGCCGACAGCGCACGAACATGGAAAAGCGTGGGGAGCAAAGCTGTGCAATCGGGGCTGGATTCGATTGCCTGGAAAATTCCGAACGACACCACTTACAACGCATTTGTTCGGGTGGTGTTGGCCGAAGACACCACCGTTCGCGATGCCTCCGATGCGCGATTCACCATCCGCTTGCAAATTACGCCAAGCATCACCGTTATCTACCCGGACGGTGGCGAATCCTTCAAGCCTGATTCAGTGATTCTGATACAATGGAAAGCTCAAGATTTCAACGGAAATCTGAGCATTCAATACTCCGTTGACAACATGGTAACATGGCAGAATGTGGGGAACCGCCAAGTTCGGCAAGGGGTGATTGACACGATCAGTTGGCGCGTTCCCAACCTTCCCACAACCACTGCATTTGTTCGGGTTAGCCAGGCAATTGGCGGCGGTGGGGGCGGCGGCGCAATCGCAATCCGCGACACCAGCAACCGCCCGTTCACCATCCAGAAACTTCCCGATTCGCTTGCGCCAAAAATCACCGTCACCTACCCGAACGGAGGTGAGGTGCTGAAGGCCGACACCACGGTGTTGATTGCTTGGAATGCCGAACGGCTAAACGGCAACATCAGCGTCCAGTACTCGGTTGATAACGGCGGAACCTGGATGACAATCGCCAACCGGCAGGGGCGCAACGGAACCGACACCGCAAGCTGGCGCGTTCCCAACAGCCCAACAACCGAGGCGTTGGTGCGTGTTGGCTCGGCCACCATCACCCGCGACACCTCGAACGCTACGTTCACCATCCTTGCCCGCCCCGACTCGCTGAACCCGAAACTGAAACTCCTCTATCCAAACGGGGGTGAGGTGCTGCAAGCCGACAGCACGGTAACGGTTTCGTGGGAATCAAAGAATATCACAGGGACGGTGACGATTCAATATGCCGTCAACGGCGGGCAGTGGAAAACGGTTGCCACCCAAGCCACCCAAGACGGACCAAACGGCTACCGCTGGAAAGTACCCAACGACCCCAGCACCTCAGTCTGGATGCGGATCACCACGGGGGGCGGCGGTGGCGGCGGCGGGACAGCCGTCCGCGACAGCAGCGATGCAGTCTTTACCATCCAATCTGGCCCAGCCGCCGAAGTCACGCTGATTGAACCACGCGTTGGCCGCCGATTGATTGGCGGAACAAAAACATGGATTGTTTGGACCTCGCTAAACACTGGCGGAACCTTGTTGCTGGAATACTCATTAGACGGGCGTGGCACCTGGAAGGAAATCCAAGCCGTGCAAACTATTGGTGGGCGCGATTCGATTGAGTGGGTTGTGCCACCGGACACAACCACCCGTGGGTGGGTTCGGCTGCGGACGTTCGATAATGCTGCCGAGTATGCCATTGGGCCTATCACTATCCTTCCGGCAGGAACAACCGGGGTGGATGAACCTGTGGTTGATGCAATCTCATCATTGGCAATCCTACCCAATCCAGCGGCCAGCCGGGTGATCCTCCGCTGGCAGCAAAAACAAACGGCTGATGTCACCGCACTGCTCTATGCTTCCGATGGAAGCGCGGTTGCCACAACCCCATTGGGAAGCCGTTCGGCAGGGGAACAACAGTGGGAGCTGAACGTGGGAACGCTTCGGCAAGGCACATACCTGTTGCGTTTGCAAAGCACCGGCGGATGGGTGGAAGAGCGAGTGGTTGTTGTGCGGTAAATCAACATTGTTGATATGGCAACGCCGCCCGGGGGCATTCCCCCCGGGCGGCGTTGCGCGTTGTGCAAAACTCCATTTTGGGTGAACAGTTCTTCAAAATCCTTCGCCACCTTGCTGGCCAAACGCCCCTGTTTCCGTAACCTTGCATCCATGCAATCGGCAACCCGAAACCTGGTTATGCTGTTCGCGATAGCAGCCGCTGCTGTTATCGGGACATTGCTGATTGGGGCATTGAGCAATCAGGCGAAAAAAGCGGAGAAAATAATCGCCTACGTTGGCCGGTTCAGTAACTACCGCGACACCATCCCGCTGAACCGCCAGAAGCCGAGTCCGTTTGATAAAATGCACGAAACGGTGCTGCGCCAGTATCTGAACGAGCTGAACACCCACACCACCAACGCCCAGTTCACCCTAAAAACATTCGACAACCGCCGCGACCCTCGCGTCTCCGATTCACTTTACCGCTACGCCATCGCTCCCGACACCAATATCGTGCTGGTGATTGATAACACCTGGGGGGAGCATCTTCAGCCAGCGGCGGCGGCCATCCGCGACCAACGCATTCCGGTTATCAGCATGAACGCCGACCGGGGAAATGGAGATTACGGCGATGCCGCGCTGTTTATCGGCAGCGATGATGACACACCGCAAGATGTCTCGGCATTTCTGCGGCGCGCCTTGCATTGCCACCAAATTATTTTTATCACCGAAGTTGATTACCCGCTGCACGAAGCCTACCAGCAGATGTTCATTCACGATAGCATCAGGATTGTTCAGCAATTTGATATCGTCGGAAAAAAATCAGTTGAAGATCAGGAATTGAATTTACTGCTGCGTCGGCTTCGCGATTTTTTTGCACACTCACCCCAAGTTGGGGATATCCCTGTGGTGATTAACGCCCACCAGAAATGGGGAAATACAATCATTGAGTTTTTGAATAAAAATTTGAACGATGCCACAATCGTTGCCCCAATTATGGCGTTGGATGTTGCTGTGGCGAATAACATTGGCGGAAATAATAATCAGCTGTTAGTTGTCAGCCGTCCAAACGATGCCGTTAGCCGGAAATTGAGCAACGATCTGGATGGATTCAGACTCTCTTCTCCAGAATTGTTTGCCTCAGCATCAGTCCCGTTTTTCTTGAAACGATGCCAAGATGCGGTTTCGATTCTTGCCGGGATACCACAGCTGGATTCTGTTGCTCCTTCCCGCGCCTCTGTCCGTCGCTACCTTGCTTCACTTCGTGATTCGCTGCTGGTGGGTGAGCATGACTTGTATGAATTTCAGAAAAACCGATTGGTGAAGGATATCTATTTTACCCGTTACCGTGGCCGGCAGTATTACTCTTATCCAATTCAATTGAATACCGATCGTGAGGTTATCCCAAACCTGTTCTTTGGCGTGGATGTGTTGGATATTTATGACATTGATGCCAACAGCAACACCTTCAAATCTGATTTCTTTTACTGGGTGAAAGTTGATACCGGACACCGTGATGCCGAACGGAATTTAATTTTCCAAAATTTAATGCAGAACGAAAGCAGCCGCGAATTGGTGATGCAGAAAATAGAGGAAGATATT
>JADZEY010000064.1 GCA_020850315.1 Armatimonadota bacterium | reverse complement strand
GAGGGCAACAGTGCACGATTGCTCGTGCACTGGCTTGCTTCGACAAGCTCAGCATGAGCGGAGGGTGATGTCGGGTGGAACAGCGAAGCATCGAAATCTCTCTTCGGCTTTGGCTCCCTCTCCCGCCTGACCAATGGAGTGGAAATAGTTGCATCACCCGTTTGGGAGAGGGCGTGCCGATAGGATCGGCATCTTCGAGAGGGTGAGGGCAGGCGTGAGGGCTGGCAGCGAATGCGAGCCCTTTCGACCATATCCAGTTTGGCTTTGCGTAAGGTGAGTCAATCAGTAGCAATCACTTCTCCCATTCAACAGTTGTCATTGGTATGAAATCAATTGTTCAACAACTCACGCTGGCGATTGCTGCTGGCGTTCTCACAATCGCGGCTGCGGTTTCTGCCGTTGCGCAGCCTCGGGATATCCCCCCCGGGCTGCTTGGCGGAAAGCAACGCACGTTGGTGGATGGCGTGGCCGCCGTGGTCGGGAACGAGATTATTCTGGTCAGCGATGTTGTGCAGCGGGCTCGCTATATGGCCCAGCAAAGCCGTGGAAGCCTGAACCCTGCCGACCCAAAAGTGCTGAAGGATATTCTGCAGGAGACCATCAACGAAAAGCTGCTGCTTACGCGTGCCCGCGAGGATAGCGTGGTTGCCAGCGAGGAGGAGGTGAACCGTGCGTTGGATTACCGCTTGCAGCAGTTGATTCGGCAGGTGGGATCGGAATCGCAGTTGGAGAAGGCATATGGGATGTCCATGGAGCAAATCCGCCGCGAATCGCGCGACCTGATCCGCCAACAACTGCTGGTGCAACGCCTTACCGAAACCCGATTCGATGGACTAAAGGTAAGCGACCACGACCTGAACGAATTCTACCAGAAATACCGCGACTCACTGCCGAACGTCCCCGCACAAGTGGAGCTTCAGCAGATTGTGTTGCTGGACAAGCCAACCGATGCCGCCGTTGCCCGCACCCTGGCTCTGGCGCGTGCCATCACCGACTCGATAAAAGCCAGTGGGGACTTCGCCGATTTTGCCCGACGCTACTCCACCGATGCTTACTCGGCCAAAGATGGTGGAAATGTTGGGTGGGTGAAATGGGGTGAGTTCGTTTCCGAATACGACAGCGCGGCAAAGGCACTGGGAACCAACGACTACTCCGGCCCAGTGCGGTCCATGTACGGGTTCCACATCATCCAACTGTTGGAAAAAAACGACGCAGAGCAGAAATATCGTTCGCGCCATATCCTGCTGAAAATCGAGCAATCGGCTGCCGAGCGCGACAGCCTTGTGACCCGCCTGAAAAGCTACCGCGCCCGCGGGCTTGCCGGGGAAAATTTTGGCGACCTTGCACGCCAATTCAGCCAAGATGATGACACCAAAGCGTTGGGCGGTTCCATCGGCCTAACAGTCCCCGACCAGCTTCCTAACGATCTGAAGAAAGCGATTGAGACGATGAAGGAAGGGGAGATCACCGAGCCACTTCCGGTGAGTTTATCGCCCACCGAAGGGGGCTACCATATCGTTCGGTTGGTTCGCCGCATTGCCGCACACCCCGCCGACCCGGCACAGGACCGCAGCGTGCTGGAACCGCTTGCGTTGAAATACAAGCAGGGGAAAGAGATGGAGAAATGGATGAAAGAACTTCGCGAGGAAATCTACTGGGACATCAAAGCAACCGAATTCAAGTGAGTGGGAACGTCGAATGGTGAATGAAGAAATTCCACTTCAGAATGACTACTGACCAGTGACTACTGACCAACGACCAACACCCAACTTCCCCTGCAACTGACCACCGACAACTGACCACCAACCGTGACTCAATCATCAACTCTTCCGCCCATCACCTTCGACCGCTACCACCTGCCGAACGGCCTTGAGGTGATCTTGCACCAGCGGGCTGCCACCCCCATCGTCCATGTTTTGGTGTGGTATCACGTTGGCTCCAAGGATGAGCCTTCCGACCGCACCGGGTTCGCTCACTTGTTTGAGCACATGATGTTCCAGGGGTCCAAGAATGTTGGCAAAACTGAACACTTCACCTGGGTTCAGGGGATTGGCGGCGTGACGAACGCAAGCACCAGCCAGGATCGAACCAACTATTTCCAAACCGTCCCCAGGGAGTATCTGGGCCTTGCGCTGTGGCTGGAAGCTGACCGAATGCGCTCGCTGAACGTCTCCGAAGAAAATTTCCAGAACCAACTTTCAGTGGTGAAGGAGGAGCGGAAGCAACGCTACGACAACCAGCCCTACGGCCTGCGGTATCTGACGATGTTAGAGATGCTGTTTGGTGGAAGCAGCTACGGTTGGGGACCAATCGGCGACATGGCCCACTTGGATGCCGCGCCGTTGCAGACCGTGCAGGAGTTCCACCAACAGTACTACGTTCCCAACAACGCCGTGCTGATTCTTGCTGGCGATTTCGACCCAGAGGAAGCACGCCGATTGATTGCCGAGCAGTTCGGCGATATTCCGGCAGGGGGGGCAATTCAACGGCAATTTAATCCGGCACTGCCACTAACCCAGCAGCTGCGCCACACCATCACCGATCAAGTCCCCTTCCCTTCGGTTAGCATTGGGTTCCGTTCCGTCCCGATTGGCCACCCCGACCAGCAAGCCTTGGCGCTGTTGGGAAATATCCTTGGCGGGGGCGCGTCAAGCCGTCTGAGCCAATCAATCGTTCACGACCAGCAGTTGGCACTCCAAGCGTACTCCTTCAACCTCCCGCAGGAGCGCGATGGAATGTTCCTGATGCAAGCCACAGCAATGCACGGCGTTGGTGTGGAGCGGCTGGAAGAAGCCTTGTGGGAAGAAATTGAAAAACTACGAACCGAAGGCCCTACCCAGCATGAGCTTGACGCAGCATTGAATAAAACGGAAGCAGCACTGGTGCGCGGGCTTGGTTCCGCACAAAGCGTTGCCGATATGTTGGCGCAGTGCCAGGTGTTCCAGCAGGACCCAGCACGGGTCAATCGCTTGTTGGATGAGTATCGCTCCGTCACTGTGGATGATCTTCGCCGTGTAGCCCAGCACTATCTTTCGCCAAACTCCGCTGCCGTGCTTCACTACCTGCCGAATGGGTGGAATTGAGGGAATGTCGGATGGAGAATGAGGAAAACATCGGCCTGTTGTGCATCGAGTGTCGTATCCGTTCAGCTTGGCTTGTTCGGAATGCCGAGCAGACGCTCGGCGATCCCAGGGGCAGCCGAAATGTCGGATGGAGAATGAGGAAAACATCGGCCTGTTGTGTATCGAGTGTCGCATCCGTTCAGCTTGGCTTGTTCGGAATGCCGAGCAGACGCTCGGCGATCCCAGGGGGCAGCCGAAATGTCGAATGGAGAATAGCCTCTTTGCTACTGACTACTGACTACTGACCACTGACTACTGATACAATCAACCATTACCAACTCCCAATGCCGAACTCCCAGCATTTTCTTGATGTGATTCTTGCCGATTTCCGCGCAACCAAGCGACTTGGCGAGCGGGCAATGGGGCAGCTTCGGGATGATGAGGTGAACTGGTCGCCGGACGGCGAATCGAACAGCATCGCGATTATCGTGAAGCACCTTGCTGGCAATATGATCTCCCGCTGGACCGACATCTTCACAACCGATGGCGAAAAGCCAGACCGCAACCGCGACAGCGAATTTGAAGGCGCGTTAACTGGTAAAACCGAGGTGATGGAGTTGTGGAAACGGGGCTGGCGTAGGCTGCTGGAAACGCTGGAATCGCTTGGGCCGGATGACCTTGAGCGGACAATCCTGATTCGTGGGGAACCACACACAGTGGTGCAAGCAATCATCCGGCAGACCTCGCACTACGCCTACCACGTTGGCCAGATTGTGTTCATTGCCAAACACCTTCGCAGCGAAGGCTGGCAAACGCTTTCGGTGGCGCGAGGGAAATCGGAAGAATTCAACCAACGGATGTTAGGGATAACTTCAGAAAACCAAACAGAAACGACAGAGTTAGATATGTGATTTCTAAATTTGAAGCACAACATTAAAGAATTATGAGTAAAAACAAGCGAATAGGTGAAGCAATAAAAGGAATCGTTGTCACAATGATGGACAGAGTTATGGATAATGTCCTCATCAACGATCCTTTTATAAAAGAGCAACACCATTCGGCTAAACCACTATACGCTGCATTGGTTCCTGACGAAATATTCAAAGGATCACATTTTGAGAGGAGATTTGTGACACCCTTTGGAGGTGTTTGGGAAAAACTTGCTCAGGTCGTTGCGCTTGAAGCACACGGACATTGCTCAATGGGCCATAAAATTGATGGAGTAATTGGAAGTGAAAGTTTAAGAAGGATCCAAGAAGTCTTAAATAGACTTGAAACCAAAACAGCGGGAAAGGAAAGAGAAAAACCACACTGGCCTGAAGAACTTGAGTATATAAAAAAGGGTGCAGGGGAGCCTATTCCTGTAAGTGTTACCTGTGATATTTTTATTCATAACCAAGAGACAAACATAAAATATGCTTTTGAATTAAAAGGGCCGTTACCAAATAGCGATCAAACTAAAGTAAGCAAAGAGAAGATGTTCAAACTATTAGCGATGGAACCAAAGCAAGTGGATTTTGCTTATTACGCACTTGCATACAATCCTTATGGTAAAAAATCTGATTATACTCGAGTGCTTTCAGATTGCGAAAACAGGAAAAAAGTAGGATATTGGGTTTGTGATAGAACTAGACACGAAAACGCGCACGGCACTGCGTGAACTACAACGCAGAGAGAAAGATACTCGCCG
>JADZEY010000063.1 GCA_020850315.1 Armatimonadota bacterium | reverse complement strand
CTCTGATTACTGGATCGTAAAACTCGCCCCCGCCGCCACGTCCGATGTCACTCTCCAGTTGGAATCAACCGCAAGGCTATCTGCAATCAATGTGGTGCCAAACCCTGTGCAGAACACCGCCATGCTGCGAATCGAATGCGATGCGGAAGCAGAGTATGTGATTGAGCTTATTTCAGCGTTTGGTACCGTGGTGAAGCAGCAGAGCGTCCATCTTGGTATCGGCGAACAGGCAGTCCATCTTACGAATATGGAGTCACTACCTGCTGGCAGCTACGAGGTGTTGGTCTCTCGTGGGAACAAGCCGTTCACCCGTGGAAGAGTGGTCGTTGCTGGAAAGTAGATCATCGCCAGATTTTTGAGAGGACTGACGCAAAACTTTGCTCGTTCGGTGGCTTGCTTCGACAGGCTCAGCATGTGCGGAAGGCGGTTTTGCGTAAACCCTAACCTTGATCTTTCCGGCCCCCCCCTCTCCCAGCAAAAAGGAGCGTAAGAATGCGCAGCATTCGCCGCAAAGCCCTCCACCGCCTTCGCGGGGGAGGGTTGGGTGGGGGTCGAAGGCAGCCAGTTGTTGTTGGCGACGCTGCACGCTACCCAACCCAACCTGCTTATTCTTGAAAACTGAACAGCCCGGCCCCCTCTCCCAGCCAGCGAATATGAGGAAGCAGTAGTGTCCCCAGCTTGAGAGAGGGCGTACCGATGCATCGGCATCTTCGAGGGGGTAAGGGCAAGCACGGGAGGGCATACTCACATCCAACAACCAGACTCCAATGAAGCATTTGATAATTTTTACGGCTTGTTTGCTCCTGTGCGTTGCTACCCTATCCGCGCAACCTCTCAGCACCGACCGAGAAATCTCCCGCATCACCATCAACGGCCCGATGGTGGAAGACCTGCTGGAAAGCGATCCTGACACCTATTACGTCGGCCCGATTCTCACACTTCTGCAAGGCGATGGAGCCGGGGTTGCAATGAACAACAGCAACGTGATGATTTCTGGTTCGCCATTGCAGGTGCTGCTGCATGGCCTTCCCGATGGGATGTTTAGCGGGCTATCGGCAGGGGAGGCTGTGTTGCATGGCGTGGCGGCAGGGATTGGGTTGGTGGGGATTCCATCGCTTCGGCTTGGCGGGGCATTCCGTCTGGAGGCTTGGCCGTACACGCTTGTTGCTGCCGACACCGGAGCCGATGGCGATGCAGCGATTGCATCGTTGTTGCGGGCGCGGGGGGTGTGGGAGTTATCGCCAGCGTTGGAAATTATGGCAGGGTCAGAGCTTGGGTTGCTGCACGTCCGTCCGCATGGGGAAGCAGCAACCGAGCGGGGAAATTTATCAGGTGGGATTGGTGGGCTTTCAGCAGGAGTCCGGTGGTTTCCCGTGCGGGCACTGTTTCCGAAAAAAGGGGCAACCGAGCTGCGCGAACGGGCATTGGGGCTTGAGCTACGGGTGCAGTTTATTGATGGTCTCAATCGCAATCTTCAGAATGACCCGTTCCAGCCCGATGGCATTCTCTCGGTACACCTTGGGATTCGGACCCAGTATCGGCGGTGGATTTCTGCCGAGCAATCAACTCCAGAAATTGCTGACCAGGTTCCAATCGCTCCCCCTGCTCCCAAACAAGTGGAAGCTCAGCCGCCGCCGGTTACTTCGCCGCTCCCCACGGCTGCAATATCCGAACAACCAGTTGTGGAGCAACCAGTTGTGGAAGGGGTGCAAATTTCTGGCAAAGCCGTCACCCAGCAGCAGCAGCCGTTGAATATTACCATTGCGTGGGAGGACCTGCAAACACGTGAACGGCTTGGCAGCACCCGCACCAACCCTGCCGATGGAAGCTACCGTTTCACCTTGCCGTACGGGCGGATTTACGGTTATTATTTCGATGATCCCGCGTACTACCCCGCCGCCCGCAGCATTGATGCCCGCAATCCTGCCACAACGCCCGCTGTGGTGGATAATGGCGTAACCCCCGTGGTGACAATCCAAGAACTAGTGGAGAACAACGTATCGGTACGGATTAACAACGTATTTTTTGATTTCGATAAATCTGAAATAAAATCGGAATCGTTTGGTGAGCTAGATCGGTTGGCGAAATTGTTGAAAAAATTCCCTGAATTAAAGGTGGAAATTGCTGGCCACACCGATGAAAGCGGGACGGCGGAGTATAATTACGCCCTGTCAGGACGGCGTTCACAATCGGTGGTGGCGTACTTGATTACGCAAGGGATTCCTGCACGAAGCATGCAAGCACGTGGATATGGAAAGGACAAACCGATTGCACCGAACACTGAAGATGGTAAAGCCTTAAATCGCCGCGTGGAATTTAAATTCACCTCGGCGGAGCAACGGTGATAACTGAAAAAAATAATCAACAACATAGGTGAGCAGATGATAAACGATATCCAAACACTTCTCAAAAACCACTTGGATGACGAAGGGAAATTATCCCAATGGCCAAGTAAAGGAATAAAGAAGCAAGCGGCATTACAGTACATCGCCTCGAAATTTGAGCGCGGAGCAGATTATACCGAAGCTGAAGTAAATGCCATGATAAACCAGTGGCATACATTTAACGATACTGGGATTCTGCGAAAAGAATTAATCAACAATAATTTCTTATTCCGCCAGCGTGATGGCCAGCGGTATTGGCGGGGAAAGGATTGCGAACTGTTTAGCGGAGTCCATCTGCTACCTCCGCTATCACTGTGATGTAGGCAGCTGCCCGAAGCACCACACTAATATCCCCCCGCGTTCCAACAACCGGTCAGCTACCTGATTCCCAAGCCGCTCCGCTTCGGCTGCCGGGCCGGCCATCTGGCTGGCGATGATTGTACTACAATCCAGCAAAGCGATTATTGCGCGCAGGGCGAGTTGGCCGCCAGAAATCGTTGTGTGCGCGGCAATCGGCGTTCGGCATTGGTGCCGATGCGGGGGGACAGTATGAAAAGGGAGGAAATCGCTAAAACTTTAAGGGATCGCCATCCTTGGCGATCCCTTAAAGTTTTTTTTCGACCAAACAACCTATAGAGTGTTGCCGTGGTACTCTGAGAGAACCACAATAACTACATTGCGCAGAGTTGATCCATCGTTTTTGGGGGAGTAGGAGGGAAGGTTTTTTTTCATTCATCATTCATTCAAAACCGCACAACCAGAATGACACACATTCAGCAAGTTCGCCGATTGTCATCAGCAGTGATTGCCATGCTTTTATTCTCCCAAGTCCTACCAGCACAACCCAACCCACTAACTATCGAGTGGCAGAAGTCGCTTGGTGGAAGCCGCGATGATATTGCCAATTCCATCGTCCCGACCAGCGATGGCGGGTACATAGTTGTGGGCAAGAGTACTTTCACTGATAGTGGCGTGGACACAACCTACAGCTCCTATGATTCCTGGATCGTGAAGCTGACAAATATAGGAGTCGTTGAATGGCAACTGCCGCTTGGTGGAAGTGACTATGATGAGGCACTCCGTATCGCCCCGACCCACGATGGCGGGTACATTGTTGCGGGAGTACATACCATCGCTGATGGTGATATGAGCAAGGCACATGGAGCATTGGATGTCTGGATCGTGAAGCTGACAAGCGTGGGAGCCGTTGAATGGCAACAATTGTACGGTGGGAGTAAGAATGATTGGGCTGCTTCCATTGAGCCGACCAGCGACGGTGGATATATAATTGCAGGTTCTAGTGCATCTACTGATGGAGATGTTGCGGGTCATCATGGAACATCTGTTACTTCGGATTTCTGGATAGTGAAATTGACGAGTACAGGAATAATCGAATGGCAACGGTCGCTGGGGGGAAGCAGCACTGATGCGGCCGCTTCCATCAAACAAACTATTGACGGTGGGTACATAGTTGCAGGATCGGGCATATCCACCGATGGAGATATTACTGGCAACCATGGACACCTTGATTACTGGATCGTGAAGCTGACGAGTACGGGGGGGCTCGAGTGGCAGCGGTCGTTCGGTGGCGGTTCTGCTGACTATGCTACTTCCGTTGCTCTGGCCAACGACGGTGGGTACATTGTTGCAGGGGTGAGCTATTCCTATGGGAGTATAGCGTATGGGAGGAGTAGATCTAATTACTGGATCGTGAAGCTAACGAATGTGGGGAAGATCGAATGGCAGAAGTCGCTGGGGGGAAGTTTTAATGAGGCTGCTGCCTCCATCGTCCCAACCAGCGACGGTGGGTACATTGTGGCTGGGCATAGTTATTCCAGCGATGGCGACGTTACCGGAAACCATGGAGCGGCTGATGCCTGGATTGTGAAGCTAACGAGTGCGGGGGTGATAGAATGGGAGAAGTCACTGGGTGGAGGCCGCGTTGATGCCACCACTTCCATCGTCCCCACCAGCGACGGTGGGTACATTGTGGCGGGGTATAGTGATTCCAACGATGGCGATGTCACCGGAAACTATGGAGAGTATGACTACTGGATCGTAAAACTCGCCCCCCCCACTTCTTCCGCCCCCACTTTCCAACCCGAGCCATCCGCAAGACTGAGTGAAATCACCATCCAACCCAACCCAGCACAAAACAGCGCACTGCTGAAAATAGAAACCACTGCCGAAGCAGAGTACACGATAGAGCTTATCTCACCCCTGGGCGAAGTGGTGAGGCGGCAGCGCGTTCACCTTGGCATCGGCGAGCAAGAGGTTCATCTCCGGGATATGGAATTGTTTCCCGCCGGGAGCTACGAGGTCGTAGGCACACGCGGAAGCCAGCCGTTTGCCCGAGGCAGGTTGGTTCTTTTGGGGGAGTAAATCCCAGAGGCTTTGCCGTTGGCAGAATGGAGTATTCAACAAAAGCCCCGTGCAGCAATGCCCGGGGGCTGTTGGTTCCAGAAAAGAGGTTTGTGCAATTCTACGAAGCCAAGTGCGGCGATATGCTCGGGAGAAAGGAGGTTGCGACTTCTACCGAATATAGATGCGCTTCGCAGGCCTGGCAGCTTCCGCCTTCGCGCGAATGACAGCGATTGAGTTTTTCGCAAACGCCTTTTATCCGAGGATATACTCGGGTGTACTGCGATTGCGAGATGCACCATTGATTGGCTCCTGATGGATGCGCTTGACCCCGACAGAATCGAGGCACCGACCGCAACACCATCACTCTCTCCGCGCCCCAACGGGGCACACTACCATAGCCCAGGGCAACGCCCTGGGTTGCCCAAACCAACACTACTCCAAGCCCTGAAAGGGCGGCACAACAATATCACCACCACCTCCATGTGCTGAACATGGGGTGCGACGGCGTGTTGAGTTGCCCCTTCAGGGCGTTAATGTCGTTGGGGATTGCGTTCCCAGGGCGTTGCCCTGGGCTGGCGTATGTTGCCCCTTCAGGGCGGAAGATGGATGTTCGCAATCTCATTTCACCCGAGTATAAATACTGAAGGCTTGCCCGTTTGGTGGCTCCACTCATACCCTTCGACAAAGCTCACGACAGGCTTCGACGGGCCCAGCATGAGCGGAGGGCGTTTTCCGGTGGAACACATAGCCACTCCAATTAGCAAAGTCCACTATGGCTTTGCGTAAGGTCAGGCGGTAGCTCTACCTGCTACCTCTAATCCCCTCCACCATCTCCTTCCCCCCTCGCTCTATCAATTCGCCAGCTACGCGATTTCCAAGCTCCTCGGCTTCATCCGGTGAGCCAGTGATCTGGCTGGCGATAATTGTGCTGCCATCCAGCGAAGCCACCATTGCGTGCAGCGTAAGCTGGTTTCCGGCAAGCGTTGCGTGGGCGGCGATTGGCGTTTGGCAGCCACCTTCCAGCCTGCGCAGCAGCGCGCGCTCGGCATCGGTGCAGATGCGGGTGGGGGGGTGTTCGATTCCGCGAAGCAACGCAATGGTGGCGGTGTCGTCGGCGCGGGTCTCAAGGCCAAGCGCGGCCTGGCCAACGGCTGGGATCATCTGATCGGTTGGGATAATCTGGGCGATATGCTGGGCCAACCCCAACCTGTACAATCCCGCATATGCAAGGATCATCCCATCCCACCCGTTTGTTTGGTATTTCTGCAGCCGCGTTGGCACGTTGCCGCGCACGTCAACAACGTTCAGATCGGGGCGCAGATGCAGCAGCTGCGAACGCCGCCGCAGCGATCCAGTGGCCACTGTGCCGCCGTGTGGCAACGTTGCAATCGTGGTTCCGGCAGGGGCAATCAGCGCGTCTTCTGGCCGCTCGCGTTCGGTGACGGCTGCAAGCGTTAATCCATCGGGAAGCACCGTTGGCAGGTCCTTCAGCGAGTGGACCGCAAGGTGAATGCGGCCATCCATCAACGCCACCTCCAACTCCTTGGTGAACAACCCTTTGTCGCCGATGTTGCTGAGCGGCGTGTCCAAAATTTTATCCCCTGTGGTGTGGATGATCTCCAACCGAACGTCAAGCTCAGGATAGCGCGATTGCAGCATCGCCTGCACCGCGTGCGCTTGCCACAGTGCCAGCGCGCTTCCACGGGTTCCGATGATAATTGGCATAAAAAAATTGGTGGTTTGTTGTTCTGTGGTGGGTTGCAAATCGGTTCTCATTCTTCATCCAGCTTGAACAGTTTGCGCAGGTGTTCGGCGGTTTGCAGCACGCTTTCGGGGTCGGCTTCCGCGTCAAGAAGGTGCGACATGGGGATTCCGATAATCCGCTTCACCACGCTCTCCACCAGCCGCTCCACATTGCCAAACTCTGCCTCGGAAAACTTCCCCCGTTGCTTCTCCAATTCGGTTTGCATGATTGCCCGCGCTTGCTGCTGAAGCTGCGCAATCACCGGCGTGACCGGCAGCCGGTTGCACCATGTGTTGAACTCGGCAAGCTCTTCGGCAATAATTGCATCGGCGCGGGGAAGCTCGGCACGGCGACGCTCAACATTCGTCTCGATGACGCTGTTCAGGTCGTTCATATCCTTGCAGAAGACGTTCGGGATGGTGCCGACGCGCGGGTCAACATTGCGTGGAACGGAGATGTCAACGTACAGCTGCGTTTGGCCGCTGCGCCGCTGGCTTGCCGTGCGTGCGGCTTCGTAGCCAACCAGCCACGTTGGCGCGCCAGCGGCCACAATCACGATGTCGAACTCATGCAGCCGTTCGTTCAGCGTTGGCAGCGGCATCCATTCGCCAAACCCCAGCCGCCCAATCAGATCAAGCCCCCGTTGCTCGGTTCGATTGCTGATGGTCACGCTCCGAACCCCCTGTGCGTGAAGGTTCCGAACCGTCATTTCCCCCGTTTCCCCCGCGCCAATCACCAGCGTCCGTTTGTTGGTTATGGGGTAGAAAATTTTCCGCGCAAGCTCAATCGCTACGTAGCTGATGGAGACCGCGCCAGCAAACAGATCGGTTTCGGTCTTCACTCGCTTTCCGGTGCGGAGCGCGGTCTCGAACAATCGGGTCAGCACTTTCCTGGCTGCCCCTTGCTGGCGTGCAATCAGGTACGATTGCTTCACTTGGCCGATGATCTGGATATCGCCAATCACCTGCGAATCCACGCCGCTGGCAACCTCCAACAAATGGCGCACAGCGGTGGATCCATGCAGCTGAAAAAAGTAGCTGTCGGGAATGTCTCTCCCTTTCCGTTCGCGCAGCCAATCCTTCAGTTGCTCGGCATTGATCCCTTCGGCGGAAGGGCGCAGATAGAGCTCCGTTCGGTTGCAGGTGGAGATGATTGCTGATTCGCCCGGGATGGTTTCTTGAAGATCACGCAGCGCGTCGGGAAGCTCTTCTTCGCCAAAGGCAAGGCGTTCCCGCACTTCCACGGGGGAGTGTTTGTGGGAGGTTCCTATGGCATGGATATTGAGCATGGCGGGCGCGGCGATTGGGGGGGGGGAGAGGGGGGGATCAATTGAATTTGTGGAATCCGCTTAGCAGTGCGTTGATAACCGTTAGCGAGAGCACCGAACCAAAGAAGCCAATCAGCGAAAGGATCATCACTTTGCGGCCATCAAGCCGCAGGGCGTAGCGGGCAAGAAGCGTCGCGGCGTACAGCCCCCAGATTGCAAACTCAACAATCAGTTTTGGATCGGAATAGCTGAAGGTGGGAAGAATGCTAGGCAAGGCCACCATCGCAATCGCAATGGCAACCGACAAAAACAGCAGCCCCATCAGTGCGGAAAGCTCACCCATTCTTTGAAGCAATCCCAAGCTGGGAAGCCGATTGTACAACGCCCCAAACCGGTTCGATTTAATCTCATGGTACAGCAGTAAGTACAGCGCGCCATACACTGCCGACATCGCAAACCCAGTGTAGCCAAACAACCCCGCAGCGATATGCAGCCCAACGTTGTTATCGAACAGCGCAGGGTTCGGCGCGGTAGATTCCACGCCGGGGCCGAACATGGAGGAGACGGTTTGGAAGACCAACGCCAACCCCAAAAAAAATACCCCTGTGCCACGCTCACTGGTGGCAAGCTCAACAACCACGTAGGTAAGGGTGATGGTGTAGCTAAGCATGGTCATCAGCTCGAACGGAGTATAGACCAAGCAGTGGCCGTGGTGCATTGTCAGCGCGAAGATCAGCAGCGAGTGGACCACCAACGCGACCATTGCGGCTGGCCGCCCCCAGCGTTGGGCGCGTTCATCGCGGCGCAGAAACGCCATGGCGTACATTGCCACCGCAGCGCAGTAGGCAAGCGGGAGAAGGGCTTCGGTGAACTTCGCAAGTGTGAGCATAGTCATTAGAACCGTCGCACGTCGGTTCGGAATCGGTAGAAGTTGAGCAGAAGGCCAATCATAAACATATTCAGCAGCAGCGAGGATCCACCTTTGGAGAGGAACGGCAGCGGAATGCCCATCACCGGAACCAGCCCGATAGCCATTCCGATGTTGATGGTCATGTGGTAAAAAATTACCGCTGCAATGCCAAAGCAGATGGTGGATTCAAAGCGGCTTCGCAGGTGGTTAGCGGTGTCCACAGCGAACCAAATCAGCAGCACCAATAAGCCGATCACCAGCACCCCCCCCAGAAACCCAAACTCCTCGGTCGGCACGCAAAAAATGAAATCAGTCCACTGCTCAGGGATGTACCGAAGCTGCGTTTGCGTCCCCTGCAAAAAACCTTTCCCCGACAACCCGCCCCCCCCCACGGCAAGCATTGACTGGATAACGTGATATCCCGCTCCTTGCGGGTCAAGCTCCGGGTTCAGAAATGTTGCAAGGCGGTTCTGCATGTGGGGGGGAAGGTGGTCGTAGATGATCGGCGTGGATAACCCCACCGCCAGCGATAACCCAAATGCCAGCATAGTTGGCAACATCCGCCGCCGGAACAGAAGCATGGCCCCAAGCAACGCCGCAAGCCCCACGTACAACGGAATGCTGCCGTAGCCGCTGATGGATCCAAGCAACGCCACCAACCCAATCATTGCCGGGGCAACCAGCGAGAAGAGGAGAAATAAATCGGCCCCACCCCAGAACGCAATCGCCAGCAACATCACCATGTACACCGTTGCCGATCCGGTGTCCTTCCCGACCATAATCAGCCCAACGGGGATCATCACAATGGCCACCAGCGTCCCCAAATCGCGCCAGTACGTGAGGGATTTTCCTTCGCGGCTGATGAAGAGTGCCGAGAACATCAGCGTCCCAATTTTCATCAACTCCGACGGCTGCAAGCTGAACGACCCAATGATAATCCAGTTCTTCTGGCCGTAGCGTTCGGTCCCGATAACCAGCACCGCCATCAGCAGCAGCATCCCAAGCGCGTACAGCGGAATGGAGCTAACCCGCAGCCAGCGGTCCGGCACGAACGCCACCGATAGCATCACCACCAACCCAGCAATCGCATACATCAATTGCGATTGGAAAATTGTTGACGCGCCGGAATCGTAGGTGGCACTATAAACGGAGATAAGCCCAACCCCCACCAGGGCCATCGTGACCAGAAAGGTGCGGAAGTCAAAACGGAATGCTTCCGATTCGCTCGTAGTTCTGGGGCTTGACGGGCGAAGCCGATCATCGTAGAAGGTTGTGGCCATTAGCGGCGGAGTGCAAGCGGTTTATCAAAAATTTCTTTCAGGATTACCATCCGGCGAACGTCATCGGCGTTGCTGAACAGTTCTTCGTAGGCCGAACGCTCCTCGGCTATCGTCGCCGATTGCACAACCTGTGGCCGCCCGCCAGGGTGGGTGAAACCATGCGCCGATTGGAAATGCTGGAACCCAGCGATGTGATACTCCTGCTCAACCGTCTCGTTGATTGCTTCATGGAACCCAAACGCTTGCGTCTGGGTGTCGTAATCAATCCGCTCGATAGATTTTTCCGTTTTGCCCTGCGTCTGGTCGGCAGTCGGGAGCGCGTCGAACGACTCGAAGTCGGTATCCGGCATACTCACCAGCTCTTTGATCTGCTGCCGTTGGACCGGCTTTGGCGCAGCCGCCCTGGCGGAAGAAGGTTCCGGTCGCTCCGCTTCTTCGCTCGCTTCTTGGATACGCCGCTCGGCTTCGGCAATCAGTGCTTTCAGGGAGTTCCCAATGCCCCCTTCCGACTCCGGCTGGCGTGCAGCTATTTCCTGGAATTGCCGGCTTACGTCCGCTTTTGCGGCTTGGCGTTTTTCGCGGGCTTTCTCCATCAGTTCTTTCCGCTGGGCCTCCTTTTCGGCTTTCTTCTTTTTGTCGCCGAACAGTGAGCTAAACAGCCAAAAGGCCACGCCAAGAATGATCCAGAAATTGTCTTGTAGAAAATCCATCACAGGCCTTGTTGTGTTGCAGTGTTGAAGCGCGCTGCGTGTTTCGCAAGCTTGAACCGAACCCGGCGCATGTACTGCCAGAAGCAACAACTGAAGTTCCAGCATCAGACGCTGGCAAATTTACTTGCTTGCCCCGCTGTTGGCAAGCCAGCAACGGTGGCAATGAACGGAATCGTCCACTGGAATCGTGTGAATTTCTATGCAAGCCCCGCTGATATTGGGAAACTGTGGCGGAAATACCCGCTGGCCGCGCTATCTTCGGCCTGGCAAACGAACCTTGTTTCTATTGGCATCTTTATCGTTACTCCACTCATGCAACGTTTCTGCCCGCTTTGCCGCCTTGTTGTAATGGCAAGCTCCCTTGTTGCCAGCTTCTTTTTTTGGTTCACGGTGGCCGTTTCGCAAACCGTGGAAACCGAGGGGAATGGTGCGTTATCAGCCGTTACCACGCCGTTGCCAACGCCGACCCCTGGCGATGTCCTTACGCCAAACACCCGCCGCAACACCCCCAACCTGAAGGTCGCCCTGAAAGCCGGGTTCAACCGCTCGGCGTACTCCAACGATGTCTATCTGGATAACGTGCCGTTGGATGTTGGGAAGGTCTCGGGCGAGGCTGATATCTACGGCGTGGCGGCCGGGTTTGGCTACCAGCTTGGGCTAAATCTAGAGTTCCCGCTGAACACCGGTTTTTCGATTGTCACCTCGGCGGAATATGTCCACAGTTCGTTTGGGGGTGCGGGAGCCGTTAGCGAGCCAGCAACCACAAGCCGTGGCGACACGATTCTGGCGGGTTCGGCCCATGAGTTCACCGCCACGGTTGGCTACCTTCGGTGGGGGGGGGCCGCAAAGTTGGATTTCTCAAAATTCTACCTGCTGTTCGGGTTGAATGCCGCAAACGCCATCTCCTCCAAGCTGGAACGAACCCGTAGTTTCGGGAACGGGGGCAGCCTGCTGTATCCGGGAACAAACCGCAACGCCATCGAGGAATCGGGGGAAGTTCCTGAGCTGGCGAACCTCCATTATGCCTTGCGGCTTGGGGTTGGGCTAACCTATCCCATCAGCCAGGATTGGAATTTCCTTCCGGAGCTCACGTTAGATTTTGGAATGAACGCCATCAATAAATCCCCCAACTCCGACCTGGGCATTTACTCCCTGTCGGCCACGTTGCAGTATCAGTTGCAGTAATCCACAATGCGCACACGTCATTCCCAACTCATCGCCAAGCATCTTTTTTTTATGATGAGCATCATTGTTGCTGTTTCGGCCCGAAGAGCAGTATGGCTGATGTTGCTATTGCCAGCGTTGGCCGTTTGGGGAGCATTGGTTGGCGGCTGTGGTTCGCCAAGCAGTGTGATCCGCCCGGCGTTGCTGAACGAAGATGAGGTGAAGCGAACCGGGCTTGCGGTGACCCCCTGGAATGAGCTGAACACCCCGGCGGATGAGTTCGGCGTAGCAATTCCGTTGGACACCACGGTGGCCTATCTGACCAGCAACCGAAGCGGCGCGCCGGGGAAGCACAGCCTGTTTGTGGCGCGGCAGATCCGTGGTGGCGTGTGGCTTCCCCCCGAAGTTGCGCCACAGATCAACAACCAACAAAGCAACGGGATGCCGTCGGTGATGCCGTCGGGTCAGCAGCTGTATTTTTCGGGCTGCGATTACGGCTTGGGCGATTGCGATCTGTACAGCGTTGATGCCGGCCCACGTGGCAGCGTTCCCGCCAATCTTACCCCTTGGATGATCCCCAAAAATCTTGGCTTGCCGGTCAACAGCCCGTTCTGGGATTCGCAGCCCTGCGTTAGTGGCGATGGAAGCGTGCTTTGGTTCAGCAGCGACCGCCCGGGCGGGGCCGGTGGGCGCGACATCTGGTTTTGCCGCCGCACCCACGAAGGGGATTGGGGGCAACCGATCAACGCCGGAAGCCAGATCAACACAGCTTTCGACGAAGTTTCGCCGTGGATTTCCCCCGATCATCAAACGCTGATTTTTGGATCCAACGGCCATCCCGGTTTGGGCGGTTTCGATCTGTTCACCGCCACGTTTGCCGCCGACACAGCCGACGTGCGGAACATCGGCGCGCCAGTCAACAGCAAGGCGGATGACATCTCCTTCACCCTTTCCAGCAATGGCCGCCTGGCCACGTTTGCTTCCAACCGAACCAACGGAACCGGCGGCTACGACCTCTATCGTGTGACCCCCGTTCCCTTCCCGATTGATCCGCTTGTGGTGGTCCAAGGGCGCGTTACAACCACCACTGCCAAGCCGCTGTTTGGCACGATTGAAGTGGTTGACTTGGCCACCAGCGATGTTATCGGCGCAACAATCACCAACCCAGAAACGGGTGAATACGCAGTGGTGCTTCCGCGCGGGCGGCGGTACGCGATTACCGGACTTGCCCCCGATCATCTGTTTTACTCGCAAGAGCTGAACGTCCCCTACGACCTTGAGTCCACTCAGTATCTGCAGATGGATTTCCAGCTTCAGCCGCTGAACGGTTCCACCAGGTTGTTGGTGTTTTTTGATTTTGGGCAATCGCTGCTGAAACGGGAGTCCATTGCGGATCTGGATAGGGTGGTGCGGTTGCTGCGGGAGAATCCGGAGTTCGACATTGCCATCAGCGGGCACACCGATAACGTGGGGGATCCGGTGTTCAACATGGAGTTATCGCAGCAGCGGGCCGCAGCGGTGAAATCGTACCTTGTGGGGAATCGCGTTGTTGCTGGCCGAATCACCTCCGAAGGCTACGGCGAAACTCGCCCCATTTCTGCCAACGCAACCGACAATGGCCGCGCCATGAATCGCCGTGTGGAGATGCAGGTGGTGGAGCAACAGATGGGGCCGCAGCGGAAGTGAGTAGGGGGAAAATTTGATGAAGCAAAACACCGTTCCAAAATGGCTTCTTCCGGTTCTACTGGTTGGCTGCGTTGCCGTTTCTGCCGTTGCCCAGCCACAGGAACAACCGGAAGCTGTGGCCGTTGCGAAGGTTGTTGAGCGCATCCGCCAAGCGATACCGATGCCCGGCATTGCTGTTGCTGTGGCAAGCGATACCGGCATCATCTTCACACAAGGGTTCGGCACGTTGGATGCCGAAGGGAGGGTGGCCGCAACGGGCGATGCGTGCTACCGCCTTGCGTCGGTCTCCAAAACGCTGACAGCGGTTGCGGTGATGCGCTTGGTGGAGCAGGGGAGGGTTGGGCTGGATTCTCCAATTCAACGCTACTGCCCCCAGTATCCATTCCGCCAGTATCCCGTTACGGTGCGCCAGCTGTTGGCGCATTGCTCTGGCATCCGCCACTACAACGGCCCCGCCGAAAACTACAACCGCCGCTACTTCCCCTCCGTTACCGAATCCGTTGGGATTGTGGCGAACGACTCGCTGCTGTTCCCGCCGGGAACCCAGTTCCACTACAGCACCTACGCGTTCAATTTGCTTGGGCGGTTGGTGGAGCACGTGAGTGGCCAGCCGTTCGAGCAGGCCATTGCAACGCTGGTGCTGGCCCCGGCAGCGATGCGCCGCAGCGGATCAATCGCCCAGATCCGCCAGGCGGGGGATGCACAGATTGCCGATGGGTACACCCGCACGCTTGCCGGGCAAGTGGTTCCTGCAAATCCGCTGAACCTTAGCGACCGCGTTCCGGGGGCTGGTTTGGTTTCTACCGCCAGCGACCTTGCGCGCTTTGCGTTGGCGTTGTTCCAGCATCGTCTTCTTGCCGACACCACACTGCGGTTGATGTGGACCAATGCTCAGTTTGGCAGCCCCGAGCACCGGGTAGCAATGCCGTGCGGGCTTGGGTGGTTTGTTGCCGCAACGCCCCTGGGAAAATTGGTCATGCACGATGGTGCGCAATCGGGCTGCCGCGCCCTGCTGATGATCCTTCCCGAACACCGGATTGCGGTTGCAATGCTTGCTAACATGGAGGGGGATGACCTAACCGAAGCGATGCAACAAGGGGGGATGGAACTACTGCGGCTGGCCTTTTCCCAAAGCCAGCCGCAGCGGTAAATCGGTGGAACTGAATCATTTCATCTCACTCACTTCATCTCACCCACTTTATCTCACTCATCACAGACCTCACTCACCTCACAGCACGTACCGGCTCAGTTCTTGGTTTTTGGTGACGCTTTCCAGACGCTTGCGAACCAGCTCGGGGGTGACGTTGATGGTCTGCTGCTCGATATTGTCGGGGGCGTTGAACAGCACTTCTTCCAGAAGGTTGGTCATCACCGTGTGCAGCCGCCGTGCCCCGATATTCTCCACTTCCTCGTTCACCTCGGCAGCTACTTTTGCAATTGCCTCGATGCCGGTATCGCTGAACACAATATCTAACCCCTCGGTAGCCAGCAGTGCTTTGTATTGCTTCACCAAAGCGTTCTCTGGGCGGGTCAGAATTTCCACAAAATCATCAGCCGTTAGCGAGTCAAGCTCCACGCGAATAGGGAAGCGTCCTTGCAGTTCCGGCAGCAGGTCGCTGGGGCGGGAAATATGGAACGCGCCGGAAGCGATAAACAGCACGTGGTCGCTTCGGACTGGGCCGTACTTTGTGTTGACGGTGGTTCCTTCTACGATTGGCAGCAAATCCCGCTGAACCCCCTCGCGTGAGACATCGGGGCCGCTGGTGCTGCCGGCGCCGGCAACTTTGTCAATCTCATCCAGGAAGACGATTCCGGAGTTTTCCACGCGGGTGATTGCCTCGCGGATCAGAGCATCGTTGTCAACAAGGTTGGAGGTCTCCTCGGCCATCACATGGCGGCGTGCTTCGCTGATTGGGATGGTGCGGCGAACCGAGCGTTTCGGGAGCATGTTGCTCATCATCTCTTGCAGATTGCGCCCCATTTCGTCGCCAGCAAGGCTGCTGAACGTTGCGGCCATCTGCGATGCCTGCGAGTCATCGAACACATCCATTTCCACCTGCACAGCATCCAAATCGCCATTGCGCAATCGTTGCCGCAAGTTCTCACGTTCGGCCTTCCGCGCCGCCGAGTCGGGGGTGTGGATCTGGGCACCGGGGGCGGCAAATGGCAGGTTGAAACTGACGTTGCGCGGTTGCAGCAAATCCAGCAATCGTTCCTCCACTCGCGATTCCGCTTGTTGGTGAAGCCGTGCGTTGTACTCGGCCCTGACCATTGCCACGCCGATTTCCGTCAGGTCGCGGACGATTGACTCGACATCGCGGCCAACGTAGCCAACTTCGGTAAACTTGGTGGCCTCCACTTTCAAAAATGGGGCGTTGGCAAGCCGCGCAAGCCGCCGTGCGATCTCGGTTTTCCCGACCCCCGTTGGGCCAATCATGATGATGTTGTTCGGCATGATTTCTTCGCGCATCCATCCCCCCACTTGCTGCCGCCGCCAACGGTTCCGCAGCGCAATCGCCACCGATTTTTTTGCGTTGTGCTGGCCAATAATGTATTTGTCCAATTCGGCGACAATCTGGCTTGGGGTCATTTCCTCGGCACTGTGTCGCGGTGATATTGCTGTGTTCATAATCTGCTGTTCGGTTCTTCTTACTCGTCGTGTTGGTTGTGGTGCTTCCCGCCCTTGCTGGCATGAAGCAGCGCGGGGTGTGATGCTTACTCTTCCCGCGCCCCCGGCATGACGAAACGGAAGTCCATCATGTTGCCCCGCAGTTGTTGGCCTTCTGTATCAGCCAACAACGTGCGGAGAAAGAGGGGGATAGGGAGGGGGAGGATTCTGGTTAGGAGTTCATGGATTTTATAAACTCTTTGTTCGATTTCGTCCCCTGCATCTGATCCAGCAGGAACTCCATCGCCTCCATCGAAGTCATATCGCTGATGACTTTGCGAAGGATCCAGATACGGTTCAGGTCGGTGGATTCCACCAGAAGGTCCTCGCGGCGGGTTCCGCTTCGGATTACGTCGAACGCTGGGAAGACGCGGCGGTCGGCAAGGCGGCGGTCAAGGATGATTTCCATGTTGCCGGTCCCCTTGAACTCCTCGAAGATCACCTCATCCATTCGTGATCCGGTATCCACCAGCGCGGTGGCGATAATCGTCAGCGATCCCCCTTCTTCGATGTTGCGGGCCGCGCCAAAGAACCGTTTTGGCTTGTGCAACGCGTTGGCATCCACACCGCCGGAAAGGATTTTGCCGGAGTGGGGGATCACCGTGTTGTGCGCACGCGCAAGGCGGGTGATGGAGTCCAGCAAGATCACCACATCGAATTTAGCTTCCACCAACCGCTTGGCTTTTTCGATGACCATATCGGCAACTTGGACGTGGCGTTCTGGTGGTTCATCGAACGTGGAGCTTATCACCTCGGCCTGGACCGAGCGTTCCATGTCGGTAACTTCTTCGGGGCGTTCGTCAATCAGCAGAACGATCAGCTTCACATCGGGTTGGTTGCGGGCGATGGAGTTGGCCAGCTTCTGCAGCAGGACTGTTTTGCCAGATTTTGGTGGCGAGACAATCAGCCCGCGCTGCCCTTTGCCGATTGGGGTCAGCAGGTCCATGATTCGCATGGAGTACTCGCCCGGGGTGGTTTCCAGCAGAAGTTTTTTGTTGGCGTACAGTGGGGTAAGGTTATCGAAGATGGTGCGATCGCGCATCACATCGGGGGATTGATAGTTCACCTGCTCAACTTTCAGCAGTGCGAAAAATCGTTCCCCTTCCTTTGGCGAGCGGACTTGGCCGTTGACAGTATCGCCAGTGCGTAGCCCGAATTTTTTGATTTGGCTGGGGGAGACGTAGATGTCGTCGGGCGAGGGGAGGTAGTTGTAGTCGCTGGAGCGGAGGAATCCGTAGCCGTCGGGAAGGACTTCAAGGACACCTTCGGAGAAATTGATCCCGTTGTCGCGTCCTTCTTGGCGTTGGGCTTGGCTTTGGGCCTCTAAAATTTTGAAGATCAGTTCCTGCTTGCGGTAGCTGCTGTAATCAGGAACGTTCAGCCGTTTGGCGATCTCGGTAAGTTCGGCAATGCGCTTTGCTTTCAGCTCTGCAATGTCTAGCAGACTCGGCGCTGTTGCCTCTTCTTTGCTTGGCATGGTGTGAGTTATGGATTGTGTGTTGTTTGGCAGTCAGTGTATTGTGGGAGCATGCCCGTACTTGGGGGAAAAGGGTGTTGCAGCAGCCACGATTGGGTTGGCAGGGGAATAGGGTACGCGATTGCGCTGTTGGGTGCAGTGTACCATTCCACTACGCTACCATCTTCCCCACGGTACATATCCGTGGGATGGTTGCGGTTCCGCTGGTGTGCGTTGGTGGCAACGTATGCCCCAGGCACATCATGTCAAATTCTGGATCAAATGAAAAGTTGCGTCAGGAAGATTCGGCGGTGCCGCACGCGGTTGCGGTGTTCGCTGGATACGTTCTATTCGGGAAACTTGGAGTTCGGTAGATCAGGAGAAATAGGCGGAGCTTCGATGGCGGATGCTGTGAACGCCGCAAATATGAAGAGAGCAACCCATAACTGGCAAGCACTTTATGAAATTTTGCCGTACCGTTACAGAAAATTATTCCAATCAACAAGCATCAGCCGAAGCCGCAACCGCCGCAATCTGGTTGCGGCAATAAACACGCATTGCCCAGTTATTGTTACCGGGCTACCGTTTCCCTTTTGCTTCTGCCGCAGGGGTTTCGGGGGGGGGGGCTTGTGGGGTGGCCACTGGTTCCAGCCCTTCGGAGTAGCTGAAGGAGGCAAGCCGCACCGCTAACTTATCCTGTACTGCGCGGTATCCGCCAACATTGCCACCGTTCATCAGCATTGCAAAACTGAGCAGTTCGCCATCCTGGGTGGTGACGTATCCGGTAAGGGCGGCAACGTTCCGCAATGTCCCGGTTTTGCCGTGGGCGTTGTTTGCGGCTGGGGTTCCGCGCATTCGCTTGCGCAGGGTTCCATCAACCCCGGCAACCGAAAGCAGGGAGTAGAATGTTGGGAAAATTTTGGGGTCGTTGTGGGCGGCGTTCATAATCCCGGTAAGGCTTGCTGCCGACAAGCAGTTCCGGCGCGATAACCCCGACCCGTCGTTCACCACACACTGCTGGAATGGGACTTTTGCAAGGCTCATCCGCTGCTGAATTTTCTCCACCGATTTCTTCGCCGTTTCAGTCCGTCCGCCGTTTGCCCCGCCAATAATCTTGAAGGTGTATTCCGCCAAGAAATTATTGCTGTTCTTCATCACGTACGTCAGCACCTCGGTCAGTGGGCGGCTGTTGGTGGCGATTGTGTGGGCGGTTGCCGGGGCCGCGCCGCTGATCGTTGTGCCGCCAATCGTCACCCCTGCCGAACGCAACCGGTTGTGGACGATTCCGGCAACAATGGCAGCTGGGTTTTTCATCAGGTAGTGGTTGCTGATCGTTTTGTTTGCGGTAAGTGTGCCGCTGACGGTCACCACCTGTTTCCCATCCCGGTTTGCCACACTGATGGTGATCCCATTGCGCGCAGTCACGGTTGGCGTGGCTGTTCTGGATTTTTTTGGTGCAGGCGGGGCAGCTTTCCCGTTGCTTTTTGCTGGGGTCTTTCCCGCAACGCTCCGTTTGGCTGTGGCTTGCTGCCCTTTGCTGTTCCCTTTTTTCGGAGCAGTTTTTGCAGTGGCTTTCTTCCCTTTCTTCTGCTGAAGTTCCTCACTTTCTGCAATCGGGAACTGGTCACCGTAGCGTTGCGCCTGCTGGGTGAACCCTGGCATCAGAAGATCAGACCTCCGTTTCTTCCCCCCTTTCCGGCTTTTTCCGCCACCGCGCCGTGCTGGCGCGGCAGCCGAGACCGCCGTGTTGATAATCTCAATCCCCTCGCTGCGCGGAAACGTTTGCACGTTGCAGGGAAGCCCCGGCGTGCGTGGCGAGGAGACAATGACCGTGAACTGGCTGCGTTCAATCGTTAGGGCGTGGATTGGGGCAACCGGCTCAACTTCGTCGGCATCGCCGCTGTAGTCAAAGCGGTTGGCGTGGTTGTCGAAAAAGGTTCCATCCCCCACAACGCTTCCGGTGACTTGGCGGATTCCGGCGGAGGTCACTTGCTCAACCAGTGCATCAATATCGCTGACGGTCAGGAACGGGTCGCCGAAGCCTTTCACGTACAGGTTCCCTTGCACAACTCCATTCTGTGGCTTGGCATCGCTGGCAATGATGGTGTTGATCTGGTAGTTGGGGCCAAGCTCGCTTAGCGCCGTGAAGCAGGTGACAACTTTGGTGGTGGATGCCGGGGTCAGCGCACGGTCAGGATTCAGTGTGAACAAGTCCCGATTGGTGGCAAGGGAGTGAACCATCACCCCAACCTTTCCGGCTTGCAATTCCTGGGGGAGTGCGATGATCGCCTTCAGGTCGGCAGCTAACTTCTCCAATGCCCGTGCCGAGTCGCTGCTGCTGATTGCTGCCGATGGGGTAAGCCCAGCTGGCTTGGCCCCAGCAGCATCGGGGCCCGACGCCGTGATGGCAAGCAAGAGGCAGAGAAGGGAAGCAGAGAGCAGAAGGTTCAGTGATTTACGCATGGTTTCCGTACAGAAGTTGTTCCACAGATTCGCACAGGACGTGGCCCACAGTGATATGCCCTTCCTGAATACGTTGGGTGTTGCTGGAAGGGATAATGATAGAAACGTCGCACATATCTTTCAAGGTTCCGCCGGTTCCGCCAAGCAGCCCGATGGATGTCATCCCTAGGCTTCGTGCCATTTCTACCGCGCGCACCACGTTCGGGGAACGCCCGCTTGTGCTGATTGCCACCAGAAGATCGCCGGCGCGACCCAAGCCTTGAACATTGCGTGCAAAAACGTTATCGAAGCCAATGTCGTTTCCGGCAGCCGTCAGGTTTGATGGATCGGTGCACAGGCTGATTGCCGCAAGCGCGGGGCGTTGAAGGTCGTGGTTCAGACGGATCATCAGCTCGGTGGCAAGATGCTGGCTATCCGCCGCGCTTCCTCCGTTGCCGCAAAACAGCACTTTGCCGCCGTTGCGGTAGGTGTCGGCAATCGCCTGGACCGCAGCAAGAATCGGCACCGAACACGCTTGGATGGTCTTCAGCTTTACCTCCGCACTTTCGCGGAATGAGTCTTCAAAAAATTGTTGGATGTCGAATGGCAAGGCGCGAGTTCGGTTGGTACGAAATGTTGAATGAAGAGCGAAGAGTGAAAAGTGAAAAGTGAAAAGTGAAGGATGGCCCTCTTACCAACGACTACCCTTTGCAACTGACCACGGACTACGAACCACTGACCACTGACCACTACCAACTCCCCACAAACATAACCATCACTTCTGGTTTTGCCGTGAGTTTGTGTAGGGAAGAATAATTGTGCGGCGCAGATTGATGATGTAGTGGACCCGCTGCCCAACGCTTAACCGCCGGAAATTCCGCCGTTGCCAAACGATCTCGCCCAACATTCCCGCAGCAAACAGGCCAATCAACGTTGCGGCCATGTAGGCGTACATCTCCTGCTCGGTGAACTGGTTGCTTCGCCAAATAAATCCCACCGCCAGCGAAACGCCAATAAACACCATGAACAGGATGGACTCTAGAGTATCGGCAAGGATGCGCGAACGGTTTTCCGGCGCGGCGGTGCGGCGGCGTTCGCGAAGCTGAGTAAGATGAAAGTTCATCCCGAACATCAGCCCGCCAGCAAACAGCGCAATCGGCAGCTGGTACCACCCCTGGAACGCCATTAAGTAGTACAAAAAAATCGTGACCAGCAGGCTGTACTCGGCCCCCCGCTGAAATCGTTTCAGCCGGAAATCAAGCGCAAGGCGGTCGCGGTTGTTGGGCATCAGTGTTGCAATAATTCGGCTGGCACAAAGCTCCGCAGCAACTCCAAATTCTCAACGTCTTCCAGCATCTCCTTCCCCTTTGGGGTTTCAATCACCATCGGCACGGCGGCGAACCGTTCATCGCTCATCAATGCGCGGAATCCTTCTTCGCCGATCTTCCCTTTCCCGATATGCTCATGCCGATCCACCCGCGAACCAAGCGCAGCTTTGGAGTCGTTCAGGTGGAACAACAGAAGGCGTTGTAATCCAATCAACGCATCGAACTCCGCAATCATCTCACGGTATCCATGCTCGGTGCGGATGTCGTAGCCGGCAGCGAACACGTGGCAGGTGTCCAAGCAAACGCCCACGCGCGACTGGTCATCAACCTGTGCAATAATCGCCGCGATTTCTTCGAACCGCGCCCCTAATGTTGTCCCTTGTCCGGCGGTGGTCTCAATCACGGAAATGGTATCCAACCCGCTGGTGGACTCGTGTGTGCGGTTGATGTTTTCGGCAACCAGTGCAATCGCGCTTTCGGGGTCGCGCCCGCAGGCCGCGCCGGGGTGGAAGTTCAGCAGCCGCACGCCAAGCTGCGCCGCGCGGTGGTGTTCATCAATGAACGCTTCAATCGAGCGGCCAAGCGTTGTTTCGTCGGGGGAGCAAAGGTTGATAAGGTAGCTGTCGTGGATTGCCACTGCCGAGCGTGGGATAGGGGAGTTCAGCAACGCAGCATTCCATTGCTGGATTGCCTCCGGCCCAAGCGGCGGCGCGGCCCAGCGGTTGTTGTTTTTGGAGAAGATCTGCAGTGCCGTCCCGCCGAACGTTTTGGAGCGTTCGATGGCGTTATGCAATCCCCCCGCAACGGAAGTATGTGCGCCAAGAATCATGGCTGCGAACATACAGGAAGTTGAAGAATGCCGATGCCGCAGATGACCAGAAAAGGTTTGCGAAAAAGTAAAGTGGGGGCGGTGGTCAGTGGTCAGTGGTCAGTGGTCAGTGGTGAAGAGGTTGGACACCCCAGGGTTCGGTGAAGCATCGCTCCCCCCCCTGGGATCGCCGAGCATCTGCTCGGCTGCCGAACCGACAGAGTTTCTCAAAAAAATGGTCATTGGTCAGTAGCGAAGGGGTTATTCTTCATTCGACACTCGACATTCGACATTTCCGCCATTCGATATTCCCTGGGGGGACGCGAAGCTGCTTGCAGCGAAGCAGGTGGGCGTGGAAGCCACCTGTGGCCAAGCAATCAGCACCATTTGCTGATGGATAAAAAACTATCGCTACGGCTTGCATCTTCTCGCGCTTTGCCATAATATTGCCGCCGGTCTGCCCCCATGATTGCTTCAGTCATTTGTTGTGCGGCGAAACGCGCTGCACTCTCTTCTCATCATAATCCATTATGACATCATGGAACACCACTTCGCAGAAGTGTCGGCCAACGGCCGACACGCCTTCTGGCCGACACGCCTTCTGGCCGACACGCCTTCTGGCCGACACGCCTTCTGGCCGACACGCCTTCTGGCCGACACGCCTTCTGGCCGCAGTACTGATGCTTGTTGCTTGCGGTGGGCTATTTGCCCCTGAACTACAAGCGCAAAACGAAAACCCACCGTGCGTGTATGCCATTGATGATGATCTCTGTACGGATCCATTTGTGCCTGACACGACAGTCGTTCGTATTCCCAACACAAATTGTTGGGTTCGAGTTGCGTATAGGCATCGTAGTGCTTGCCAGGGGAAGTGGTATGATCTTATCATTGATGATGTTACCCCAATCAACCCTGCCTGTAGTGGGTTGTTAATAAGCCAATTAATTGTTGACGGGACGCAAGCGTTAATTGATGCTAATCCCATGGGGTTTCCACCGTTACAGGCTCTTCCCAATGGTAACACGTTTTGCACAGACATCATCCGCACGCTTGTTCCTCCTTGCTGGAAATGGAACCCAGGCAGTAATGAATCGGACCCGATCTCTTGTGGAGAATCACCTTGCTGCGTAGTCATTTGGGAAGTTTGCATGGATGCGCAAGGCAACCGTACATCGCAGGCAAAAAGCTCAACCCATTATGGTGGCGATCCGCAGTGCGAATCGGGGAACATCTTCGATATCCGCGGCTGCACTGGTGTCTGTCCAGATTTCACGCTCTATGGTGGTGGCATAGCCCCGCCAACTGATCCATCACTTTCCACGAAATAACTGATAAGGAGCACTGATGGTATCACAACAAACCCGGTGGCGGAGTGTTTGTGTGGGCCTGTTGTTGCTTGTGCCGTTCTTCGCGCTCCCAGCCCAACCGTTGGGCTGGGAGTGGCTGAACCCGAAGCCCACGGGGAACTCTATGTACGACGTGCAGATGGTGACGGAACAGTTTGGCGTGGCGGTTGGGGAGAACGGTGGAACAATTATGACCTACGATGCAGGAAGAACATGGAACATCGGTTCTGCCAATACCAAAGCCCAACTTCATGCAGTTCATTTTCGTGACTCGCTGAACGGAGTGGTTGGTGGATCGGCCTTGACAGTGATGCAGACCACCGATGGTGGAGCGACATGGCAGCAACGAAGCAGAGGGACAGAGGATGTGGAGTCCGTTTGGGATATCACAATGATAACGCCAATGCTTGGAGTTGCGGTTGGTGGCACAAACCTCACTGCCATCATCCTCCGCACTGTTGATGGTGGAAAAACATGGGACAACGTACCATCACCCGTAGAAAATCCCTTGTATGCCATGCACTTCATCAACGCCCGGGAAGGCTGGGCGGTTGGCGCATGGAACACGGTGATCCATACCTCCGATGGTGGGGCCACATGGACGCTGCGGCGAACCGAGGGGAGCGGGAGTGCTGGAGGAAGAAGGCCAGAGTTGCGAGGGGTGTTTTTCTTTGATTCCTTGAACGGCTTCACCGCAGGACGAACTGGGCAATTCAAGGAGCAGGGACCTCTTTACTCCACAACTGATGGTGGTTATACATGGAGCGGTTCACTACGAAACTTTGGAATGTCCCCGGGGCGTGTTGTGTTCATCACAAACACAACGGGCTACCTGTTAGGATCGGGAATCATCTACCGAACAATAGATGGTGGCAAGCAATGGAGCGCGCTGTACGGAGCAGACTTGTCCGAAATAACGCTCTTCCAAGGGATAGGGGTGAACGGCAGCACCATTGCTGCCGTCGGCTCGCCAGCACGCATCCACTCCTCAAATGATACGGGAGTTACATGGCATATCCGCTCCAGTGGCTCAGCCGCAACGTTTAGCGGAGTTGCCTTTTCAGCGCGCCAACAAGGTGTGGCCGTTGCAGTAGCAGTGGGAAGGGATTTCAAAGCCGATCCCACCAGTCAAATCACCATCTACACTACTACCAATAGTGGAAAGAACTGGGAGAAACGTCCGTATCCAGGTCAACAGATACTGACGAACGTTGCGTGCCGCGATGGGCTGTGCGTTGCCGTCGGGGATTCAGGAACCATCCTTCGCTCGGTGGATGATGGGGTTACTTGGACCGAGTGCGTTTCCGGAGTGAAGAACTACCTGAACGATGTGGTGGTGATCAATCGCAGCAATGCGGTTGCCGTTGGCCGCAACGCAACGGTGATCCGAACAACCGATG